>JADZDP010000108.1 GCA_020850995.1 Deltaproteobacteria bacterium
AAGGGGCTTGCCACGAGGGCAAGGAGCAGCGGAGGCGCGTGCCCGTCGGCACGTGCCGAGCACGCGACGCAGCCATCGGGGCAAGGACCGAGCGAGGAACGAATCAACGGACGCTGGAACCGCTGTAAAGCACGCCGCACGTCGCTCATGGCGAGCACAGGCCCACGGGCGCGTCCTCGACCACGCCCGGCGGTGACACGAAGGTCCACGCGCCGCTCTCGCGCAGCATGGTGCTGGCCGTCCACGCGTCGCCCTGCGCGAGCAGCTCAGGGCCGGCGCTCGCGCGCAGCGCGCCCTCGACGTAGAGTTCCACGGTGGCGAGCGTCGGCTCCCCGATGCGGTCGTTGCAGTAGTGCACCACCGCGCGATAGGCCCCGTCCTCGGGCAGGTCCAGCGTGGTGACCTCGGGGCCGCCGCCGCGCACGTCGTCGACGTCGAGGCGGGGATCGTCGAGGCGGCCGCTGGCGCCCCACTCCGGCGCCTTGTTGTTCCACGCGCAATCGCCGCCGTCTTGCCGACAGGTGGCGGCGGAGTCGTCGCCGATCTCGGTGCATTGCGCATCGTCGCAGGTGCCCGGACAGCTGCCCGCGTCACCGAGCGCGGCGCCTGGGCGGAGCAGGTGCAGATCGAGGTCGCTCTGCCCGCAGCAGACGTCGTCGCGCTCGTTGGGGGGCAGCGCGGCGCATGCGGCCTCGTCGTAGCCCTGACAGGTGGCGCCGGCGTCGGTCTGCCACCGCAGCACCACCGCCAGGTCGCGCGGCAACAGCGTCACCACGTCGGAGGAAAAGGCGCCGTGCTCGTCGGTAGTGCGCAGCTCGACCTGGTAGCCGCCGACCTCGTCGGCGCTGAGGCGCGTGGTGGGCTGGCCCTGCCCCACAAGCGCGGCGAACGAGCCGGCGGGCCGCGCCAACAGCGTCCACATGAAGGTAAAGGCGTCGCCCTCGGGATCGAAGCTCTCGCTGCCGTCGATGATGTACGGGCGGCCGACGTTGACCTTCACCGAGTGCAGCCGCGTCAGCTCCTCCACGGCGATGGCCACGGGCGCGAGGTTGACGCCAGCGCTGATGGGTACGCGTGCGTCCCCGTCGGCGCTGCTGACCAGTAACGCGTCGTAGAGCAGGCCGGCCTCGTCTTCGAGGGCTGCGCTGCTCGCGCTCGGTGCCAGCAGCACGCACACCAGCGCGTCCTCGCCGGGGGCGAGCGACGAAGGCAGCGCGCTCGCATCGAGCGTGAGCTCCGAGCCATCCTCGAGCGTGGCCGCGAGCTCGGCGAGCACGTCGAAGCCGACGTTGGCCACCGTGACCAGGCGCTCTGCCGTCGCGCCCTCGTTGACGACACCAAAGTCGACGCTGGCGGGGGACACCTCGAGCAGCGGCGGCCCGCCCTCGCCGCTCAAGGGGATGCGCAGCTCGGGCTCGTCGGGGTCGTTGCTCTGAAGCACCAGCGCGGCGTTGAAGCTCCCGCGCACTGGCGGCGTGAAGGTGAGCGTCACGTCCGCCGCCAGGCGCGCGCGGATGGTGTCGGGCGCGCTCGCGATGGTGAAGCCCTGGTCGAGAGGCTCCACGCGCGCGTGAAGCTCCAGGACGCCGGTGCCGCGGTTGCCCACCTGCACGATCAGCGTGGTCGGCGCCCCAACGATCTGGCGCGATAGCTCACGCGCGCTTGGGTCGACGTCGATGTCGGGAACGAGCTCGGTCAGCGTCTCGCCGCAGGTGCAGCGCGCGAGCAGCAGACACGTGAGCAGGGCGGGGACCAGCGTGCGCACGACGTCATGGTGCCGCGTCCGCGGGCGGAATGCGAGCGGTAGCGTCGGGTGAGCAGAGCGAACGCCGCGAGATCAGGCTTCTCGTCGACGACGGGCCTGTTACCATGCCGCGTCCCCTCGACGGAGACCACGTCATGCACGCACGCGCCCTCCTGCTTCTGCCCTTGTCCCTCGCGTTCGCCCGCTGCGGCTGCGACCAGCCACCGACGGGCGACGGCCCGGCGGACGACTGCGTGCTCGACGTCGACTGCGCCGCGGGGCAGCTCTGCTCGAATGGTACGTGTGTGGCGGGCACGGGGGAGGGCGAGGGCGAGGGCGAGGGTGAGGGCGAAGGGGAAGGAGAGGGCGAGGCTGGCGGCGTGCTGGTGGCGCTGCCGAGCGCCGACGTGGAGTTTGGCGCCGAGCGGCCGGGGGTGCTGGTGGAGCGCTCCATCACGCTCAAGAACACCGGCACGGCGCCGCTGCGCATCCTACAGATGGTCATCGACGACGACGCGCCCAGCAGCACCTTCAGGTCCGAGCCGGTGGGGCCGCAGGACATCGAGCTGCAGCCCGACGGCGAGGTGGGCGTCTACCTCACGCACACGCCCGACGACGGCACCCCCGACGACGCTGACCTCGAGATCGTGCACTCGGGCGCGGGCGGTCTGCTCAGCGTCTCGCTGCACGCCGAGTTCAAGGGTACGCCGACGTTGTCGGTCACCCGTGATCCGGCGCTGCTCGCGCCCGACGTACTCGACATCGGCTACGGGTCCACGCCCATCGGCGGCCAGCAAGAGATCGTGCTCTATGTGCGCAACCGAGGCGGCAGCGATTCGGTGCTGACCTTCGCGAGCGCAACCATGACGCCCGCCGCGGGGCCGTTCACCGTGAGCGTCGATCAGCCGGGGCTGGTGTTGCCCGCGTTCGACGGCTTCTGCAGCGGGCTGCAAGATTGCGCGCCCGCCGCCACCGCATGCACGGCCGGCACCTGTCGCGCCGCCGATGGCGCGCCCCTCGACACCGTCGTGGTGCACGTGCGCTTCACGCCCGTGAGCGCGGGCGGCCACACGGCGACGCTGACGCTGGCGCTCGACTCCCAGGGCGACCTCGTGCAGCAAGACATCGCGCTCACGGGCACGGGCACGCTCGGCAACCTGCTGGTCACGCCCGGCGCCGTGAGCTTCCCCTCGGCCTTCGTGGGGCGCACGTCGACCCAACAGCTCACCATCGAGAACGTTGGTGGCAGCAACGAGAGCATCGTGGGCTTGGCGCTGGCCAGCGGCGCCGCGTGGCAGCTCCAGCATGCGCTCAGCTTCCCCGCGGTGCTGGTGCCGGGCGGCCAGGCGAACGTCACCGTGTCCATCGATCCCGCAGCCGCTGGCTCGTTCGACGATGTGCTCGCCATCGACGCGCTCCAATCCGACGACGTCAACGTGTCGCTCCAGGCGGACGCGCGCGAGGCGCCGGCCATCACCGCGCCCGACACCCTCGCGCTCGGCATGGTCTACGCGCTGCACTCCGCGCAGCAGCAACTTTCCATCAGGAACCTCGGCCCGGGTTCGCTCAGCGTGGAGTCGATCTCGATCTCCGGCGCGGGCTCGGCGCGCTTTGCCGTCACCGCGCCCACCCTGCCGACCACTGTCGACCCGCTCGCCGATCCCGACGATGTCGCGCCGAACCTCACCGTCACCGTGACCTACAACGGCGGTCTGCAGTACGCGCCGCCCGACACCGCCACGCTGCGCATTGTGAGCGATGATCCCGCCGCGCCGTACTTCGACGTCGAGCTCAGCGGTCAGACCGTGCAACCCGACATCGCGCTCTCGGCCACCACGGTGGACTTCGGCACGCTCGACGTCGGCACCAGCAGCACGGAGAACGTCACCGTCACCAACGCCGGCTTCGGTCCCCTGGTGATCGCGAGTATTGGGCTACCCGCGGGAGCGTTCTCGGTGGTGCCGAGCGTGGCCATCCCTGCCGTGCTCGACACCTTCCAGTCGCTGACGCTCGCCATCACCTTCAACGCCGCCACCCCCGGCAACGCGGCCGAGTCGCTCACCGTCGTCAACAACGACGCCACCAACCCGAGCGCCGCCATCACCTTGCTCGGCCGCGGTCGCACCTGCGACCCGCTCTTTGGCACCACCGTGACGCAGAACGGCAATAGCTGCAGCTACGCGTGCGCGGCTGGCTTCGTCGATCTCGACGGCGACCTCAACACCACGGGCAGCGACGGCTGCGAGTACGAGTGCACGATCATCCCCGGCGTCGACCTGCCCGAGGCCGACGCGCCTTTCACCGATCAGAACTGCGACGGCATCGACGGTGACCTTGGCGGCGCGGTGTTCGTCTCGCCCCTCGGCAACAACAGCGACCCGGGCACACGCGATCAGCCGCTGCGCTCGCTCGACGTGGCGTATGCGCAGGCGCTGAGCGCCGGTCTCGACGTTTACGTTGCGGGCGGCACCTACACGCTCGGCTCCACGCTCAACCTGTCGAACGGTGTCAGCATCTACGGCGGCTTCGAGAGCAGCGACTGGGATCGCAGCGACGTCGCCATCGGCGTGGTGCAGGTGGCCAACCGCATCGCGCTGCGCGCGCAGAACCTATCGGCGAGCACGGTGATCGATCGCCTCGACGTGAGCGGCCAGAACGCTACCGGCGCGCAGAGCGCGTACGGGGCGCTGGTTACGGGCACCACCAACCTCAGCTTCCGCGCCACCACGCTGCGCGCTGGTGCCGGCGGCGCTGGCAGCGCCGGCACGAGCCCTGGCGGCACGGGGTCCGTGGGCGGCGACGGCCTCTCGGGTCAGGAGGGGTGCGAGGACTCGGACTGGCCCTGCTCCGGCTGCTCGGAGCCCAACGGCGGCGCTGGCGGCACCTCAGCGTGCGGCACCAGCGGCGGACGCGGCGGCGATCCGGGGCACGGCAGCGGCAACGGCGACCCGGGCTCCCCAGGGAGCGGTGGCGCGAGTGGTGGTGCCGGCATCGCCGACGACCGCGGCGACGCCGATCCGCTGCTCTCGGGCTGGGGCCAAAGCGGCGCCAACGGCGCGGCAGGGGTGAACGGCGCAGCGGGCGCGGCGAGCTATGCATCGGCGGGATACGCGCCCAGCGACGGCGGCGACGGCGCGCTCGGCACGCACGGCGAGGGCGGTGGCGGCGGCGGCGGCGGCGGCGGCGGCAACACGGACTGCAACTCGTACGGCGCCGGCGGCGGTGGTGGTGGCGCCGGCGGCTGCCGCGGCGCCATCGGGACCGGCGCGACCTCGGCCGGCGGCTCCTTCGCCATCTACGCGTGGGGCTCGACGATCAGCGTGGTGGCCTGCGCGCTGCACACCTCGGCTGGCGGCGTGGGCGGCGTGGGCGGCACCGGGCAGCCGGGGGGCAGCGGCGGCGATGGCTATCGGCGCGCGCTCGACTTCCCGAGCGCCAACGCGCCGAACGCCGGCAACGCCACCTACGGCGGAAGCGGTGAACAAGACGACGGCAGCAACGGCGGCCGCGGCGGCGACGGCGGTGACGGCGGACGCGGCGGCCACGGCGGCAGCGGCGCGGGGGGCCCCTCCGTCGGCATCCTCGTCGGCGGTGGCGCCAGCGTGTCGCAGAGCGGCAACAGCTTCACGCTCGGCCTCGGCGGCGCGGGCGGCAACGGCGCTGGCAACGACGGCGCGGCGGGGGCGCGGTCGAACACGCTGACGCCCTGATCAGCGTCGTTGGCGCAGGCGCAAGAGCGCGAGCAGCGCCAGGGGTGCGGCGCCGGCGCCGGCGCTGCACGACACGCATGAGGTAGCGGGCGGCGTTGGCGCGGTGCACACCACGCTCACGGTATAGGCCGCGTCGCTCTGCCGCTCGGGCACCACGGCGAAGGTCATAGGCGCGTCGGTGGCCACGCTGCCGACGGCGCGCTTGCCCTCCTCGAGGATCGCGGCGTTGGCGTCGAACGCGAGCACCCGTGCGCCGTCGCCGCCCTCGACGCTCAGCTCCACGTCGGTGCCCGCGGGCGCAACCACCACGAAGAAGTCGGCGTCGTGGTTGACCAGCTCGAGCGACTCGCCGCAGCCGAGCGACCGCGCGCGGTCGAAGCTGTCGTCGCCGTCGTCGGCGGGCAGCTCGGCCGCCTCGAGCAGCTCGATGGTGGCCTGCGGGCTCTCGGTGACGTTGCCCACCACGTCGACGGCGCGGACGCTGAAGCTGCGCTCGCCTTCGCGACGCGACGACATCACCCAGGTGTAGGTCTTGCCCTCGACGGTGCAGCTGCTGCGGTCGTCCTCGTACGGGCACGGTACCTCACGGACGCCAAAGGGCCCCTCCCACAAGAGCATGACCGACGCCAGCCCGTGGTCGTCGGCGGCGGTGACGATGATGGGGATGGGCTCGCCCGCCACCGCGGTGGCGCCGTCGAGCGGCGACCCCACGATGACCATCGGCGGCACGCGGTCGTCGGGCGGCCCGCTGCCGTCGTTGGAGAGCCACACGCTCACGTCGTCGCTGGTGGCCTCGTTGCCGGCCACGTCGCGCACGTGGACGCGGAAGCTGCGGCCGCCGAGCCCGGCGTCGAGCTTCCAGGTGTAGCTGGTCCCCTCGCGCGTGCACTCGTAGGAGTCGTCCACCGAGGGGCAGAAGAAGGCCTCGCCCGTGAAGTCCCACTGCAGCTCCACCACCGTTAGCCCCACGTCGTCGCTGGCCACGGCTGAGATGACGAGCTCGGTGTTGGCGGTCAGGATGGCGCCTTCGAGTGGCGCCAGCAGCTCGACCGCGGGCGGCGCGAGATCCACCAAGGGCTCGATCTGCGTGCCGTCGCTGGCGCCGAACAGGGTGAGCATCGACTGCACGCTGTTTTGCGTGGGCTCGCCGCAGGTGCACTCGCGGGGCTCGTACTCGCCACAGGGCACGTACTCGTCGACGAAGGCCTTGTCGCCGCAGCCGAGCAGGTAGGTCATGGGGTCCGCACACAGGTACTCGTGGTCGAGGCCGAAGGCGTGCGCGATCTCCTGCGCCGCCGTCTCGCAGATGCCGCGCGGGTCGTTGCCGTAGACGTCGGCGAAGGCGTAGACGATGGCTTGCGGGATCACGTCGCACGAGTACGGCGCCACGCCGCCCACGGACGCGCTCATGCCGGCCTGCTCGGGCGAGCCGCCCACGACCGCCTCGATGTAATCACCCGCGAGCGGCTCGAGGTCGGTGACGTGCATGGAGAAGGGCGCGAACAGCTCGGCCACGCAGTCGCGCACCTCGGTCCAGGCGTCGTCGCCGAGGGAGAAGGGGCCCACGTCGGCGTTGGCGGCGAGGCCGCAGGCGATCGAGGAGGAGTTGATGGAGGAGTTGTCGTCGCCGCAACGGTACGAGCCGCCCCAACGGTTCAGGTAGATGACCAGCGGTGCACCGGCGGCGTACATCCGGCTCGGCGCTTCGGCCGGCACGTAGGTGGCGACGGGGCGCTCGGCGCGTTCGAGGGCTTCCCGCACGTGCAGCGGCAGCCGCTCCATCGGCGGCAGGGGTTGGGGGGTGGCGGCGGCGAGGGCGAGCGCGGCGATCAGCATGGTCGCGCGCTAGCATGGCCCTCGAGCGAACCCAACGAGTCGTCACGAAAGATCAGGGCGGCGCGCTCCCCGCGTCGACGCCGATGACGGGGCGGTGCACGGGCCGACGCGCGCACCAGGAAGCCAACACGCGCCCCGCGGTGCTCGCCGTCGCTGGTACGCACCGCGGCGTTGACCTCACCTGCCCTTCGCGCGTTTTCCGCCACGTGTCGTAGTCCCCTGCGTCGCCGGCTGCTTTCCTGTGCGGGCACCTCGGAGGAACCATGTCGCCGCTCCACGCGCTCAGACCCCTCACCGCGCTGCTCGCGCTCGCCCTGGCCGCGCCGGCCCTCGCCTTCCCCAGCGACGACGAGGTGCGCGCCGCCATGAGCACCGTCAGGCAAAGCGCCGTGGCCAAGCCCTTGCTCAAGTCCGCCTACGGCTACGCAATCTTCCCCACGGTTGGCCGCGGCGCCTTCGCGGTGGGTGGCGCCTACGGCGAGGGCTTCGTCTACAGGCAGGGCAAACGCACGGGGAAGACCACGCTCGCGCAAGTGAGCATCGGC
The DNA here is from genome assembly GCA_020850995.1 of Deltaproteobacteria bacterium. GTDB lineage: Bacteria > Myxococcota > UBA727 > UBA727 > VGSZ01 > JACOUT01. Next base: position 7,836 of record JADZDP010000108.1, read on the forward strand.
CTGGGCGCAGGCGGCGAGGCCTACACCGAGATCATCTTCTTCAAGGACAAGGCGGCCTACGAGCGCTTCGTCGCCGGGCGCCTCGAGCTGAACGCGCGCGCCACGGCGGCCGCAGGCAGCGCCGCGGCGCAAGGTGAGATGGGCTACAGCGACGGCGTCGCCATCGTGACCCTCAGCAAGGGCGGCCTCATCGCCGACGCCTCGGTAGGCGGGCAGCACTTCAGCTTCGAGAAGCTCTGAGAGGCCGACAGCAAATCGGTCTTCGGCCGGCGGGTCGTCGGGTTTTTCGGTGATCGGGCGTCGGGCGCGGGCGTCGGCTTCGGGCTTCGGGCGACGGGCGACGGGCGACGGTCGATCGCTGCGCTGGCTGCTTTGGGCCTCGTGTTCCTCGGCCTCGGCGTCAGGCGAGGTAGGCGGCGTTCTGGACGATGTTGAACGTGATCGCTGCCAGCAGCGCGACGCACTTCACTTTGGCGACGCCGCGCACGAGGACACGATCGAGCCCGAAGTGGCTCTTGAGGAAAGCGTTGGGGAGCTCGGCGAGGGCAGCGCGTCCGCGATAGATGCGCTTGGCATCGTCGGTGGTCATGCGGGCGCGCCACGCGCGTACCGCCTTGCTGTCGCTCGGGCGCGGTTTCGCGCGCTTGTTCGGCGGCGCGTCGACCTCGACGCCAACCGAGTCGGCGTAGTCGATGCACGCGTGCCTGACGTGGTTGCCGTCCGCGAGCACGCGTTTTGGGACG
>JADZDP010000109.1 GCA_020850995.1 Deltaproteobacteria bacterium
GGGTGCAGATCACAGGCTGAGCACCCCGGGCCAGTTTCGTCGATCGGGTGAACGATCGATTTCGACACGTCGGCTCGTTGCGTAGCCCAGAGGGATGACGACACGACGCACTCCGAAGAAGAAGCCGCGCAAGAGCAAGAGGACCGAGGGAGGATCGCAGGTGCGCCCGGTCGCTGTCCACGATGAGGCTGAGCGCGCGGTGGCCGAGGCTGCGATTCGGCTTCTGCACGAGGCGCGCGCACGCCTTCACGCCGCGCGCCACCCGAAGTCGTCGATCGAGGCGTTCGCGGCGGTCTACGCGGCGAGCGACGAGGTGACGCGCCAGGCGATCGAGGCTGCTGAGAGCGAGGATGATGAAGAGCCCGACGTCTTTGTCGAGGACGACGTGGAGTGGCGAGCGATCCTCGATTCTGGCGAGACGTACCGATCGCTGCGTGGACCCATGCGGGTCCGTCGGAAACTCTACCGCGCCGTGCGCAACGGCCCGACGCGCTGCCCCTACGAAGAACGCCGTGGAGTGATGGAGGGCCGCTACATGCCGGACCTCGGCAGGGTTGTCGTGGAGACCGTTTCCGAGATCCCTGCCGAGAGGGCGAACGCGATCATTGAGCGCGCGACGGGGCAGAGACTGTCGAGCGCAACCATGAAGCGGGCAACCGTCGCCGTCGGCAACGCGCTGCGCGACGAGGAGGCAAAGTTCTTCACCGCTCGCATCCGCCGACGATCCCTGCCCGAGGAGGCCCGCGCTGTCGTCATCAGCGTCGATGGCCTCTCGTTCAACCTGCGCGGCGAGGGCTACAAGCAGGCGACTGCGGCGACGATCTCGCTGCTCAACGTCCGCGGCGACCGCATCGAGACCATCAAGCTCGGCGAGATGCCCGAGGAGGGAAAGGCGACGATCATGGACCGCGTTGAGCGCGAGGTCCGCGCAATCCTCAAGAAGCGCCCGCGCCTGAAGACGGAAGTCGTAATCGATGGCGCGCCGGACCTCCGTGCCCACCTGCTCGAGCGGTTCCCCGAGGCGCTGCACATCACGGACTTCTTCCACGTCGTCGAGCACATCGCCGACGCGCTGCGCACCATCTTTCCTGACGACGAGCTCCTGCGCAACGCAATGCGCGCGCGGCTCTGCCACGTCTTGAAGCACGAGAAGGGCGGTGCACGCTGGGTGATGAACTGGCTGCGCGACCCATTCCGCGTGCTGGGGGCGCGCATGGCGAAGCCGCGGCAGAACGCCGTCAACAAGCACGCGCGATACATCAAGGGGCAGCTGCCGTTCCTCAACTACACGAAGGCGGCGAACGACAACCTCGACCTCGGTAGCGGTGCCGTCGAGGCCACATGCAAGACGCTGGTGACGCAGCGCCTCAAGATCAGCGGCGCCAAGTGGTCCCGCGAAGGTGCGCGTGCGATCCTCTACGTGCGCTCCCTCGCACAGAGCGGACGCCTCGACGCCGCCCTCGGATTCCATCACGAGCGGACACTCAAGCATGCAGCCTGATCAGCACGTGAGCTGCACCCAACTTCGTTTCGTGACGGACGCCCGCAGCGCGACGCTTCGCGCGACGGCTGCCGCCGTCACCCACGGCTCTGGCGGACGGGTACCTCGCCGCGGGGCGACATCGGTCGTGGACTCTCGAGCGACAGTCATATTGATTGACGGACATATTATCGCTCCGAGCGCCGCGTTGCGATCGGATTTCGCGGACGCGGTGTTGAGAACGACCGTCACCCGCCTTGTGGGGGCGTTCGCAGCACCTTGTCTGTTTCTCGGCAGTCTCTCCCTCGGTCAGCTACCGACTGGCCCCATGGCCCGGGCGAGTGCTGGCCCCATGCCGGGCGAGGTCGCCGAATCATGGACCCATGATCCTGGCGACCGAAACCAACGGACCCCTCGCGATGCGAAGCTCTACGCCTTGGCACGGTTGATGGCGCCACGATGGTAGGGTGGCACACGCAGCCCCACGCCGCACGGCATCGAGGTGCTTCACGATGATCGCTTCGCTGACCTTGCTCTTCATCCTCGCGAGCGACTGCCGTCCCGGAAGCGAAGGAGCGTCGATGGACGACGTCGATGGCGACGGTATCGCCGAGACGTGGAAGGCCGAAGGCGGGTTCGGCTCGCAGATGGCGGGGAGGAGCTGGGAGCTGACGCTCTCGTCGAACGGGCGGCGCTTCTCGGGCACCGTGGAGATCCACTTCGGCTCGATCCTGAACGTCTCCGAGGTGCCGCAGCCGCTGGCCGAGTCGGGGAATGATCGCGTGCGCGAGGCCCTCGAGCATCGCCTCTTCGCGCAGGTTTGCGACACTCCAGACCCATCCCTGGCGTGGCTCCTCGATTCGATCGCGGGATCCAACCGGCGCCGATGGCACGACGGGCTCGTCCCGGTTCACCCATCAACGCACACCATCCTCGTGCGCGACCGCAGGCTCGCGCTCGCGCTCGCGCCGGAATCGAAGGGCGCGGTTTGGGTGACCTATCTCGGTGATACGCACATGAAGTCCGGCATCGCCGGTGACCTTGATGCCCCGCTGCTCCTTGTCGAGCGCCCCGGGAGACGACTGCTCGCGACGCACCACGGGGTGATTCTGGTCGACACGGAAAGACGGCGTCATGCCTGGGTGTGGGTCACCCGCAGCAACTTCAAGCTACGCTTTCGGACCATCTGCCCCGGCGCACGAGCCCTTGGGCGCAACAAGGTCGAGGTCGAGGTCGATCCGCACTCGCCCTACGACGAGAGTAACGTTCGCCCTGTGCTCATCGTCGATCTGTCAAACGGACACACGACGACCGGTGCACGCCCGAAAGAAGAGACCTGGATCGGCTGCCAGCCGGATCCTCCCAGATAGAGGAGATCCCTCGGTGCTCACGGTTCAACCTCGAGGTCCCTTGCGCGACACGTGAACATGTCCCTGCGCCGCGCAAGGCACCGCGAAGGCAGCGCCGGTGCTGGCGCGCGCCAGCGAACAAGGATTGGCGATCAGGATGGGAGACGACGAGCTCACCAGCCCCTCGCCGTTCCCCTCCCCCACCACCCGGCATGGGGGCCCGCAGGCGACGGTTCGTGACGTTTCGCTCTCCTCGGCTGGCGCGGCATGCCGCGCTCGTCGACGTAGTGGTTCGTGAAGGCGGTGCCTTGCCGAGGACGCGCTGCTGCACCAGGAGCTGCGAGGTGCGCGCGCCACCAGCCCCGTGACCCTGGGCGCCATGCTGCAGCAGCGCAAGGCGCCGTTGGCGTTTACAGCGGAGACCAGTTGCATTGATGGTCGCCGGGCTTGGTCCTTGCCACGATCCCTGCGTCGTGTCCTCGCTGCGTACGACGAGGTACGGGGCTGCGGAACCTCTTGGGCTCCTGGCAGGTCCCTGCGCCAGGCTCGATCACTACAACTGGTCTCCGCTGCAGGGAGCTTGCGATGTGAGCGGAGATGCATCGGCTGGGGCGGGACGCAAGCGGTGCGACTCGCGCGCTGCCACGAAGCGCCCGCTATGCTCTGGCCATGGATGCGCGCGCCTGTCTCCTCAGCGCACTTGCGGCGATGACGCTTGCAGCAGCCTGCCCCGACGAGAGCGCGGCGCGCTGCAACTCCGACGCCGATTGCCTTAACGGACTCGTGTGTGCGGGCGGCTCCTGCCAGACCGACCAGCCCGGCGACGAAGGCGAGGGCGAGGGCGAAGGCGGAGGTGAAGGTGAAGGAGAGGGAGAGGGCGAAGGTGAAGGTGAAGGTGAAGGAGAGGGAGAGGGAGAGGGCGAAGGTGAAGGAGAGGGCGAGGGCGAAGGCGAGCCCTGCACCATCGTCGCCGATGACCGGTTCTCCACGGCCACCCCGTTGCCCGTGTGGGAGCAGCTCATCAACGCGCCGGATGGCCTCATCGAGAACCGCAACGGACGCCTCTGGGCCCAGGGCCGGCGCTCGGCGGACGACGAAGACGTATCGCTGTGGACTCGGCCGATGGACGTCCGCGGCACGGTGCTCACTGCGCGCCTCGCGCAGCTGCCATCGAACGCGGACGACATCTCCATCCTGGTCGCGACCGACGGCTTTGGCAGCTACGACGAGCTGCGAATCGCGAGCGACGGTGCCGCTCGGCTCATGACCGAGAACGGCGCGGAGAGCGCGGCGCTGGTCGTGGCGCCGGGAATGCGGCTGCGCCTCGAGATCGGCGAACAGGTCGTGTTCGCCGTGGACGCCGTCGATGGGCGTGTGGTCCTCGGTGCGCGCCCGGCCCGTTCGTACCTCGCCTCCGCGCGCCTCGTGCTTGGCCTCTTGCTCGACGCTGGCGATGAAGTGGTTGCGCAGCCGCTGTTCGACGACGCACGTATCGCGCGCGGCAACTGTGACGCGGTGTGCGTGCCGGTGCTCGAAGACGACTTCGATGCGCTCAACCCGGACTATTTCACCCAGGCGATCGCGCCGACCACCGTGGGCGTCGCCGACGGCGCCTTCGTCATCGGGCTCCCGGGTCCGGCACTCGGCCCCACCGGCCTGCTGCTGTTCGGCCTCGACGCCGCCAACGACTTCCGCAACCGCGCGGTGACCGTGACGTTTCGTCAGCCGCCGCTCACCTACGGCACCCAGGCCTTCTTGTTACTCTCGCCCGCCGTGGCGAACGACGGGCGCTACGCCGAGACCGTGCTGATGGAGGGCCCCTCGCGCTTCGAGACGGAGGCCGATGAGCTCGCGTCGTCTTCCATCACCATCGACGGGCCCGTCTGGGTGCGCAGCCGCTATCGCGCGGCCGAGACGCTCGTGGAGTGGAGCGAGGACGGAGTGAACTTCGAGGCGCTCTTCGAATCTTTGCCACCAGTGCCGTGGGCCAATAACGCTTGGTTTCAGGTGGGGGCCAATCAGTTCGCCGACCAACTCGACACCACGGTGGAGGTCGAGAACATCACCGTGCTCGATGACGCGTGCCTGCCGTGAACGGTACGGGCGCCCGCCCTGAGCGCGGGACCGCGCAACGCAGGAGCGGCAGATGAGCGCGCCGCCGCCTACCGGCTGCTTGCTCCCGGGCCTCGGTGCAGATCATCGGCTCTTCAGCGCGCAGCTCGCGGCCTTTCCTATGCTCGCAGTCCCCGCGTGGCCGGCGCCGGCGCCCGATGACGATCTCCCGCGCTATGCTGTGCGGGTCGCCTCCGCGCTCTCAGGCAAGCCCGCGCTGCTCGGGGGCGCCTCCTTCGGCGGCTTTGTCGCGTGGGAGCTTGCGCATTTGCTTCGTCCCACAACGCTCCTCCTGCTTGGCAGCGCGTCGTCGCTCGACGCACTGCGCGCGCCGCTGCGCGCGACCCTACCCCTTGCGGGCACCGCCGCCACGTGGGGCTTGCACGCATTGCAGCGCCTGGCTCCCGTCGCCGCGGCGCTGTTTGGTGCGCAGAGCAATGAACAGCGTGAGCTCTTTTGCGAGATGCTGCGTGCCGCGTCACCGCGATTTATGGCCTGGGCCACGGCGGCGCTGCGCCACTGGCGGCCGCGCGAGCTTCCCTCCTCGACGCGCCTCCTCCGCATCCACGGGAGCCGCGACCACATCATCGCGCCTCCCCCACATGTCGCGTGCGAGTTGGTCGAAGGCGCTGGACACCTGATCACGATGTCCCACCCCTCCGAGGTCAATCGCTTTCTCGCGCGTGCATTGCATGACTGCGCGTCTGCTGCCTGCACGGCACGAGGTGTTCCCCATGAGCAATGAGATGGTGCGTTCGTCGACGGAGCTGGCGTTCGTCGCTATCGCGGCGACACTGGTGCTCGGTGCAGCCTGCAATCGTCGCCCGTTCGAATACGTCGATCACGACGGACGCTGCCGACCGAGCGACGTGGTCGCGTGCCAGGTCGCCAGCTCCCCAGTTGTTCCCGAGGTGATTGTACAGGGGCTCGCCGGCGTGGTCGCCTCGGAGAGCGACGTGGCGCGCGGCGATGGCTGCCTCCCTTGCAGCTTCACCACCTGGGACCTGGCCGTCTATGCCACCGACGAGCAGGTGGTCGACCCGGGCGCGGCCGCCGACGTCATCGGGACGGTCAGCCCGCTCGCGATCACCGTCGAGGAACGCTACGAGGTGAGCGTCGACACCGGCTTCTACCTCGTTTGCGCCGGCAACGAGTGTGCGCCGGTGGAGGTGTTGGACCAGCGGGTGACGACGGCCGGCGTCATCGTCGGCTTCGGCAGCGCACGCATCTTCACCTTCGCTCCCGACGGAACGCCGGGGCCAGAGTCGTTCGCGGTCGGCGGTCCATGAGGCTCCTACGCCACGGGACGCGCCCACCGTTCGAGTGCCGTCACCGCCGCCGCCACCGGGTCGTCCGGCACCTGCGCGGCGAGCTCGCGGGCACGCGCACGCAGCTGCTCCTCGAGCGCGAAGGAGCGGCGCAGCGCCCGCTCGAGCGTGGTGGCCGTGAGCCGTCTGCGCGGGATGGGCGGCGGCCCGAGGCCCTGCGCCGCGATCTGCCTGCCAAAGAAGAACTGGTCGGCGATGTGCGGCACCACCAGCTGCGGCACACCGGCTCGTAGCGCGGTGGCCGTCGTGCCAGCACCGCCGTGGTGCAGCACCAGGCGGCAGCGCGGGAACAGCGCTCCAAAGGGCGCCTCTCGAATGACGAGGACCCGCGCGCTGGTGGGCACTTCGCCGCTCGACCACCCCAGGGACCAGATGAAGCGCTGGTCGAGGCGCGAGGCGACTGCCTCGAGCATGGCGCCGAGCACCGCGGGGTTGCCGTCGGGCACGCTACCGAAGCCCACGAAGACGGGCGGCGCGCCGCTCGCGAGAAAGCGCTCGACACGCTCGTCGAGCGGGTGGCGCTCCTGATCGATGAGCGCACCGACCTGCACAGCATCGAGCTGTGGCCATGATGGCAGCACCGCCTGGGCGTCGTTGGGTGCCGCGCCGAAGAGCGGGTCGTAGGCGAGGAGCGCGCGGTGCGGGGTTGCCTGGAGCACGGAGCGCAGCGCGGGCAAGCCAAGGCGTTCGCGGGCCTCATTGACCGGGGCGAGGAGCATCGAATCGCCCTGCCGCTGCATCATGCGCCACAGCAATCGATTGACGACCCGCGGCAGCCCGTGCAACGGCAGCATGATGGGAGCATGTGACGCCGACGGAATCCAGCCGGGCGCGTAGAATGCGCTGCAGCAGGGCACACCAAGCTTCTCGGCGGCGTGGAAGGCGCCGAAGCCAGTACCAGCGCTGACGACGAGGTCAGCCCCATCGGTGGCCGCGACCGCGTCGTCGATCTCCGTCGGCGCCGAGGCGAGCATGATGCGCCGCGCTTCACGGAACGCGCGCAGCTTCGAGACGCGCTGCAGCTCGAGCTCTTGGAGCCGCGCCTGCAGCTCGATGCCGACGCGGTGGTAGGTGAACCCACGCGCCTCGATACGCGCTCGGTGGTCCGCGGGCGCTCCCACGATCACCTCGTGGCCGCGGCGTTGCAGGGCCGCCCCCAGCACGAGCATGGGCTCCACATCGCCACGCGTCCCCACTGGCACCAGCGCTACGTGCATGCGTCCTCACACCGCGAGCGCGCGGTCGCGCTCGGCGGCCCATGCGTCCACCGCGACGCGGTCATGTCGCTCCGTCGCGAAACAGCGCCGCCTGTGCCCGCGTGTCGAGCTGCACCGAGGGCGACACGGTGGCGCCCAGACACACCACGCCGGCGCGTTCGCTGGCGAGGAGGAAGATGCCCATGGGCGCGGCATCGAGCTCCAGGCGGCGCACGTCGACGATGCAGCAAAGCAGCGCGGGGTGCAGGGCGGCGAGCAACGCGTGCAGGGCCTGGTCGCGCTCTGCGATGCCGGCGTTGCCGTCGGGGGTGACATCGAACCACGCGCTGTCGTCGGGGCTGCGCGCACCAAAACGCTCCTCGGGCAAGAGCAGGGCGCGCAGCTCGTCGTAGCTCGCGGACGCGTAGCTCGAGCCTCGGTGCTGTCGGAAGCGCACCGACAGCGTCGGCGCGCCGAGCTGCGCCTCCACCCAGTCTGCGAAGTCCGGCGTGATGGTCGGCGGCGGCCCGTCGCCGCCAAAGAGACGCAGCCGAAAGAGCCCACCCTCGACCGCACGGCCTAGACCGAAGCGCCGCTCGACGTCCACGAGGCGCGCGGCGCGCTCCACCAAGGTGCAGGGACCAAGCTCAACCAACCCCGCGCTGTCCATGTCGAACTCTACCGTGTCCGCGGCAGCGTCTGCGCCATCACCACCACGGCGCGCTCGAGCTCGCGCTCGTCGAGGTGCGCGAAGCCGAGGCGCAAGGCACGCAACGGGCGCCCGCGCGGATCGTAGTGACGCCCGGTGAAGAAGCGCACTCCGGCGGCGAGCGCGCGCGCCGCCCATGCCTCCACGTCGACGCGCGGCGCGCGCGCCCATAACGCCAAGCCGCCGCGCGGCACCTCGAAGTCGAGCACATCGCCGAGGCGCAGTCGCAGCGCGGCCACCAGCACGTCACGGCGCCGCTGGAACTCGCGACGCGCCCGCCACGCGTGGCGCAAGAGCTCGCCGTCCTCCATGAGCTCGGCCACCGCCAGTTCCAGGGCGGCATCGCCCTGGCGATCGACCACCGCGCGCGCCGCCAACACGCGCTCGCGCAGCGCGCGCGGCGCCACGATGAAGCCCAAGCGCAAGCCCGCGGCCAGCGCCTTGGTGAGCGTGCCCAC
>JADZDP010000110.1 GCA_020850995.1 Deltaproteobacteria bacterium
ACAACTCAGTCGTCCTCGCGAGCGATCCATCGTCGCTGGCGGCGTCGCGTCCTCGGTCCGTGGCGACAGCCACGGCCCTGCGGGGCTCCTTGCCATCGACGCGCCTCGCTCGCGATCACCGATCGACGTGTCCATTCGCGGGCCCTAACCCGAAGTTCGTAGGGGGTTGTGCGCCGTGGATTCTCTTCGAGGGCAAGGAGCCCGCAGCCGCGTAGCAGAGCTGCGCGGCGAGGACGCGACGAAGGCATCGACGAGAAGACCAAGCAGAACCCCCTACGAACTTCGGGTTTGTGGCACTAGCTTGCGGTGGTGGACTTCAGCGGCGGACGGCGGACCTCACGGCGCTTGCAGGTGGAGCTCAATGTCACGAGCTTCGTCGACATCATCTTCAACCTGCTGGTGTTCTTCATCCTCTCCACCAGCTTCACCACCGGCGCCAGCAGCGCCGGCCTGGTCGTCGATCTGCCCGCCGCCGCCAGCGCCGACCAAGAGGTCCGCGCACGCGACATCGTCATCGCCATGACCACCGACGGCTTGATCGTGGTGCGCGGCGCCGCGGTGGCGCAGGAGGGCCTGGCGGCCTTGCTCGAGGAGTGGCGCAAGGACAACCCCACGGGGTGGGTCATCGTGCAGGCCGACGCCGCCGTGCCTCACGGTCGCGTGGTGGAGGTGATGGACCAGGTGAAGTCGGTGGGCATCGCGCGCGTGCTCATCGCCGCGCAGACCCAATGAGGACCGAGCTCCCCTGCCCCCCGCGGCGGTAGCACCCGGCGCCGTGGGCTGCTATTGGCGGGCGCCCCCGGAGGACCCATGCGCGTCTGCTGCGCCCCCCTGCTGCTCGTCGTGCTCACCGCCGCATCCGCGCTCGCCCAGGGCGCCGAGGGGCCGAAGGCCGAGCCGCCCGCCGACGCGCCCAAGGTCGAGGCCCCGACTGCCGAGCCGCCCAAGGCTGAAGCACCCAAGGCCGGCGAGGCGACGGGCGCGCCACCCGCCGCCGCTGCCACCGGCGAGGTGCCCAGGGCCGAACCGCCAGCGCCGCCGTCGCCGCCGGTGGTGGCGGCGCCCGCCGACCCCTGCGCCGATCGGCTCGTGTGCATCGCCAACGACAAGGTCGCGCTCTGGCCGAAGCTGCGCGTGCGCACCGGCTATCAGTTCGTCGAGCCCGACCCCGAGATCCTCTACATCGGGCAAAACGACGGCTTCTTCATCGACCAGGCGCGCCTGGGCGCCGAGGGATCGATGGTGGGCGGCATCGGCTTCAAGCTCACCGTCGAGGCGGCGAGCCTCTTGCCCGGCAGCACGCCCAACGCCGCGCTCACGCCGCTGGTGAGCGCCTTGCGCGACGCGTGGGTGTCGTGGACACCCTCGCCGTGGCTGGCCGTGCAGGCGGGCCAGCAATACCTGCCCGCCGATTGGGAGGGCGGCGACGTTGAGGCGTCGTTGCCCTTCTCGAGCAAGAGCGTCCTCTCGGCAGGCGTGCGGCCCGGCCAGGGCATCGCCGTCGCCGGCTTGTCCCCCTCGCGTCAGCTCGGTGTGGTCATCGGCAGCGCGCCCGGCGCCGGCATCGCCGACGTCGCCATCGACTACCACCTCGGCATCGCCAACGGCAACGGCTACAACCAGAGCGGCAACGACAACAAGTGGCCGGCGGTGTTCGCGCGCGTTGGCGCCGGCATCGGTGGTGATCTCGTCAAGGTGGGCCTCGGCGGTCGCTTCAACCCGCGCACCACCGGCACGGTGCCGAACCTCTACGCCGAGAACGACGCGGTGGGCTTCGCCGACGCCGCGCTGGCCGCCGCCGGCGCCGAGCTCGTCGTCACCGGCATCTATCGCCAGACGGCCCTCGCCACCTTGGTGCCCGATCCGGCGAACCCGCAAGGGCAGGAGAGCGCAGCCGGCGTGATGGGCTCGGTGGCGTACGACATCGCGCTGCCCGAGGTGCCGGTGCTGGGGGCCGGCTGGCGCGTCAAGCCCGCGCTGCGTTCGGCCTTCTACGACCCCTCGAGCTCGTTCCAGACCGACCAGCTCTTGGAGACCACCCTCGGACTGCGCCTGAGCGGCCCCGCCAACCTGCCCGCGGCGCTCTTCCTCGACGGCACGCTCCTGACCGAGCTCGGCGACGTGGGCGCCGGCGTGGTGGCGCGCGACCTGGCCGACAACCGCGTGACGCTCTTGTTCCAGTGGGAGCTGTGATGGCGGGTGAGGGATCCTCCGTCGAGGTGCCGCCGCTCGACGCGCGCGAGTTCGAGCGCGCGCTCGCCGAGCTCAAGGGCACCTTCCAGCGCGGCTCCGACAACCCTAACGGCTTCCAGTTGCGCGACTGCAAGTCGTGCTCGAGCTGCATGTTCTGCTCGAGCTGCCAAGACTGCTATCGCTGCACGCACTGCGAGCGCTGCCAGCAGTGCTCCAATTGCACGCACTGCAAAGACTGCTTGGGCTGCCACCTGTGCGCCTATTGCGTGCGCAGCGCGCGCTGCGTGGGCAGCAAGTACCTGGAGCACTGCGAGTCGTGCGCCGACTGCACCTACTGCTTCGGCTGCGTAGGCCTGTCGAAGAAGGACTTCCACATCCTCAACCGACCCTACGACAAGAAGACCTACTTCGAGCTCTTGGCCAAGCTCAAGAAGCTGGTGCGTTGAGCATCGTCAGCACCAGTCGGCGTTATCGACCGACGTGGCCGTGAGCCCCGAGCGGCTCTCGAAGTCGTCGATGTCTTCTTCCTCGCAGAGCTGCGAGTTGCTGCCGATGTCGATGGCACCGCCGACCGCGTGCAGCGTCGGGAACCCGAGTGATCGCAGGCTCGAATTGCCGACGATCTCGAGGCTGCCCCCGACGGTCGCGAGGGCGTCGAAGGGCAGGTGGTTCAAGTACCCAGCGTCGCACTCGAGCACCCGCAGCGCCCCGCCGACGCTCGTAAGGTTGTTGAAGTTGGCCAGGTCGAAGCCGGTGATGGAGTCAGCGTCGTCGAACACCAGATCGCCCGAGAGATCGACGATCTTGCCGAGCCCGTCGAGCTGATTGACCTGGCTGGCGATGGTGATGCTGCCATCGAGGTGCACGCATTGCGCGCCGGCGTACTGCGCTTGGCCCGTGAAGGTGTTGACGTCGCCGTTGCGGCTGGCGTTCAGCGAGGCCGTGATCGTTACGCAGGGGTCACCCTCACCCTCCCCCTCGCCTTCACCTTCACCTTCACCTTCACCTTCACCGGGGTCGCCCTCACCTTCGCCCTCGCCTTCGCCCTCGCCCTCGCCCTCGCCCTCGCCAGGCTCACCCTCACCCTCACCTTCGCCCTCGTTGCCGAGGACACACGCGCCATCGACGCAGTGCTCACCGCCGGGGCAATGGCGATCGCCGACGCACGCGGCGTAGCCGGTGAGCAGCGCGCACGCGCCGCCGACGACCGCGAGCACCACGAGCACGAGCGCGACGATCCAATGGCGCACAGTCCCCCTCAACAGCCGCTGTCGTTGCCACTTTGGTTCTTCGCGCCGCCCACGGTCAAGCCCGCCTGATTGAAGAGCGGGTCGATGGTGGCGTCCACGCAGAGGTCGTTGTTGTTGAAGATGTCGAGATCACTGCCCACGCTCGTGAGCGCGCCGAAGGACAGGTCCACGAGCGAGTTGCAGTTGACGATCGTCAAGCTGCCGTCGACATCGCGGAGCGCCGGGAGGTCGATGGAGGCGAGGTCGTTGTCGCCGGAGACGTCGAGGTCGCCGCCCACGTGCTCAAGGATCGCAAGCTCATCGAGCGTGACCACACTGCTGTTGACAAGCGCAAGGTCACCCCCGACGGAGCGCAGGCGAGCCAACGCCGAAAGATCGTCGACCGAGTTCCCCGACACCATGATGCTGCCGTTGAGGTCGACGCAGGTGGCGGCGCCAAAGAGGCTGGCGGCGTCCGTGTCGAGGCTGTTTTGGTTCGCGACGCTGATGCTGCCGGTGATGGCATCGCACTCGCCCTCGCCCTCGCCCTCGCCCTCGCCCTCGCCTTCACCCTCGCCCTCACCTTCACCCTCGCCCTCGCCTTCACCCTCGCCCTCGCCCTCGCCTTCACCCTCGCCTTCACCCTCGCCCTCGCCCTCGCCCTCGCCCTCGCCCTCGCCCTCGCCTTCACCCTCGCCTTCACCCTCGCCCTCGCCCTCGCCCTCGCCCTCGCCTTCGTTGCCGCCCTGACAGGAGCCGGCCACGCACACGAGCCCGCTCGGGCAATTCTCGTCGCCCTCGCAGGCGTAGCCGCCCGCCAAGAGCGCGCATGCGCCGACGGCGGCCAGGGCGCAAAGCGACAGGGCCAGGAGCAGAAGGGCGTGCAGCGACGTGCGCATCGCCGCCAGTGTACCAGGGCGCCGCGCGCCGATCGCGAACCCGGCCGCGACCGTCTCTGCGCTCGGCCGGGAAGTGCGCGCCAGGCCCCGGTTGGGCCTACAGCGGTTCCAGCATTCGTTGATCGGAGGATCGCGAAGGGGCTTGCCACGAGGGCAAGGAGCAGCGGAGGCGCGTGCCCGTCGGCACGTGCCGAGCACGCGACGCAGCCATCGGGGCAAGGACCGAGCGAGGAACGAATCA
>JADZDP010000111.1 GCA_020850995.1 Deltaproteobacteria bacterium
AACAATTCTCTCTGCGTCACCCCAGCCGCCCAATCCGCACCAGCCTACCACCGTGTCGCCAAGTAGGCCCGGCACGCCCGCATCGCCCCCCACCACGTCCCCTCTCGCCTTCGCCGCGCAGCGCGCGAGCGCGCAGCGAGCGCGTTCCGATCACCAGGCTCCCGAGTCCCAACCGCGCTCACCCGCTGGCGCACGAGCTCCCGCGAGGGTTGCCCCTCACGGCGCCGACGCGCCCGCGGGCCAGCTCGCGATCTCGTCGAAGGGCCACGGCGCCACACCCGCCACCTCCTCCACCAGCGCGTCCACGAAGCTCATCGCCACCCGGCGCACCTCGTCGTCGGGCGCGGTGGGCGGCGCGTCGCCCGCGATTTCGCTTTCGGTTGCGCCATCGGTCCACTGGTAGTGCGTCATGGCGTCGATGACGACGAGCTGCGCCGCATCGAACGTGGCCGCTCCTTCGACCGCCTCGACCAGCGTGGTCTTGCCATCGGCCTCGCCGGCGAGCGAGAGCACGCGGCCCGCGCGGCCCTCGAAGCTGTCGGCGGGATCGGGGTAGCTCGCGAACAAGGCCAGCGCCGCGAAGCCGGGCTCGTCGCGCCACGCCTTGGCCGCCACCACGCCGCCGAGGCTGTGGCCACACACCATGGCCGCGTCACCCACCAGCCCGAAGAGCACGTCGCCCTCACTGCTGCCGGCGGCCTGCAGCCCGCGCAGCGCGCGCGACGCGTGGTCGATGGCGAAGAAGGGCAGGTCGAAGGGATGGGTGGGCGCGGCCACCACGACGCCGCGGCTGGCGAGGTGGGCGCCGAGCCAACGGTAGCGCTCGGGCGGTACCGCACCGCCGTGGAGCAGCACCACCACCGGGAAAGGCCCAGCCGTGGGCCCGTCGACGGGGACGATCACGTCGGCGTCGACGGCGCCGCCGTTGGTGGGCGCGAGGCTGCGGCGCTGCAGCTCGGCGCCGTAGCTGCCGCGCTCGCCGAGCGCGCCGGGTGCGCTCGGTTCCGGCTCGAGCAGGCGCGCTGGCGCCGCAGGCGCGCACGCAATGAGCGCGGCGGCGCCGAACGCGAGGTGCAGATGAGATCGCCAGCGCGGAGACACGAGGTCGCCATAGCGTCGGGCGACGCGCGCGACAACGATGCGTTGTGCTTCGTGACAACGGTCGCTGCGGGCCGCGCCCCTCAGCGCTTGTCAGACAGGGTCGGGTCGTCAGCCTCGAAGTCGTCGAGGTTCACGGGCTTGGGCGGCTCGCCTTTGTCCGGCGCGCCCTCGCCGCTCATGGTCAGCGCCGGCAACATACGGATCAAGGTCAGCTCGCGGCCGTCGGGCTGCACAGCGGTGAAGCGCGCACCGCGGCGGTCCATCTTCTCGAGCTCGGTGACACGCTCTTGCAGGAACTGGATGCGCGTCGCCAGGTCTTTGAGGGCCGTCTCGCCGGGACCGAAGGGATCGCTGCGCACGAAGGTCTCGCCGCAGAAGTAGAGCGGGCCGCGCAGGTCACTCTTGTCGATGGCCTCGTCACGCTCTTGCTCGGCGCGCTGGCATTGCAGCTCGAGCAGGAACAGGCGGTGACGCAGATCGTGGTCACCCGGGTTGTTCTCGGACTTCTTTCGATCGTGGCGCACATGGCCGAGCAGCTCGCGCACCAGCTCGTTCTTGACGTCGATCTCGTCGTTGACGGCCTTCTCCAGGGCGCCGCTCTGCACCAGGCGCTGCACGGCCAGCAGGCGATCGGCGGGCTTGGCCTTGGCCCACAGCTCGTCGAGCTGCCGCATGCGATCGTGCATCTGCCCGCTGGCGCGCTTGAGCGCCGCGCGCGCTTCGTCGAGCTCGAGAGCCACGCTGGTGGGATCGGGAGCACCGGCCATGTGCTTGCGGGAGTCTAGCGCAACGCAGGCAATCGTGCAGCGATGGCCGCGAGCGCGTCCTTCGCCCCCGACGACAGGCCGATGCTCCCGCCCTCGGGCTCGCGCAGGTTGATGCGTACCAGGGTGGCGCCCCCTGCCTGCAGCCGCTCGGAGAAGCGACGCACGCTCGGGATGGCCGTGCCCGCGCCGCACTCGATGACCACCGTGCGGGCGCTGCGCGTCGCGCGCAAGAACTCCTCCAGGCGCGCGCCCTGCTCGTCGGAGCGCGAGGAGTCCCAGCCCCAGTCGCCGAACATGAGGATGTTCGGGCGCGCCATCGCGCCGCAGCGCGGGCAGGCGGGCAAGGGCGGACGCGCGCGGAAGCTCGCCTCATCGACGTCGACCTCGACGCCCTCGGCCGACCACAGGCCGCGGCAGCGCGCCTCGGTGCACTGCAACACCTCGATGGCGCCGTGCACCTCGCAGACGCGCGTGGCGTCGACGCCGGCGCGCTGAAAGGCGCCGTCGACGTTGGAGGTGAACACGAAGGCACCGTGCGCCATGCGCGCGGCGATGCTGCGCAGCACGCCAAAGCCCGCATGCGGCGTCGTTCGTCGATACAAGGCGAGGCGGTGCCCATAGAAGCCCCACGCGAGCGCAGGGTCGTCGTGAAACCAGCGCGGGTTCGCCAGGTCCTCGAACGCGAGGCCGAGCTTCTGGTAGGGCGGATAGGCGCGCCAGAAGCCCTGGGGCCCGCGGAAGTCGGGCAGGCCCGAGTCCACACCCATGCCGGCGCCGGCCGCGATCACCAGGGCCTCGGCCTCGCCGATCGCGCCGGCGGCGCGGGTGAGCAGCTCCTCGTCCATGGGGGCGAGCCTACCGCGACGGGGCGCGACGCTGTGACCCAGCACCTTGGCGCCCGCGGTGGCGCCAAGAGTAGGCTCGAGCGATGGCCCTGCCGCCCGAGCCCCTCGACGAGCTCCTGCCCGCCGCCCGCACCGTGGTGGAGGCGGAGGTGGCGGCCGTGCACGACCTCGAGCCCTGGCCCCCCGGCGACAAGGGCGCGCCCATCGATGGCGCACCGCCGCGCCCCTCGCAGCGCGCCACCCTGCGCGTGAGCCGCGTGCTGCGCGGCACGGCGGACCAGGAGCTCACGGTCACCAAGCCCGCCGCCGGCTACGCGCTCCACGCGGGCGTCTGCGGCCCCTTCCTCGTCGACGAGCGCGGCCACATCCTCGGGCGCTACGGGCCCGACACCTGGGCCATCGAGGAGATCGAGGCCGCGCTGCGAGGCACGCCGTGAGCCTCGACGGCGTCCGCTTCAAGCGCAGCAACCCCACGCCGCCGGGCAAGACCGAGGAGCCACCCAAGGTCGTGGTGGAGGGCAAGGCCGCGCCCAACGCCGAGGTGCTGATCGAGAACAAGAGCCTCGCCTCGTTCGCGCCCGCCGGTGAGGCCGACACCTTCGTGCGCGCGCGCGCTGGCGCCGACGGCAGCTTCAGCGCGGAGCTGCCAGGGGCTCGTGAGGGCGACCAGCTCAAGCTGCGGAGCGGGGCCAGCGTGGTGGGCGTGCGCTTGAAGAACGTCGAGGCCCTCGACGGACGACCACCGGTGGTGCGCCAACAGGGCATCCGGCTCATCCCCGACGGCGACGGCTTTCGCCTCACCAACGTCTGCAAGAGCGACGTCGTGGGCGAGCCCGAGCAGCAGCTCATCCTCACCAACGCCCGCACCGGCGAGGTCACCACCTTCACCCTCGACGACGAAGGAAAGTTGCCGCGCGGCGCGCGCCTGGCGGGAAAGCC
This sequence comes from Deltaproteobacteria bacterium, assembly GCA_020850995.1. GTDB lineage: Bacteria > Myxococcota > UBA727 > UBA727 > VGSZ01 > JACOUT01. Next base: position 3,653 of record JADZDP010000111.1, read on the forward strand.
GGGCGACACGTGGCCGGTGTCTACCAGCGACGGCACGCACCTCGTGAGCTCCGCCTTCGGCGTGCTGCTGGCGCCGCCCGCCGACGCCACCGCCGAGCCGCTGCCCACCGCGCGCACCGCGGGTGCGCGCCTGGCTCCGCTCTCGGGCCCGCTCTTCGTGGGCGGCCCCGATCCACGCACCATCAAGCAGGGCGAGCTCGGCGACTGCTGGCTCTTGGCGGCGTGCGACGCGCTCTGCGCCACCAACCCGCAGCGGCTGCGCGACATGATTCGCGACAACGGCGACGGCAGCTACACCGTGAGCTTCCAGCGCTTCGACCACGAGCGGCAGCGCTACGTCTCGGAAGAGGTGACGGTCACGAACCAGGTGTACGTCAAGCCCGGCTACGGCGGCGATAAACCGCTCTACGGCTCGTCGCTGGCGGGGGACACCTGGTTCCCCATCCTCGAGAAGGCCTACGCCAAGTGGAAGGGCGGCTACGAGGGCGTGAACGGCGGCTATCCCTTCGAGGCCTTCGAGGCCATGCTCGGGGCGGCCGGCCGCCACTATGACTGCGAGACCATGCCGCGCGAGGCGCTGTGGGCCGCGCTCAACAAGAAGAGCAAGGCCAAAGAGGCGATGGTGACGTGGAGCCGCGTGGAGACGCCCACGCTGCCCTTCGCCAACAGCGGCCTCGCCAGCGACCACGCGTATTCGGTGCTCGGCACCGTCGAGAAGAACGGCGAGCGCTACGTCAAGGTGCGAAACCCCTGGGCCTCGAACCCGTGGGCGGCGCAGAACAACAGGCTCGGCATCGTCGCCGACAAGGACGTGCTCGAAGTGCCCCTGGCGTTGTTCGCCAAGATGTTCGTGGGCGTGGGGGCCGCGCCCACGGGCGGGGGCGGCGTGGCGTGAGCGGCGGCGCCGATGATCGTCGACGGGTCGCAGAGCGCAGGCCCATGGCGCCCACGAGCTCCACCTACGGGCACACCGTCGCCACCCGCAGCCGATACGTCGCGGTCGCCCCCGAGAAGCCAAAGACGCGCAGCACCACCCGCGCCCCGTTGCTCGAGAGAAACTCGAGCTCTTCATGGTTCGTGGTGCCGCGCGAGCTCGCCAGCACCGCGCCCGCGGTGTCTTGCAGCTCCAGATCGAGGTCGCCGTGGGCGTCGTCGAAGTCGAGCGTCACGCCGAGCGTGCACCCCGACTGCGGCACCGTGTCGAAGAAGTCCTCCGACGCGCACACGGCGCCCACCACCTCGTCGAGCGTGGCCTTCAGGTCCGGCGCAACGGTGCGGCTGTCGTTCGGCTCCCACGGGTCGTCGGTGGGACAGCTCACCGCGCACAGCTCGTCGACCACGAAGCGGTACACGTTGGCAGCGTCGGCGACGCCGAAATACACGCGGTAGCTCATGCCGCTCTCCACCACCACCTTGGTGAGGCGCTCGCTGTCGGTGACGCCGCGCGAGTAGCCCTGCACGGTGCTGCCGTCGGCACGGCGCAGCTCGAGGTCGACATCGCCGTCGGCGTCGACGAAGTCGAGGCGCGCGTCGGCGATGCAGCCCACCGCCACTGGCACCTCGAACCAGTCTTGGTCGGTGCCGCACAAGATGCCGTCCATGGACACGCCCTCGTCCAGCGCGGCCGCGCCGGTGGCGTCGTCGTTGTCCTCGCGGGAGTCGTCGGCCGGGCAGGAGAGGTCCTGCGGGCAGCTGGCGGTCATGCTCAGCGTGTAGCCGATGTCGTCGCGGGTGCCGCCGCGCAGGCGCGCCGCGAAGCGCCCTGTGCTCGTGGCCATCACGTTGAGCGCCTCGTGATCTTCGAGGCCACCGGCGGTGGCCACCAGCTGTCCGTTGGGGTCGAAGAGCACGAGGTCGAGGTCGCCGCCGCTCGGATCGAAGTCGAGCGCCACCAAGACGTTGCAGTCCTCGTCCACCTGTAGGGCGTACCAGTCGTCGTCCTCACCGCAGAAGCGCCCGCTCATGGCGCTGCCCGACGTCAGCACCGTGGCCGCTGCGCGCTCGTCGTTGTCCTCGTTGGCGTCGTCCTCGCACACCACGGGGCCAGCGTCGCGCGTATAGGGATCACCCGCGTCGGGCTCCTCGATGGGCGGCCCCTCGCCGATGTGCCCCGCGTCCACCGGCCCGGCCTCGGGCTCGCAGCTACAGCGCGCCGTCAGCGCGAGCGCGGCGAGCGCCAGCACCCGCGCCCGCATCGTCGAGGTCCATGCCATTTGCAGATCTTACAGCGTTCTTGCGTACGTTGATCGGAGGATCGCGAAGGGGCGCGCCAGGAGGGCAAGGAGCAGCGCAGGTGAGGCTGAACCGGTTCGCCGGACACCTGGTGAACGGAGTGCACGGCGTCCAGCGAGCCGGCTCGGCGCAGGTCCTCCGACGCAAGGGCATTGAGACAGCGGCCGCGCGGTCCATCGGCGTCCGCACGCGCCGGTGTGAGGATATGCGAGCCCAGCCCACCAGCGCGGCGCTTCCGCATATCCTGAGGAGCGCGCCATCCTCGAGGAGGCCGACGTCGAGGATCGCTGACCACGGAGGCGCTCGTGACGATCCTGCTCGCCCTCGCCGCGCTGGTATCGAGCGCATCACCCGAAGCGAGCCCGAGCGCCGGCCCGCCCCCGCTCGCCGAGGCGCTCGCCAAGGCCAAGGCGACAGGGCGACCATTGGTGCTCGAGGTCTCAACGACGTGGTGTGAGCCCTGCAAGCAGTTCGACGCAGAGATCCTCCCTGCTCCCGAGGTCGTGCGCGCGCTCCACGACGTCACTTTCGTCCAGTACGACGCGGAGAAGGAGCCAGGGCGGGGCGCCGCCGCTACGTTCGCGGTGTCGTCCTACCCCACCTTCCTCGCGCTCGATGCCGCCGGTGTGCTGCGCGAGCGACAACTCGGCGTGTCGGACGCCGACGACTTCATCGCCTTCCTGACGCGCTCGTTGGCGGTCACCCTCGATGCGGCGTCCATCGAGGCGCGCGTGCGCGCCGCACCCAACGACCCGCAGACCCTGCTCACCGCCGCGCGCTGGCACGCGACGCACGAGCACACCGCCGAGGCGCGGTCGCACTACGCAAAGGCCGCGGCCTCCGACCCGCGTGGCCAGGTGGCGCCCGAGGCCGCGTGGGAGCTCACCGGCCTCGACCAACGAGTGCGCGCCGGGGCCTCGCTGCTCGAGTACGCGGCGCGCTTCCCGAGCGCGCGGCGCGCGCCGACGGCGATGGCGCTTGGCGCGCTGGCGGGCCATGCCTCGCCCGACAAGGTGCGCGCGACGCTGTCGGCCTACGTTGCCGCCAATCGCGATGACGTGAGCCGCTTGCTTGAGATCGTCACCGTGGCGCTGGCCGCCGGCGCCATCGACAGCGCAGAGGCGGCAGCGCGGCGGCTGGTCGAGCTCGGACCGGGCGACGCCGACGCCTGCGCCCTGCTCGCAGAGGTCCATCACCAGCGCGGCGACAAGGCGCGCGCGGTGCAGGCCGCCGACAAGTGCCTGTTGCTCGCCGGCGCCGATCGCGCGCGCATCGAGGCGAGCCACGCTCGCTTCACTCGTGGCACAGGCGAGACCTCACCAGAAGTGAACGCGGCGCGTAGCATGGCGCAGGAGTTTTTCGCCGGCCTGGCCGACCCAGTCTTCGAGCTCGAGGTCGGCGACGCACCGCCACCCGACATCGCGGCCATCATGGGCTTCGAGCTCGAGGCCCGCGCGGCGTTGGCGGGCGCTGGACAAGTGTGTGCGCCCGTCGCCGGCAAGCTCACGGAGGCGTGGGTGCGCGTGGAGTTGCCCGACAAGCCGGGGCGCCCGAAGAAGGTGTGGGTGCTCGAGCCAGGAGCGCCAGTGAAGCTCCGTGCATGCCTGCTGAAGGATCTGTCGGCCCGACAGTTCCCGGCCGCGCCGCCCGAGCAACAGGGCTTCGCCCTCGGCGGCGGCGTGGGCCCTGCTGGTCGCTACAACGCGGCGGTCCCCCTGGCCCCCAGCATCGAATGAGCACCGACCGATTCGACGAGGGGCGGGGCGTGCTTCGCCAGGTGTAGCCTCGAGCCGTCATGGGTGGATCCGGCGAACGTCTCCTCATCGCTGAGCCGCGGCACCTCTCACGGACGATGCTGCTCGCGGGCCTGCTCGCGGCCATCGGGCTGATCCGCCTCAGCGGCGACTTGCTCACCGACATCGACCCGACGTGGGCGTGGCAGCTCGACGAGTCGCCGGTCCGCTACCTCATCGTCCGTGTCACCGACGGCTCCCTGATCGGCGACCTGAACGTGCAGTACTTCAAGGTGCTCGCGATACCGTGCGGGCTCTCGCTCGTGTTCCTGGTGAACGGCGGGCTCACGGGGGGCCTCGAGCTCGCTGCGCGTCGGTGGGCAGACCCACGGTTCCGCCTCTCGGTCATCGTCGCGTTGGCCGCCGTCTGCGCGTTCTGCGAGATCGAGAAGGCGACCCATCTGCTGGGCCTGCCGACCGGGGTGGCGGTCGGTGAGCGACCCTGGTTGAACCACGTCGTGCACAGCGTCGGAGGCGTGCTGGCGTACCCCCTGTCGTGCGCTCTGCGCTACACGCGTGCTTCTCCGCTCGAGAGCTGATTCGCAGGTCGGCTCGCGCGCTCTCTCACGACCAAGAGAGGGAAGCGAGGGATGGCCATGCAAACGAAGGCGAGCACGTGCAGCGGCTTCCGCGCGGAGGAGACGGGATCCACCGTCACCTCGATGGCGACTACGGCGCTGCCTGCCCGGCGTCGCCTCGTCGATGGTGGCGCCAGTGCGGTAGAAGGCTGGTATGACCACGCGCGCAGCCACTCGCACGACGCTTCTGCTGGCCGGCCGGCGCGGTGGGGACATCCCGCAGGCGCGGCAGCTGCGCGTCGCGAGCGGGGCGCCCCCATGAAGAACGGCGGCATTGTCGACGAGGAGCTCGACCTTCGCGGCAGCCGCGGACTGGCGCGACGACGCTTGGGCAAGGGCGTGCCCCTCGTCCTGGTACCCGGCTGCGGACGCGACCACCACGACTTCGACCCTTTGCTCGACGAGCTCGCCGGCCACGACCTCGTGGTGCCAGCGCTGCCAGGCCGCGCGGGGGTGCCCGGCGCGCCGCCCGCGAGCGCCGAAGAGGCCGCGCGCTACGTGCTCGCGGTGCTCGACGCATGCGGCATCACGCGCGTCGTCGTCGGGGGCCACTCCTATGGAGGCGCCATCGCGCTCGAGCTCGCGCTCGCGGCGCCGACGCGCGTCGCAGGGCTCGCGCTCCTGTCGACGGGCGCGCGCCTGCGGGTGGCGCCGGCGATGCTCGAGGCGGTCGCGGCCTCCGGTGACGACGTCGCGCTCGCCGATTGGCAGGCGTGCCATCGCTTCGATCGGCTGCCGGACATCACCCGGGTGCGCGGCCCCGCCGCCATCGTCGTTGGCCGAGACGACCCGCTCACGCCGGTGCGCTACTCGCGCTTCTTGCACGACGCCATCGTGCCCTCGACGCTGACGGTTATCGAGGGCGCCGACCACGAGGCGCCGTCGACGCACGCCGACGTGGTCGCCGCCGCGCTGCGGGGCCTGCTCGGCGCGCTCGCTTCCGCCTGACTGGTCATTGGCGGGCGCGGGGCGCTCGCCCGAGTGGGGCTGCGGGCGGGCGTCGGTGGGCGCGGCCCCGCGCATCACGCGCGCGACCTGACGATCGCCTCCGTCCGTTGCAGCATCTCACCTGACGCACGGAGCGGGCACCGGGCAGGCGGCGCCTTCGGGGCGCGGGAAGCTCTGCTGGCACCAGGCGACGTCGACGAAGGTGTTGCCGGCGCCGAAGTCGACGACCTCGCCCAACCAGCCGCGCTCGATGCCGTCACCGGCGCTATCGCTGATCGTGGTCGACGTAATGAACGCGCTCGCAGGCACGCCAAAGATGCCAATCCCTGCGTTGTTGAAGTTGCTCATGCCCGAAGGGGCGGCTGGGTTCTCGCAGCTGTAATTCTCTGAACCGCTGGGGCCGCCCGCGAACTCGACGCGCACCTGCTCCATGCGATTGCGCGGATCCGGCACGGAGCCAAACGAGATGCCGATCCAGTCCCCTGCCGCAGGCGTCACCGCGCCCGAGGTGAAGGTGATGGGCGCGCCCTCCGTGCCGACGGCGACGAGCGCGCCGGTCGCCGGAGCCGCGCCGCGGAAATGCTCGACCTCGAATGACCCAGCGGGCTCGAAGCGAAGGGTCACGCCAGGCTCGATGGTGAGCAGCGGAATGGCCGCGCCCATGACACGCAGCGAGTCTCCCGCGAGGCGCCCCACATGATACGGAACACCGCGATCGTGCATGGTCATATCCCACTCGATGTCGCCCGCCATGATGAGCACCTCGTCGATGCCATTGCCGGTGTAGTCGCCCGCGGGGAGGCTGCCGACCGAGCCTGCTCCCGCCATCACCGGGTTGCTCGCCGAACCCGTCACCGTGAGGCGGTCGGAGTCCTCGGTGAAGGTCGCATTGGCCTCGACGCGCAGCCCAACCTGGGCTGCGCCGCTGATGGTCACGTCCCGCACGCTCACGAGCGGCTGCGGGACATGCGAGCCGCTGTCGCCGCGGACCCAAAGCGCAGCCGACTCCGGGTCCGCCGCGAGATCGCCACCGCCCACGAGGGTCACGCCGCTGAGCCGTGACTGTCCTTGCAAGATCTGGATTTGTCCCCAGGTGTCCTCTGCATCCTCTGGCTCGAATCGAATTGGCAAGTCGGGCGACCCCTCGGCGAGGAGGGTCCCACCCACCTGCACGTCGATGCCATAGCCATGCCGGACCTTGATGATGGCGCACGGTTCGATTGTGAGCGTCGCGTCGCTTCGCACCGAGACCCCGAAGGTCAACAGATGCACGGCGGCTGGCCATGCTTCATCCGCGACGATGGTCTCTGAGTGTTCGACCGGCGCGGCGGCAGCATCGAGCGCAGGGCACGTCGCCGGGTCGGGCGGGCGGGTTGGCGGCAGGTCGCAGCCCGTCGTCAACATCGCGCACGCCATCACGAATGACGAAGACATCGATACGGTGTGCGGGAGCGTCATGGAGGGCACCATGGCACATGGGGTTTCGGAGTGAAGGGAATTGGGCGGTGCCCCGCAACGGTGGAAGCTTTGACGCCGATCCGCTCTGGTGGACGCCCCGCCACAGCGCCTGAGCTCGCCGAGGCGTTCACCTTGCATTTGCGCGCCGGGATCAGGGCGCGCCGAGCGCGGCCTCGATGACCTGCGCCACCGCCGCGTCGCCATCGTCGTCGAGCGCCACGCGCGCGGCCTCGCTCGCGGGGTCGACCGCTTCGGGGCCGCTGCCGCCCAGGCGCATCACGGCGATGCCACGCGGATAGCCGTGCTCGTCCAACGCGCCGCCGCTCCCGTTGTAGGTGACGACGAGTGCGCGATCGACGCCGGCGACGTACTCGTTGAGCTCATCGCCGCCCACCGCGACGATGAGACCAACGGCGCCGTCGGGCGTCTGTCGCTCCTCGAAGGCGGTGGGCAGCTCGAGGTAGGGCGGGCCGACGACCTCGATCCAGAACATCGTTTGGTCGTCGTGCTCGACGTCGGAGCCCGCCTCGGCGATCCGGGGACGGTCCGCGCTCGTGAGGTCATACCACCGCAGCCTGGCGTGCGGCCCGCCCTGGTACGACAGGCGCTGCGCGGCGCCGTCGACGTCGACGACGGTGCCGTGGAGGTTGAAGAGCGCCTCCCCGGGGTAGCTCGCTGGTGCCATGCCATCGCAGGCGCACAGCGCCACGCTCGCCATCGCCACCAACAACCACGCGCGTGCGCATGAGCGCCTCATAGCCACCACCCCACGCCCAACGTCGCATAGGGCGCGAAGTCGCCGGCGATCTGGACGGGCGGCAGGTCGTTGGGAGCGACGTTGAAGTAGGCCAAGGAGGGCCAGACCAAGACCCGCACTCCCAGCTCGGTGCTCAGGTAGGCGCCGCCAACAAGCTCGAGCGCCCCCGTGACGCCGAGAGACCCCATGGCCACCCAGGAGAGGCGATCGGGCGCAACACCCTCCGTCTCGAAGCGCTGCCAGAACAGGCCTGCGCCCAATCCTCCGCTCATGCCCACGCTGAAACCGAGGTCGCCGCTGCGACCATCCCAGGTCTGCGTGACATTAACGCCCAGCACGCTCTCGAGGGTGCGGATGTCGAGTCGGTAGTTCTTGGTCTCGCTCTGGCAAAGGTCGAGGTGCGGCACCACGCCGATCCACCCGAGCTCCACCGGCCAGGCCGCCTGCATGCCCGGACACCAGTCGCCCGGCAGCTCACCCGACGGAGGGCCGCGCAAATAGAGCGCGGCCGCGGGGCCGCTGACGACGCCAGACGCGCTGCCGCCCTTGCGCACCAGGCGCGCGTACTCGGTGCGTGTCAGCGCACTGGGATCGAGGGCCAGCTCGCTGCCCTCGTAGAGCGTCACTTCACCCTCGAGGATTGCCTCGGGGGCGCGGCCCCGTACCCAATGTCGACCCGGGCGCAATGAGAGGATGCGGCGCGTGTCGCTGCTCGATACCTCCGCTTCCACCTCGCCGGCATCGCCGCCGGCGAGCACGAGCCAGCTCGCGCCCGCGGGCAACTCGAGGCGCGCGCGCTCGGCCGCGCTGCCCGGGCGCGTGAGCACTAGCTCGCCGCGGCCCCGCAGGTCGTAGCGGAAGGTGGGGTGCTGCGTGCCGGCTAGCGTCAGCGACGACGCGCGCAGCGTCGTCTGGTACGCGTACTGGTACGCCTCCGACAGCACCACCGCGCCGTCGCCGTCGCCGTCGGCGGCTCCTTGCAAGCCCGACAGCAGCGCGTGAGTGAAGAACGAGCCTTGCACCTCGTCGGACTCTTGCGCGTCTTCGCCGGCGGCCGCCGAGGTGAGCACGATGAAGCCCTCGCCCGCCAGGTGATCTTGCACCGTGACCGCGAGAGGAAACTCGTCGGTCGCCTTGGCGCCCTTGACCCGCGTGAGCGCGCCGCTGCGGCAGGAGTCGGTGATGAGCAAACGCGCCCCGGCCGCAGAGCCGGCCACCAATTGCTCTATCTCGCGCAGCGCGAGCGCGGTGCCGTTCAGGTGCAGGGCCTCTGCGTCCGCGTGGCCCGAGTAAAACACCAGCAGCAGGGGTTGTGCGCCATTGGTGTCGACGGCGCGGCGCACGCGCTCGTTGACGGCCAAGAGCGCCCGGCGCGCGTCCTCGGCGGAGGCCCCGGTCAGCGTGACCACGTTCTCGCGCGGGAACTCGCCGAGCTCCACCAACACTTCGCCGAGGCGACGCGCGTCGCGCTCGGCGTAGCGCAGCTCCACCTCGCTGGGCGCGCCGCGGTTGTTGCCGAGGAGTACGGCGAAGCGCTCCACCGCAGCGCGCGCCGCGGGTGCGGCGCCGAGCAGCGCCACTAGCGTGAGGCCGCCAGCAAGAGCGAAGGTCGATCGGCCGGCCATCGTAACGATTGTAAGGTCGACGCTTGCGCTTCGTCGCCTTCGCGGGTGACCGTGCTCACGGGCAGGATCGTGGGCTGGCGGTCCAGAAGCCTTCGGTGTCCTCCGCCCCCAGACGTGGCGCGGGTGTGCTTGGCGTGTCGGAGGTGTGCGGTCAGCATCGCGCGCCGAGGAGTCGTTCGCATCTTCGCCGTTCCCGCTCCCAGCCTCGACGTCGCCGCTGCGTTTCGCACGCACGGCCACCTGGTGTTGCGCCGTGCGCGCGCCATCTTGCGCAACGAGGCCGAGGCTGAAGAGGTGCTGCAAGAGGTGTTCGCCGGCCTGGTGGCGAAGCCCGAGCAGTTCCACGGGCGCAGCGCCCTCACCACCTTCCTCTACTCGGTGACCACGCACCGTTGCCTGAACCGCCTGCGCGACAGCCGGAACCGCACGCGCCTGGTCGACGAGGTGGTGCGCCCCGCCACCACCGGCACGGTGGCGCCGACGGCGGAGAAGCAGACGCTGTTGCGCCAGGTGCTGTCTCGCGTCGACGAAGAGCTGGTGGCGCCCGCCGTCCACTACCACGTCGACGGCATGAGCCAGACGGAGATCGGCGAGCAGCTCGGCGTCTCGCGCCGCAAGGTGGCAGAGCTGCTCGAGCGCTTCGACGCCGCCATGAAGAAGCAGACGGAGGAGCCATGATCCCCGAATCGACGCGTGGCGAGAGCTGCCTCTCCGACCTGACCCTCGATCGATTGTTGCTCGACGAGCTCGACGAAGGCCCGCGCAGCCAGGCGCTTGCCCACCTGCAAGGCTGTGCCGCTTGCGCTGCCCGACGCCGCGAGCTCGACGACGACCGCGCGCGCTTCCAGCAGAGCCCGCGCCGCTTGGGTGGAGGCAAGGTGGTGGCGCTGGCGGGGTGGCGCGCCCGGCGTGGGTGGGTGGCCGGCGCCGCGGGCGCGCTCTTGGCGGCGAGCTTGGCGCTTGTGGTCACGCGCACCCCCCGCGACGACGAGGGCGCGGGTGAGCGCCGCAAGGGCGGCGCCTTCGTCTCGTGGTACCTGCAGCGCGGTGGCGAGGTCCGTCAAGGCCGCGCCGAGGACGTGCTGCAGCAGGGCGATCGGCTGCGCTTCACCTTGTTCGCCGAGAGCCCCGGCTTTGGCGCTGTGGTGTCCCGCGCCGACGAGGCGCACGGCGGCTTCGCGCTGCCCAGCACCGGGCGCATGGGCGCGCTGGTCCCGGGCGCCAACGAGCTGCCCGGGGCCATCGAGCTCGACGCCGCGGAGGGCGCCGAGGAGCTCGTGGTCTTCCGCTGTGCGCGCGAGCTGTCGTTGGACGAGCTCCGGGCCGCGGCGCGCGCGCCGACAGGCGCTGATGCCCCCGAGGGGTGCGAGGCAGCCGCGCTCTCGCTGCTGAAGCGCGCCGCGTCGCGTTGAAGGCAGGGGCAGCGCGTGACTGCCGTCGATGACGGCACGCACGTGGAGTGCGCCACGCGGGCAGCGCTGCGTGCCTCACCTCTTGTGTCCGGTGCACCGGACGAAGGAGGAACATGCAGCCCTATCGCTTGCTCATCTCGTGCGCCGCCGCACTCCTGCTCGGGCCCGCCTTGCTCGGCGCGTGCACCGATGACCTGACGCGTGGCCTGGAGAACCCGGGCCTCGACGAGGAGCCAGAGCGCAGTGGCTCCGAGGCCGGCACGGGCTCGGAGCCGAGCCCCTGGTGCGAGCGCCACGAGCAGTGCCCGGAGGCAGCCTTCTGCGCGCTGGTCGAGAAGGTGCTCAGCGACGAGGAGATCGCGCAGCTCGTTGAGGCCAGCGGGCAGCCCGCCGGAACCGGCCTCTGCTACCCGGTGCCTTTGAACGGCAGCCTGTGCACCTCGGATGAGGACTGCCCCGACTACAGCCTGTGCGCGCCGGGCGAGCAGCTCTACTACGGGTCGGCGTGGGGCGAGATCGTCGCGCTCGGCTACCCAGCGGACGGTGGACAGTGCGTCGCCATCGTCGAGCCCGAGGAGCTCGACACGCGAACCAAGGCATGCCTGGAGTTGGGGCTGGCGGCCTGCACGTCGACGCCGGGGTGTTGGCCGCAGGAGCGCTGCAGTGTCGTCTCCGCCGAAGGCGAGGCACCCGAGTGGCCCGAGGAGTGCCTGGGCTTCGCCTATCAAGCGTGTCTGCCGGGCGAGGAGCCGCCGAGCACAGGCAGGTGCGACGTCGACGCCGACTGCTTCGAGCGCGAGCACTGCAGGGAGGGCTGGTGCGAGGCCGACCCGGCGTACGCCTGCACCGACGACGGCGATTGCGCCGAGGGCGAGGCCTGCGCCCTCAGCGGTCGGCCGCAGTGCTCCCGCGTTGACCTTGGCACCGAGAACCCAGACGGGACGACCACCACCGAGCAGGAGATCGAGGGCGACTGCCACGACATCTCCTGGGCACGCCAATGCGCCGAGGACTGGGAGAGCGATCCCAACGAGCCAGAGCAGCAAGGGCTGCAATGTCACGAGGACGCGGAGTGCATCGCGCTGGGCGGTATGGCGTGCATCTTGTGGAGCGAGGTGCCTCTGACCCCCGAGGAGCAGGCGGCGCTCGTGGAGAGCGGCGTGGATCCCGCCGCCGGCTTCTGCATTTGATCGATAGCGCGACTATTCCGGCCCGGCGGGAGCCGCGAGTGCGCGGCGCTCGTCGGGCCGGTCCCGTGATGCCCGCCATTGACGTCGAGCACGGCGCGCGCGCCGGAGCTACCGGGTGGCGTTCCTCATCTCCGCCCCCGACATCGACAACGGGGCCAAGGAGCACCATGACGTCGTCACAGGAAACATCGCTGACCGCTGCCCTCGCGCTGGTGGTCGTCTCGTCTCTCGCCTGCACCGACGGAGCTACCGGCACGCCGGGCCCCGAGCTGTGCCAGACGCCGGCGGACTGTTCCGCCGATGCCTTCTGTGCGCGGCCAGAGCTGGTGCTCACGCCGGCACAGTTGGCCCAGTTGCTCGACGCAGGTCAGGTGCACGAGGGCGATCGGATCTGCGCCATCCCCGGCGACGGGCTCTGTCGCGACGACGACGACTGCGAGGATGGCGCCGTCTGCGCGCCGGGCGAGCAACTCTACTACGGCGCCGCCTGGGAGCGTTTGACCGACGCCGGCTTCCCCGTCGACGCGGGCCAGTGCCGCAGCAGGCCGGTGCCCTCGGCCGAGGACCGCGCGTGTGCGGCCGTAGCACTGGATGAGTGCGCGGCGGCCGAGGGCTGCACGCTTGGGTCGGCTTGCGATCTCATCGCCGATCCCGAGGACCCGCCGCCCGCCGATGGCGACGACTGCCTCGGCGTCGAGATCCCCACCTGCGTGGCGGGCGAGGAACCCGTGTCGAACAGCGGTTGGGCGTGCAGCGAGGACTTCGAGTGTGGTGATCGCTTGCTGTGCGTCGACGGCGCGTGCGCTCTTGATCCGGCCTACGACTGCAGCAGCGATCCCTGCGCAGACGGCGAGGTCTGCACCGAGGTGTCCTACTGTGCCAGCTGCGATGAGAACGGCGAGAACTGTGTCGGCTGCGTGAGCGGTGAGCAGTGCGCGTCCGAGTTGCCCGAAGAGGAGTGCTTCGAAGACGCCGAGTGCGTGGCGCGCGGTCGCACGACCTGCGTGCCCTACACGGAGCTCCTCTCGCCCGAGGACCTGGCGCGCGCCGTCGAGCAAGGCGCCAACCCCGACGCGGGCATCTGCATGTAACCGTGCGGTGGCGCGCACACGAGGAGGCCGCGGGCCGAACGCACGCGGCCTCCTCGTTTGTTCCGCGGCGCTCACAGGTGTTCGCGGGTCGCCGATATGCGTCGTCAACGTCGCCACCCGTGGCCCGTATGTGCGCACCGCCAACCCACGCGACGTGCTCGAGCAGCACGGGGGTCATCTCGGCCGCTCCTCGCGAGCGAGCGAGGACCCAAGCGACAGAGCCGCATTGAGCCGCAGCGGCATACTGATGCCGGCGCCGAACAGCGACACCTCGAGCAGCTCGAGCGACATGAGCTCGCGCTCAGGCTCGGCGGCGAACGCGACCGTTGCGGCGTACATTGCCAACGCGCGCTCGACCATTGTGGGCGAGGCGAACATCAGGGCGCCGCTCGCCTCGAGTCGCGGTGGGTGCAGCGACACACGGCGATGCTGGTCCGTCGGAATCGCGAGGGGACATCGCCGCTCGATCGATCGGGCGAGCAACCAAGCGGACACGGCAAGCCCCACGACGATCGCTGCCGGCGTGGGGCCCCGTCCGCACCGAGGCGTCAGCTACTCCACGATCATGACGATCGTGTCCTTGAGGCTCCCCTCGACCCAGAGCTCCTTGCTGTTGTCGAGCATCGCCCAGTACTTCTGATCCTGCAGCAGCTTGGCGTTCACCGCCTCGAGCTCCGCCAGCGACTTGGCCTGGTACGACCAGTGGATGTTGGTGCTCCCGAACATCTCGACACCAACGGAGATATCGAAGCCGGGGTAGTTCTTGTTGACGAAGCCCGTCACCTCCTTGGCCCAACCGATCGCCTTGGGCAGGAAGGAGGCATTCTTGAGGGTCGCGCAACGCGTGATCTTGTACATGTGCTTCTCCTGGTCGGTGCCGAGTGGATTCTCGTCATGGGCGCCGAGTACGCCCGCCGCATTGCTCGGGGGAAGCCTCGTGATTGGAACATGGCGCGCCTCGTCAGACCGACCGTCCGTTGAGCGCGCGGCCTCCGAACGCACTGGCTCGAAGCGAGCCTCCGTCATCGAGCTTCGGCATGGTGGCCAGCGACGCCAGGGTCGTGAGCGCGCGCAGGATGTGCTTCTCGGCGCCCGAGGCGCTCGGGCTGTCTCCGCTGTAACGCCCCATGCGATGCACGCGAGCAGCGCTGCGCCGTTCTCTCTCCCATCACCTGTGCGGCCGGTTGCCTGAGCGCTCGCGGCCGCTACCGCAGCTGCCGGCGCACCGCCGCGACCAGCGCGGCGGGCTGAAAGGGCTTGGCGAGAAAGCTGGCGCCCGCCCCGGCGGCGCCGAGCTCCTCGAGCGTGCGCTCGGTGTAGCCGGAAACGAACAGCGCGCGCAGGCCGGGCCGCTCTTCGCGCAGGCGTCGCACGGCCTCGGCGCCGCCCATGCGCGGCATGATGACGTCGGTGACCACCAGATCGAGCGTGGGCAGCTCGGCGGCGATGCGCACGCCCTCCTCACCATCTGCGGCGACCACGACGGTCAGTCCGGCGTCGCGCAGGAAGCGGGACATGGCGCGGCGCAGCGCCGGCTCGTCCTCGATGACCAGCACGGTTCCGTCAGCGCGACCCTCGACGGGCACCACCGCGTCCGCTCGCACCTCGACCGCGTCGGGGTCGGCGGCCGGCAGGCGCACCTCGAAGTGAGCCCCGGCCCCCGGCGTCGAGGCTGCCGTGATCCGCCCGCCGCTTTGCTCGACGATGCCGCGCACCACCGCGAGACCGAGCCCGCTGCCCTGACCGACCGGCTTGGTCGTGAAGAAGGGATCAAAGATGCGTTCGAGCAGCTCGGGGACGATGCCGCTCCCGCTGTCCTGCACGACGATCGCGACCTCGCGCGCACCGATCCCTGCGGCGACCGGTCCGGGCACATCGGCGGTGCTGATGGTGATGACGCCGCCTTCGGGCATGGCGTCGCGCGCGTTGATCACCAGGTTGATGAGCACCTGCTCAAGCTGCCCAGCGTCGGCGAACACGGCAGCGGCCGCGTCGAGCTGCGTGCGCAGCTCGATGTGCTCAGGCAACAACCGTCGCAGCATGCCCTGCAAGCCGGTGACGACGTCATTCGGCCGCAGCGCGCGTGGCCGCAGCACCTGGCGGCGCCCGTAGGCCAGCAGCTGACGGGTCAGCTGGGCGGCGCGCTGCGACGCGGCCTCGGCGTCCTCCAGCAGCTCGCGCGCCTCCGCTGCCGGCGGCCGATGCTTGAGCAGCTCAACGCTCGCCAGGATGGCGGTGATCAGGTTGTTGAAGTCGTGCGCGACGCCGCCGGCCAAGAGCGCGATGGACTCGAGCTTCTGCGCCTGGTGCAGCTGTTCGGTCAGGCGGGCGCGCTCGCGTTCGGCCTCGTTGCGCGCGCTCACGTTGCGTAGCGCCACGCGCCGCCCCCGATGCAGCGGCGTCAGCTCCAGCTCGAGGTCGATCGCGCGCCCATCGGCGCGGGTCAGGGTGCACGCGTGCGTGGCGGCGAGCGCCGCGCCCGCGGGCAGGGCGAGCAGCGAGCGCAGCTCTCGCCCGGTCAGCGCACGCTCGTCGGCCGCGAACAGCGCGCACGCGGCGGGGTTGGCCGAGCGCAGCAGGCCCTGCGCGTCGACGGTGAGGATGCCCTCGGGTGCGCTCCGCACCAGCTCGGCGTACTGGGTGGTCGCGTCTTCACGCAAGCGCGCCGTCAGCGTGATGATGCCGCCCGTCGTCGCGAGCGCAGCACAGGTGACGACCGCGCTCAGCGGCAGGGTGAGCTGATTGACCACGACATTGCCGCTCGCCTCGAGGGCGTAGCCCGCTGCGACCACCAGCGCCGAGAGCAGGGCGTACGCCAACCCGACCCGGCGGTCCAACATGGCGCCGATGGTGATGACGGGGAACAGCGTCATGGCCACCGCAGAGCGCACGCCAACCACGAAGAGCGACCACAGCACGATCAGCGCCCACAGCGAGCCCAGGAACAGGTGCGCCGCCAGCACCGCGCGCCCGCGGCGCAACAGCAGCTGCGCGAGCACGACCATGCCGCACACCGCGAGGTTGCCCGCGATGTGGCGGAAGTGCAGACCGAGCGAGGCCACCGTGCCGATGGTGACCAGCACGGTCAGCAGCAACACGATGATGGTCACCCAGTGCAGCAGCACCGCGATGCTGCGCGTCGGCGCAGGTTCTTGGTCGGGCGGCTCCCACCAACGCATGGCAGTACCTGATCATGTGGCGACGAGCGGCGCAACCAACCACGTCACCAACGCACGGGGCCGCTGCCCTTGTCCAGACACCGCAGAGCTCGTGTCGCGCTCCAAGCCTTCACGCCGCCGTGCGACGCCCGCGGCGACGACCTTCCACGCGAACGACGTCGCGGCCTCGGCCCACAGCGCCACAGGGATGGTCGAGGGCGGTGAGCTTCGCGATTGCCAACGCATACCGATAGGACGGCGCGCCTCTACCGCACCGCGTGGACACCTGCAGGCTGCGCCTGCCGAAGGGTGCGCTGGGTGACCAAGCGCTCTACCGCCCGCGCCCGCTCACTCGCCACCTCACTGCGGCGTGTGACCCGCTTGGGGCGACGAGCCCGAACAGGAGAGTCGCTGCTGCTGTTCGGCGACGGCACGCGTCGCTGGCTCGACGCGATCGTCCTTGCTCAACGCGTGGAGCATCGCGCATGCGCGTGCGCGCCCAGGGCCGCTCACTTCCTGCTGGGCCTGCGCCAAGCGCAGCTCTACGACCTCGGCTGAGGCGGTGCACCGGTGTTTGGCGCACGCCTCAAGCGCTTCGAAGGCCGGCGCCGCGTTCGGTGCGCGCCGGTACCGCGCGTGCTCGGCGTCGCAGTCACGACAATGTGCGAGCAGCTCGAGCGTGGCGCTGGTGAGGCGCCCCGCCGAGCTGATCGCGTCCGATACCGTCGCGCACTTGCTCTGCATGCACAGGTCGAGGGCCATGCGTGTGGCCAGGCTGCCTGCAACCCTGCGGTGCTGGGCGAGCTCCGCGTCGCAGCTTCGGCAGACGATGGCGCGCCGCATGACCTCGTCGGGGAGCGTCACGGGAAGCTGGTAGCTTGCGGCGAGCTCGTCGAGCGGCGCGGGGACCGGTGGTGGCGGCGCTGGCGGCGGCGGCGGAGCGACCACGACCTCGTCAGGCCGGGATCCGTCGAGGAGGCGGTACAGGAGCACCGAGAGCGCGCCCGCGAGCAGCGCGAGAGCAATGGCGTGGCGGGCGCGGAGGTACATGGTCCGAGCTTGCACCAAGCGCAGCGCCAGTGCTTGACGCACGCCGTCAGGAGACCCAAGGAGCGCGTGGCCGTGGCGGAGCCACCCTCGCTCCCGGCCCGCCACCACCGACCCACGCGGGCGCCCCGCACCCCCCGAGAGGTGCCGGGCGCCCGCCTCGGTCGCGCATCAGCCGCGCGACGCGCCGTTGCCGGGCGGTAGCACGGGCGTCGCCGCCGCCTTCGGCAAGAGCGCGCCGGTCAGCAGCTTGGCGACGAGCGCGTCGCCGATGCTGCCGCCACCGGCACCGCTCTGCACCGCGACGTCGGGCACCAGCTTGGCGCCGTTCTCCGCCAGCGTGCTCGCCACCTGCATGGTGACGAAGCCGTCGACGCCCACCGCCGCTGCACCTTCGCGCGATGCCTCGGCCTTGGCGTTGCCGATGGCGCGCACCGCCTCTGCCTCGGCCTCGGCGTGCACGCGGTGCGCGTGCGCCTCGGCGTCGGCCGCGAGCTTGGTGGCCTCGGCCTTGCCGCGCGCCGCCGCCGCCGCCGACAGCGCGTCCTTCTCTGCGATCCACACGGCCTGCTCGCTCCTCACCACCTCGCCCTGCATGTTGGCGATGGCCGTCTCGCGCTCGAGCTGCTGGCGCTTGATCTGCGCCTCGCGCTGCGCATCGAAAGTGCGCTGCAGCTCGTCGGCGATCTTGCGATCGGTCTGGGTCTTCATCAGCTCCGCCGGCGGCTGGATGTCGCCGATCAGCGTGTCGATGCACTCGACGTCGTAGAACTCCACCGCCGCCTTGATGTTCCTGAACGCCTCGTTCTGGCGATCGCTACGCGCGCTCAAGAACTCGAGCACGGTGACCGCCTGCGCCGAGTTGCGAAAGTAGTTGGCCACGGTCGGCTGCAACACGTGGTCGACCAGGTTCTGCATGGAGCCGACGCGCGAGATGACGCGCGGCGCGTTCTTCATGCCGATGTGGATGATCTGGGAGACCTCGAGCGTGAAGCCGAAGCCGTCCTTGCTCCTCACCGTGATGGGCGCGAGCTTCTGGTCGTAGGCGTGCTGCTCGGTGCGCGTGCCCCAGTTGAGCACGATGTTGGTCGTCGGCACGAGCTCCACCTTCATGACGCGCGTGTTGATCGGGTGCTTGCCGGGCAAGAGCGGCTCAACCCACACGCCCTTGCGCCCCTTCTCCACCAGGTCGCCGTGGGTGAACTGATCACCAGTGACGTCTTGGTGCTCCTTGCCGACGTAGCTCACCACCACGCCGACGTAGCCGATGGGGATCTCGGTCATGGGGATCTGCTCCACCTCGGCGAACCACGGGTTGATGTTCCAGGCGCCGGCGAGCAGCACGTCCTCTTGCAGGCCGCGGCAGCCACCATGCGCGATGAAGGCCTGCGGCTTCTGGAAGCTCTCGTGCTCGAACACCATGCCGCCGGCCAGGTCGCCGGCCGCGATGCTCTTGCCGTCGAGCGTGGTGACGATGCCGACCGTGTCGGGCGGCACCTGCGTGACGCGCAGCGTGCGCGGATCGAGGCCGTGCTGGTGCGCGCTCTGCGGCGTGATGACGGTAAAGAGCGCGGGGTTGATGCGGTAGGTGCCCGCGGTCAGCACGTCGAGCTGCCGGCCGCGCTCGCCGCCCCTCCGCAGGAACGCGACGGCGTTCTGGAAGTGATCACAGTCGACCACGCGGCCAAGCAGGCGCTCGGTGGGCAGGGTGGCGCCGTCGTTGGCGACGACGAGCGCGATGTCGCCGGGACGCACGGTCAAGAGCGGCACGCGCTCGACGCGATAGAGGAAGCGCCAGAAGGGGAAGTGCCAGCCGGGCGGGAGCAGCTCGGCCTGGTAGCCGGCCTCGCCAGCGAGCGCGAGGATGCGGCCGGGCGCGAGCGGCTCACCGCGCTTCTTGATGACCAGCCCCGACTCATCCTCGCGGATGACGCGCAGGCCGAGCCACAACACGAGCCCCGCCAGCGCGAGCACAGCGGCGACGACGATGATGGTGGTGGTGACGGCGAGCATGGCGACCTCCGGGTTTGGGTGTGCTGGGGTTGATGCAGGCGCCCTGCCAGGCCTGCCGCCGCGCCCCGACGCCGCGCCCGATGTCTCCATCAGCAATCTTTTGCTGTTTACCGCTATCGTTTGCGCATGGAGCTGCTCTGGGCTGGACCGGCGCCCCACCCCACGCTTGGCCGCGCATGCGCGGCGGCCGGGCTCACGCTCGCGCGCGTCGCGCGGCTGCCGACCGGCAAGGGCGGCGTGCTGTGCGCACGCCGACCGTGCGCGCGCGCGGGCCCGTGGATCTGGGTCACGCCGGTCGCGCTCGATGACGCGCTCGCCATCGAGGCCACGCTGGGCGGCGCGGTCGATGTGGTCTCGCTGGCAGCGCCCGACGTGGCGGCGCGCCTGGTGCGCGCCGCGCGCCTGCTCGAGCAGCCGGCGACCCCTGTCCCCTCCGACGAGCACGCGGTGTTCGCCAGCGCCGCGGGCGTCGCGCTGGCACAGCAGCTCGCGCGCGCGGCGCAGACGTCGATGCCGGTGCTGCTGGTCGGCGAGACCGGCACCGGCAAGGAGGTGGCGGCACACCTGGTCCACGCCTGGTCGGAGCGCAAGAAGCGCCCCTTCGTCGCCATCAACTGCGCGGCCATCCCCAACGAGCTGATGGAGGCCGAGCTGTTCGGCTACACGCGCGGCGCCTTCTCGGGCGCGGTGCGCGACTACGACGGACGCTTCGCCGCCGGCGCAGGTGGCACCGTCTTCCTCGACGAGGTCGACGACACGCCGCTCGCCTTCCAGGTGAAGTTGTTGCGCGTGCTCGAGGACCGCGTGGTGTCGCGCCTCGGCGAGGACGCCGAGCGCACCGTCGACTTCCGCCTGATCGCCGCCACCAACCGCGACCTGCACGCGTTGATCGAGCGCGGCGAATTCGGCGACGACCTGTACGAGCGCTTGGCCATCGTCACCGTCGAGCTGCCGCCCCTACGCGCGCGCGTCGACGACATCCCGCCGCTCGTCGACGCCTTCGTGCGCCGCTTCTACCAAGAGGAGCCGAGCGCGCGGCGCCGCCATCAGGTGCGCGGCGTGGCGCCCGCCGCGCTCGCGCTGCTCTCGCGCTACCCCTGGCCGGGCAACATCCGCGAGCTGCGCAACACCGTCTACGCGGCGCTGGTGCACAAGCGCAGCGGCGAGGAGCTCTTGCTGTCCGACCTGCCGCGGCGCTTGCTGCGGCCCGAGCGGGGCGCGGGCGCCATCGTCGACGAGCAGGCGGTGGCAGCGCAGGTCGACGCCGGGCGCTTCGACCTGGTCGACGCGGTCACCATGCTCGAGCGTGCCGCGCTCGGGCACGCGCTCGACAAAAGCGGCGGCAACGCCACCGGCGCGGCGCGCCTGCTCGGGCGCGTCGGCCGTGGACAGGCGCGCGACCCCGGCGGCACCGTGCGCGCCATGGCGGCGCGGCTCGGCCTCCGCGAGCGCTTGCGCCGTCGCTGACCACCAGCGGCGTCGACGACGGTGCCATCGTCGCGCCCCGCTCGGAGGCGGCGCTGCTCGCGCGGGTGGTACGCTGGGGTCGTCATGGCGGGAGCGAGGGGCTTCCTTCGGAGCCCTCGGTGCGAGGAACGAGCGAGGAACGAGACGACCGATGCGTGAACCGCTGAAAGGCTAGCGATGGTCGACTACCAGAGCTCAGGGCTCGAGCTCGACGAGCCAAAGCGTTCAGCAGCCCCATCGCGTGAGCGGCGTGCGGTGCAGCCGGAGGAGGCCGAGTGGCGTCGCAACCTCGCGTCCGCCGCCCAGGACGACGTCGAGGAGCCGCCACCACACTTGCTCTCGCACCTCGCCGTGTTGGCGCTGCAGGCGAGCGGCGTGGTCGCGCTGCTGGCGCCGGTCACCAGCCGCACCCCAGAGCGCACGCACCTGCTCGACTGCGCACTCGTGTACGGCGCGTTCTCGGTCTTGTTCATCCTCGACGTGTTGGGCCGCGAGAACGCGCGCTACTGGGCAAACCGAGCACGGTCACGACGGCGAGGCGCGACAGCGCGAGCATGGCGCCCGCCGCGCGACGACGACGACAGCCTGGACCCTGGCAAGGTTCGTCGTCGCGACGGTCTCCGTCGTCGCGGTGCAGACGCCAATCGCGATGGCGAGCTGTCGCTGGGCGAATCGGCGCGGGCACACTCCCGCGAGGCGGCCGGTGGCGCGGGCGCCACCGGGGCGTTCTTGTTTTTCGGCCTGGTCTTTGTCCTGAACT
The DNA here is from genome assembly GCA_020850995.1 of Deltaproteobacteria bacterium. Classification (GTDB taxonomy): domain Bacteria; phylum Myxococcota; class UBA727; order UBA727; family VGSZ01; genus JACOUT01. The sequence goes on from JADZDP010000111.1 coordinate 25,182, forward strand.
TCTGGCTGGCGGCGAAGATCCCGCGCGTCGTGTTGTGGCCGCTCGCCGTGGTTCTTGTTGTCGCCACGCTCGTGCGTGCGGCCGACCTGACCGAGTCGCTCTCTCGCGAAGACAAGCAGGCAGCTGGGCGCGCGCACATCCACGAACAGCTTCGGCGGCGGTAGCGGGCGCACCTGACCCAGCCCCTCGGTCGCGCGTCTGCCACCCCGCGCACTCGACACGAACACGCTCCATTTGGCAGGGTGCGCGACATGTCGGACGCGGGCACGCCCATCATCGAAGCCACGGGGCTCACCAAGAGCTTCACCGTGGCGCAGAAGGACCCCGGCCTGGCGGGCGCGCTGCGGCACTTCTTCCGTCGACGCACCAAGGAGATCCGCGCCGTCACCGAGGTGTCGTTCACCATCCGCCCAGGCGAGGTGGTGGGCTTCCTCGGCGCCAATGGTGCCGGCAAGACCACCACGCTCAAGATGCTCACGGGCCTCTTGCACCCGAGCGCCGGCAGCTGCGCCGTGGGCGGCTGGCAGCCCTTCCAACGCACCCGCGACTTCTTGCAGGCCATCACCCTGGTCATGGGCAACAAGCAGCAGCTCATGTGGGACCTGCCCACCGTCGACACCCTCAAGCTCAACGCGGCCATCTACGGTGTCAGCGACGCCGAGTATCGCGCGCGCGTCGACGAGCTCGCGGCCATGCTCGAGCTTTCTGACAAGCTGACGCAGCCGGTGCGCAAGCTCTCGCTCGGCGAGCGCATGAAGGCCGAGCTGCTGGCAGCCTTGCTCCATGGGCCAAAGGTGCTCTTCCTCGACGAGCCAACCTTGGGCCTCGACGTCAACGCGCAGGTGGCCGTGCGCCACTTCCTCAAGCGCTACAACGCGATGACCGGCGCCACCATCCTGATGACCAGCCACTACATGGCCGACATCACCGCGCTGTGCCCGCGCGTCTTGGTCATCCACGAGGGCGCCTTGGTGCACGACGGTGGCCTCGACGAGCTCATGCGCCGCTTCGGCGCGCGTCGCGAGCTCAAGATCGAGCTGGCGCGCGCCGTCGAGCGCGGCGCGCTGGATGCGCTCGGCGAGGTCCTGAGCGTCGAGGGCAGCGTGGCGCGCATCGCCGTGGAGCCAGCACAGCTCGTGAGCGTGGTGGGGCGCGCGCTGGCCGAGCTGCCCGTGAGCGACCTGACCGTGCACGACCCGCCCATCGAGGAGGTGGTGGGCCGCGTCATCGGCAAGAGCCAGCGCGCCAACCATGCCGAGACGGGCACGTGAACGCCGCGCTGCGCCGCATGAGCGGCCTCCTGTCGGCCTACTACGCGTACATGACGGCGTACCGCGCTGAGCTCATCTTGTGGGCGCTGGCCAACTCGCTGCCCTTCATCCTGATGGGTGCTTGGTACCAAGCGGCCGAGAACGGCGGCTACGGCTTCTCCGGCGTCGAGGTGGCGCGCTACTTCCTCGCGGTCTTCGTGGTCCGCCAGCTCACCGTGGTGTGGGTGATCTGGGAGTTCGATCAAGACGTGCAGCGCGGCCGCCTGTCGCAGTACCTCTTGCAGCCCGTCGACCCGGCCTGGCGCTACATCGCCGCGCACCTGTCGGAGCGCGTGGCGCGCCTGCCCTTCTCGGCGCTCATCATCGCGCTCTTCTTCTTGCTCTTCCCGCCCGCGCGCTTCGTGCCGCACGCGAGCGACCTGCTGCTCGCGCTGGTGTTCGCCTCGCTCGCGTTCGCGCTGCGCTTCGCCATGCAATACACGCTGGCGCTGTTTGCGCTGTGGACCGAGCGCGCCTCGAGCCTCGAGGGGTTGATGTTCATCCTCTACCTCGTGCTCTCGGGCGCCATCGCGCCCCTCGAGGTCTTCCCCGACGCGCTGCGCGCGGCCGTGCTGTGGACGCCCTTCCCCTACTTCATCTGGGTGCCCGCGCGCCTGTTGAGCGGCGGCGTCGACGTCGATCTGGTCCAGGCCGCGTTGGTGTGCCTGGGGTGGATCACGCTCTTCGTCGTGCTCAACCGCGTGGTGTGGCGCCGCGGCCTCAAGCGTCACTCGGCCATGGGAGCCTGATGGCGCGCCTGCTTCGCATCCTGCGCTGCTACTGGTCGACCTCGCTGCAGGCGGAGCTCGAGTACCGCTCCAACTTCGTGGTGCAAGCGATCGGCAGCTCGCTTGCGCTGGCCGGCTCCATCTTCGCGCTCTCGCTCTTCTATCGAGGCGCGGGCTTCCCTGGCTGGACCTTCGAGGAGGGCCTGGTGGTGCAGGGGCTGTACTCGGCCTTCGCCGGCGCCATCGCCTGCCTGCTCAGCCCCAACCTGAGCCGCATCGTGCAGCACGTGGAGGCGGGCACGCTCGACTTCGTGCTGCTCAAGCCCATCGACGCACAGCTAACACTCTCCTTGCGCGTGCTCTCGCCCTGGGGCGTGCCCGATCTGCTGTTCGGCATCGGCGTCATCGCCTATGGCGCCTGGCATGCGCCCGCGCGCGAGGGCAGCGTCATGCTCGCGATCGTGGCCGCGGGCTTCGGCGCGATCATCATCTACGGGATGTGGTTCTTGGTGGCCACCACCAGCGTGTGGTTCACCAAGATCTACAACGCCACCGAGGTACTGCGCGGCCTGCTCGACGCCGGGCGCTTCCCCATGGCGGCGTACCCGGCGGCCTATCGCTTCGTGTTCACCTTCGTGGTGCCGGTGGCCTTCCTCACCACGGTGCCGGCGGAGCTGCTGCTCGGGCGCGGTCAGCCCGCCATGCTGCTCGGCGCCGCGGGGCTCGCGCTGCTGCTCTTGGTGGCCTCGCGCGCCTTCTGGCGCTTCGCGCTCAAGAGCTACACGGGTGCGTCGGGCTGAACCCCCTTACCCTGCGCGCGCCCCGCGCCGTAGGGTCGCCGCCATGGACTCGCAGAAGCGCATCGCCTTGCTCTCGACGGGCGGCACCATCGAGAAGACCTACAACGAGAGCGACGGCACCATCAGCAACCAGCGCTCGGTGCTCGACATCATGCTCGCGAGCCTGATCCTCCGCGGCGTGCTCATCGAGCGCGTACCGGTCATGAACAAAGACTCGCTCTTGATGAGCGAGGCCGATCACGAGTGCATCGCTGCCGTGGCGGCGCTCTACGCCGACAGCCACCAGGGCATCGTCATCACGCATGGCACCGATCGCTTGCAGTTCACGGGCGAGCACCTGGTGCGAAAGCTCGGCCAAAGCCCGCGCGTGCCCATCGTGCTCACCGGCGCCATGCGCCCCTACGAGCTGCGCACCACCGACGCGCTGCAGAACCTCACGGAGGCGCTCTTGGCCGTGCAGCTCGCGCCGCCCGGCGTCTACGTGGCCATGCACAACCAGGTGCTGCGCTTCCCGGGCGTGGTCAAGGACGCCAAGGCGCAGCGCTTCCTGCGCGCCGACGCAGGGGCGGCATGACGCGCGTCGAGCGACACTTCGAAGATGTGGCGCGGCGGCTCACCATGCTGCAGCTCATGGATCCGGGCCCGTGCGCGCCCGCCGACGGCAGCGACGTGTTCGCGCGCGGCGACCGCTTCGCGCACACCTATACCGAGGCTGGCCTGCGCACGGCCATCCACGAGTACGGCCTCGACGACAAGATGCGCGCCATCGGCGTCGACCAGTACGAGCTGCGCATCACGGAAGAAGATCCCTTCCGCCACCGCCTGGAAGTGCTCGTGCCCGGCGACGAGCTCGCCGATCGCCACGTGATGGACCTGCGCATCCACTTGACACGCGTGGGCCTGCCCGGAGTCGAGGAGAGCGCCGACGTCGTCGTCATCGACTGGCTCCTGATGCAGAACCCGCGCGCGCCGTTCACGCGAGCTCGGCCGCGCTTGCCCGGCCAGCGTTACCCCGGCACCGGGCTCGGGCGCGAGGTGGCGCAGCTGCTGTTCTTGCTCACCCGCCGCGTCCAGCGTGAGGCGCTGGTCACGGTGCCGGAGCGCTTCCATCTCGCCGAGCTGTACCGGCGCGGCGGCTGGCATGCCATCAACCTCGAACAGGAGCACGTCCTCGCGGACGTGCTCGCCGCCACCCGGCACCTCGGCTTCGCGGCGCGCGCCTGGGCCATCGAGCGCGGCCTGGTGAAGGACGAGCACGGCGTGCCCTTCAGCTACCGCCCGCACGAGCGCGTTTTGCCGGTGGCGGAGCGCCTCGAGCAGGCGCTCGCACCCGGCGGCTTCCTCATGCTCAAGGAGGTGCTGCGCGCGCCGCGCCAGTTCGAGGTGGACCTGCCAGCGCTGCGGCGATCGCTCGAGGAGGATCCGGTCGACGGCCTCGACCCCGACGGGGTGGAGGCCTGAGGCAAGGGCCAGCCGATCCCCCTTCCCTCTGCCACCGCCACCAGCGAACAACGGTGCATGGCTTTCGTGATCGGCATCGCCGGCGGCACCGGCTCGGGCAAGACCACCATCGCGCGCGCCATCGCGGCCGCGCTCGCGCCCGAGCACGTCGCCATGTTGGAGCACGACTGGTACTACCGCGACCGCTCCGATCTCTCGCTCGATCAGAAGAGCCAGCTCAACTTCGATCACCCCGACAGCCTCGAGACCAGCCTGCTCGTCGAGCACGTGCGCGCGCTCAAGGGCGACCGCGGCGTTGAGGTGCCGGCCTACGATTTCAAGACGCACGCGCGCCTTCCCGAGACCCGCCGCGTCGAGCCGCGGCCGGTGTTGATCGTCGAAGGCATCTTGGTGTTTGTGGAGCCCGCGCTGCGGGAGCTGATGAACGTCAAGATCTTCGTCGACACCGACGCCGACATCCGTTTGATGCGACGCATCCGGCGCGACATCGAACAGCGCGGGCGCACCTTTCAGCAAGTCCGCGAGCAGTACTACAAGACCGTGCGCCCCATGCACCTCGCCTTCGTCGAGCCCTCCAAGCGCTGGGCCGACGTGCTCATCCCCGAGGGCGGCAACAACGCGGTCGCGCTCGACCTGGTGACCTCGCGCGTGCGCGAGGTCATCGCGCAAGGCGCGCCGCCCGCGCGCTGAATCATCCCAAGAGGAGCTGCTGTACGCGCGCGCTCGCGCGCTCGCCGTCGTCGAACACCAGCGCCACGGCCGGCGGCAAGGGCCGCCCGCGCTCGCGACCCGTCCAGCGCACACGCACCACGCGGATGGCCAGCTCCACGCTGACGGCGCCGCGCGCCAGCGTGGCGCGCCCGCGCGCACCGAGCGGCGGCACCGGCGCGCCCGCCGCCAGCTCGAGCAGCGCGCCGCCCGCGGAGACGTCGAGCACGCGCGGCACCGACCACGCGCTGCCCTGCACGTCGAGCTGCGCGCTGACCACGGCGCTCGAACGTGCGTGGCGGCGACGTTCGCCCTCCATGGCTCAGAAGTCTGCCGAGAAGCCCACTTGGTGGATCTCGTTTCTGTTGCTGAAGCCGATCAAGATGCGGCCCGCCGACAGCGGCAAGAACGCCGAGGGGAGGTCGTTGTCGTTCTGGAACGCGCCGCGTTTGACGTCGTTGGTGACGTCGTCGCCCTGCTCGCTCGGCAGCGGGATGGAGAAGCCGATGGCGGCGTTTGGCAACACGTAGGCGAACCAGGGCGCGCCGAACGCGGTCTCCTGCAAGAACAGCTTGGCGCTGGCGCTCGGCATCGTTGACGGCACCGCCGTGCCGGCCAGGTCGACCTCGGGGAAGCCCGACACCGGCGACGCGGCGCTCAGGTCGCTGCCGCTCTCGCGCTCGTAGCGGAAGAACAGCGCGCGCCCGCCGCTCCCCTCGGTGGGCAGGGTGATGAGCACGTTGGGGATGTCCTCGTCGGCCGCGCTGGTGACGAGCTGGTGCGGGTCGGGGATGCCGGGGTTCACGCGGAACAGCGCGCCGTGGGTGCCTTCGGGCAGCGTGATGGCCTCGATGTCGGAGTTGGCGATGGGTGGCCCGTGCCAGGTGAGCTCACCGTGATTGCGCTGCACCGGCACCAAGCGCGGCAGCGCGCCGGCACCGCCGCGGTCGAACACCAGCACCACGTCACCCAGACGGGTGTCGTTGGTGGCCACGGTCCACAGGCCGGCGATGGCGTCGAAGGCGACATCGCCGGTGACCTCCTCCATGCCACGCGCCGCGCTCTCTTGGTCGGTGGGCTCGAAGCGCACCACCTTGAGCTCGTCGCTGCCGCGCTCGGCGAACACCACGCGGGCGTCGCCGTTGGTGTCGTCGCCGCTGTCGACGAAGGTCACCAGATCGATCTGGTCGAGCGCCGCGTCGCGGTACGACTGCGCGAATTGCAGGTCGTCGTAGTGGAGCACCGCGCCCCCGCCCACCGAGCACGAGAACCACAGCTCGTCGCCGCGTGGGAGCTGCAGGGGCGCCTGATCCGCGAACCAGTGCATCTCGTCGACGTCACAGCCGCCGCTGATGTTGTTGAAGTCGAAGCGGGGGCTCGACGCCATGCGATGCGTGCCGAGGTCAAGCTCTCCCACCTCGTCGAGCGAGCCGCCGCTGCTCCACGTCGCCACCAGCGCGGTGGTGGCGTCTTGCGGATCCTGGAAGATGGCGGTGACCGGCGCGTTGAGCTGCTCCACCACGGGCACGCGCAGGTTCCCGTTCGGCCCGCCATCCGCGCCCGGCCCACCGTCGTCGCCCGGGCCGATGGGGCCGGCGTCGATGAGCGGGGTATCCGGGGGCGTTTCGGGCACGCAGACGCCGCCGACGCCGCACACCTCACCGACCGGGCAGTTGCGGTCGAGCTCGCACTCGCGCTGCGGGCAGGCAGCGACGACGATCGCGCCCATGGCGCACAGCATCGCGGCCAAGACGAGGGGAGGGCTCAGGGTGCGCATCGCTGGTTCTCCTGGCACTTGGCGTCGACGTCGGCGCAGGCCGGGGTCTGTTCCTCGGGGAAGCTCGGCAAGGTCGCGAGCTGCACCTCGACGAAGCTCGCGACGCCGAGATCCTCCGCCTCGGGGTCGTCGGAGTCGTCGGCAAAGAGGTCGGCCACCGCGCAGCCGCGCAGCGCCGGCACGCCCGCGGCGCTCGACGCCTCCGCAAAGAAGACACGGCGGCCGGTCTCGATGGCGTCGAAGGTGACGCCACCGTCGAGGAAGGTGCAGGCCGGCTGGTTGAGCGAGGTCGCGAGCGGCTGCAAGCCGGCCGGCGCCACCGACGAGACCACCGAGAGCGAGCGGCAGATGGCGTCGGGGCTGGCCTCGCCGTTGCCCTCGCCGTCATAGACCGAGAGGCTGACCGTCTCCGCCAACAGGAAGGTGCGCTCCGAGGGGAACACCAGGCGCACCCCGACGGCCTCGTTTTGGCACCCGAGGACACACAGCAGCAAGAGCGGCCCCAGACCGCGCGCGCAGGCCATCTCCCCACAGCATAGAACCCCTGCGGCGGGATGCGAGTTTCGTAGGTCCCGGCACCGCAACCCCTTTGGATCCGACGGGAAATCGGCCATCACCGGCCCATGCGCATCGCCCGCATCGAGGCCCGCCCCCTCTCCATCCCGCTGCGTGAGCCCTTCGTCATCTCGAGCGGACGGGTCGACACCACGCGGGGCGCGCTCGTGAGCGCGCGCATCGTCGACACAGGAACCGGCGAGCTCCACCGCGGGCTCGGCGAGGCCGCCGCGCTGCCCGCCGTCACCGGTGTCGACCAGGGCGACCTCTTGCGCGCCATCGGCCGCGCCAACGGGGCGCTGGCCGGGCAAGACGTGGAGGGGCACTCCGATCTGCGCGCCCTGCTCGACGGCGTGTTCGACGATCCGGTGTCGCGCGCCGGCGTGGAGGCCGCGCTGCTCGACGCCTGGGCCCGGCAAGAGCGGCTCCCGGTGCACGCGCTGCTCGGCTCGGAGCGAAACGGCGGCACTCCTTTTCAGGTCACCACCGACGTCACGCTGCCCATCGCGGATCCCGCGCACGTGGGCGAGCTGGCGAGCGGCTGGCAGCAGGCGGGCTTCTCGTCGCTCAAGGTCAAGGTGGGCCGCGACCTCGACGACGACGCGCGCACCCTCGAGCACATCGCGCGCCGCTGCCCGACGGTCGAGGTGCGCCTCGACGCCAACGGCGCGCTGGCGGCGCGCGACGCCATGACCCTGATCTCCATCGTGCGCAGCCTGCACCTGCGGCTCGGCTGCTTCGAGCAACCCTGCGCCGCCGACGACCTCGAGGGCATGGCCCACGTCACGCTGTTGGCGGGCGCGCCCGTGGTGGCCGACGAGAGCGTGCAGACCATCGACGACCTGTTCGCGGTGGTGCACAAGAAGGCCGCCACCGCCGTCAACCTCAAGATCATGAAGCACGGCGGCCCGGTGGAGGCCGCTCGCATCGGCCGCGCGGCGCGACGCTTGGGCCTGAAGATCATGGTGGGCGCCATGGTGGAGACGCGGCTCGGCCTGGCGGCCTCGCTGCACCTGGCGCGCAGCCTCGGTGGCGTCGACCTCGTCGACCTCGACACCTCGCTGTTGCTGCGCTGGGATCCCTTCGCGGGCGGCTACCAGCAGCGCGGCGCCGAGCTGACCTTGCTCGAGGGCAACGGCGTGGGCGTGCACGAGGCCGCGATGGCGTAGCAGACCCGCCCGGTCAGCGCGGCAAGAACGCCACCAGGCGCAGCACGCGGCCTTGGTGATCGGCCACCCACAGCTCGCCGTCCTCGTCTTCGCCAAAGCCCGAGACATTGCCTGGGATGTGCCCGGCGCGCGCCCACAGCACGCGAGCGCCCTCGCGCTTGAGCGTCCACAGCCGGCTCGAGCAGTAGTCGGCCACCACATAGGAGCCCACCAACGCCGGGAAGCGCTTGCCCCGATAGACCACGCCACCGGTGATCGAGCAGCCATCGTCGCCATGGCGATACTCGAACACCGGGCTCACCAGCCCGGCGGCCTCGCAGCCCTGCTCGGGGCGAAAGCAATGCGCGCCCTCCAGCACGCTCCAGCCGAAGTTGAGCCCGCGCTGCTCGGCCGCGCGCTCCACCAGGTGGACCTCCTCCCACAGGTTCTGACCCACGTCGGCAATCCACAGGTCGCCATTCTGCCGATCGAAGGCGTAGCGCCACGGGTTGCGCAGCCCCTTGGCCCAGCGCTCGGGCGTGACCAGCTGCGGCGCTGGCCCTAGCGTGTCGACGTCGACACGCAACATCTTGCCGAGCAGGCTGCCCTCGTCTTGCGCCGTGCGCTTGGGATCGCCGGCGCCGCCGCCGTCACCGGTGCCGATCCACAGCTTGCCGTCGGGCCCGAACACGAGGTGGCCGCCGTTGTGGTTGCCGGCGAAGTCGGGGATCGAGAACAACACGCGCAACGTCGCGGCGTCGACGCGCGCGTGATCGGCGCTGGCGCGCAGCTCGGCGTAGGCGTCGTTGTCGTGCGAGTCGGTGTAGCCGATGAACAGGCGGCCGTTCTCCTTGAAGCGCGGGTGGAAGACGAGCCCCAGCAAGCCCTGCTCGCCGCCCACGCCGCCGAGCAGGTGACGCACGTCGAGGAACGGGGCCTCCTGCAGCTTGCCGTCGTTGAGCACGCGCACCACGCCGCCCTGCTCGATGACGAAGAGGCGCCGGCTCCCGTCGTGCGCCGCCACCAGGCCCACGGGTGCGGTCACGCGTATCGGGCCCTCTACGTCGAGGCGTACCCACGGGGCCACCTGCACCGCCGTGGCCGGCGGCGGCTCGGCCACCGCAGGACGAGCACACGCGCTGATGGTGACGAGGGCGAGAACAACGACCACACGCATGGCGCCGAAGAGAGCACGTTGGCGCCGGTGGGTGCCAGACGTCACCACGGGAAAATTTCTCGATCGGCGGGGCGCTCTCGCTGACGCTACGCTCCATGAAGACCTTGACCCGATCCACCGTCACCACCCTTGCCCCGTCGGTGCGCGCGCCCGAGCTGCGCCGCGTCGTGGAGGTCCTGATGGCCGCGCCCACCGATCGCCGCGCGAAGATCGAGCGCGTGCTCATGGAGAAGGAGGGCGCGCTCGATTGCCCCGCCTGCGGCGTGCCCTTCGCGGCCTCGGGCTACCGGGCCACCCGCACCAACTACGGCCACACCGAGAGCCTGTGCTGCGGCGGCTGCCGGACGACCTTCATCGTGGACGAGGGGCACATCGTCTAAGGGCGGCGCGGGAACCATCCACCTCGCGCGGGTGGTCTGCTAGCGTTCCGGAGGAACGCATGAGCGCCGACGCCGCCGCCAAGCCCGCACCCGCCGCCGCGCTCGCGGTCGCCGGCGGTGGCGCACGCGCTGCCGATCAGCGCAGCGACGAAGAGCTGATGACGGCCTACCGCGGCGGCGATCCCGCCGCCTACCGCGTGCTGGTGGAGCGCCACCACGGGCCGGTGTACCGCTTCTGCCTGCGCTCCCTGCGCAGCCCCGAGGCCGCCGCCGACGCCGCGCAAGAGGTGTTCCTGCGCGTGGTCAAGAACGCGAGCTCCTGGGAGCCGCGCGCCAAGTTCACCACCTGGGTCTACACGATCGCGCGCAACCACTGCATCGACGAGGCGCGCAAGGGTCGCTTCCGCAAGACCGAGAGCCTGCACGAGACCGTGGGCAAAGACGGCGAGGGCGAGGAGCGCATCGAGCGCGTGGTGGCGGACGCGCCCGCGGCGGATCGGGTGGCGCACGGCGCGCGCCTGCGCAAGGCCATCGACGCGGCGCTGGCCGAGCTGCCCGAGGAGCAGCGCGAGGTCTTCCTCTTGCGCGAGATCTCTGGGCTGCAATTCAAGGACATCGCCGACGCCACCGGCGTGGGTGAGAACACCGTCAAGTCGCGTATGCGCTACGCGCTGAGCGCGCTCAAAAAGACCTTGAAACAGCGAGGGTTCGACGACACCGGCTAGCGATAGATCCCCGCGCGAGCCCGCGCGTTTGTAAGACCAGCATCAAGCGCACCACCACCCACGAGACCTCCGTCACACCGCCCGATCACCGAACACGCACCATGCCCCTCGACGAGACCACCGAAGCAGAGCTGCTCGCCTACGCCTACGGCGAGCTCCCCGCCCCCGCGGCGCGCGCCTTCGAGCGGCGCCTGCAGGGAGACGCGGAGCTGCAAGCGGAGCTCGCCGGCATCATGGCCACGCGCGAGCTGTTCGGGCGCGACGCGCGCTGGGGCATGGACACCAAGGTCGACCTGCCGCCGCCCCACCTCGTCGACGCCATCGTGCGCGCCGAGGCCCTGGCGCGGCCCGCCGCCATTCGCGACGCGCGCGCGCTCACCCCGCGGCCCACGCTGACGGCGCGCCTGTCGCGCTGGCTCATCGGCGGCGGCGTGCTGGTGGGCGCCACCGCCGCGCTCTTCCTCGTCGTCAAGCAAGGTGATCGCAGCGCCGAGCCCGCGGCGCTGCCCTTGGAGGCTGTGGGCGCCGCCAGCGCCGTCAGCGCCTCCGGCGCCGTCGAGGAGGCGCCGCCACCGCCGCCGCCGCCGCCGATGGACGCGCCCGCCATGGCAGCGCCCGAGAGCGACGAGCGCGCCAAGGACCAGCTCGCCAAGGAGCTGGGCGGCGCTTTCTTCGACGACAACGAGGGGCACGAGGATCGCCTGCGCGCCACCGCCAAGCGCGCGCCCCTGCCCGACGCCTTCGATCCGGCCATCCGCGCCGACGCCAAGCCCAAGCCCAAGTTCAAGCCCACCGAGGCCGATGGCGATCGCAAAGAGACGCGCGACCTCGCCACCGCTGACCGCGGCGGTGCCGGCCTCGGTCTGCTCGCGCCCGGCGGCGGCGACGGCAGCGCGGCGAGCACCAGAGCGGGTGGCCTCGCGGGCGAGGCGAAGGGCGCGGGCGCGTCGGGCCCAGACATCGTGAGCGCGCTCCCCGAGAAGCCGAAAGCGGCGCCCGTGGCCGCCGACGACGAGCTCTTCGCCCTCGACAGCGTCAGCGCGCGAGCCACCTCGCTGAGCCCGGCGAAGCTCGTATCGCCGCCGCCACCACCAGCAGCGGCGACCCCGGCGCCCACCTCGACCGCCCCGCGCAGCAACGTCGCCCCGTCGGCGCCACCCAGCGAGGCGCCCGCCTTGGCGCAGCGGCCGAGCACCGGCGCGCTCGAGGTGCTCTCGCCCGCGGAGGCCAAGGCCGAGCGCCGCCGCCTGGCCGACGAGCGCGCCAAGCGCAAGAAGCCCGCCGCCAAGACCGAGAAGGTCGCGGAGCAAGAGCACGCGGGCAGCAAGGCCGACGCCAAGAAGAGCGCCGACAAGGCGCCCCCTGCGCAGCCGGGGCCCGAGCAGAAGCGCGCCATGCAGAGCGAGATGGCGCTCATGAGCGGCTATCGCGAGCTCAAGGAGGGCCGCGCGCTCTCGGCGCTCGGCGAGTTCGAGAGCGCCGAGCGCTTCGACGCGCGCCGCGCGCTCGGCTCGGATCCGCACGTGGGCCAGATGCGCTCGCTCATCGCGCTCAAGCGACCGGCCGAGGCGCTGATGATCGCGCGCCGGCTGGTGACGCGCGACCTCAAGGAGGTGGGCGTCGCCGATGGCCTGCTGCTCGGCGCCAAGCTTGCGGAGCAGCTCGGCGACCTGCGCAGCGCCCGCGAGCTGTGGACGGTGCTGCTGAAGTCCCCGGCCCACAAGAGCGAGGCACAGCAGGCGCTGGCCCGGCTGGTGAACCCGCCGGTGCGCGCGCAGCTCGAGGCCGCCGACGCCGCTGAGGCGGCGCCCGCCGCCGAGCCCACCAGCAAGGAGTGAGCGCCGCGCTCGTGCTAGCTTCTCCGTCGTCGGAGGCAGTGCGTGGTCAAGGGTCGGCGAGCGGCAGACCGACGGCGCCAACGTCAGGGCGACGGATCGGACGAGGGCGACAGCGAGGGCAAGACCTCGCCGTCGTTGGGTGCGCCTGGCGTGGCGCGCGAGCCCGAGGGCTCGCGCAGCTCGTCGCGCAGCGCCGCTGGCGCCCAGGCGCGCGACGCTTCCGACCAGGACAGTGACGCGAGCGTGGCGCCGCTGGCGTCGGAGCTGGCGTCCGACGAGGTTGCCGACAGCGATCTGCCGCTCGTGAGCCAGGTCCGCGAGGTGGAGCCGGATCCGCCCACGCACACCGCCAAGGCCCGCGGTGGCAAGCGCCCAGGCGGCACCACCGACGGCGACGCCGAAGAGTCCTTCGTCAAGGCGGTGCGCAACGCCTCGGCCGACGCGCGGCGGGGCCCGGGCGAGATCACGCTCGACGGGGGACGCCCCGCGCCGCCACCCCGACGCGGCGCGCGCCTGTGCGTGGTCGAGGGCCCGGATCAGGGCGCCAAGCTCGACGTCGCCATCACGCCGGCGCTCTTGGGACGCTCGCGCGACGCCGACCTCAAGCTCACCGATCCCACGGTCTCCCTGCGTCACGCCGAGGTGGCGCTGCTCGACGACGGATGGGTGCTCTTCGATCTGGGCTCGAGCTCAGGGACCTTGGTGAACGGGCTCGCGGTGGGCACCGAGCAGGCGCTGCGCCACGGCGACCTCATCGCGGTGGGCAAGAGCGAGCTGCGCTTCTTGCGCGCCGATCGCGCGCCGGCCGCGCGGCCCGAGCCCGAGCCCACGCCGGCGGCTACATCGGAGCAACCGCCGCCGCTCGAGGCCACCGAGCGCAACGAGGGCACTCGCTCGCGCTTGGCGCGCCTGCCGCCGACCAGGCCCGCGGCGCCGGCGCCGCCGGCCGCCAACCCGGCGCGCCTGCGCGTGCGCCAGCTCGCCGTCCGCATCATCGCCGCCTGCGTGCTGCTGCTGGCGCTGGCCGTGAGCGCGCGCCTGGTGTGGGATCGCTTCGTCGGCGATCGCTCCGACGCGCAGGTGCGTGGGCAGGTGGCGGCGCTCCTCGCCGAGAGCCGCCGTCAGCTGGCCGCGCTCGACGTGGAAGGGGCACGCGCGTCGGCGCAGACGGTGCTGGCGCTCGACGCCGCCAACGCCGATGGCGCGAGCATGCTGCGCCTCACGGAGACCGAGATCGAGGCCAAGAGCGCCATCGACCTCGCCTTGCGCCTCGGTGACGAGGAGCGCGACGCCGAGGCGCTGCAGGTGCTCAAGCGCGTGCCCGACACCAGCGTGTTCGCGGCCTCGCGCGAGCGCCTGCGTCGCACCCTCGACGAGCGTGGTGTGCTGCGCTCGCGTCGGCAGATCGCGCTCTTGCTCGATCAGGATCGCGTGGCCGAGGCGGTGGCGCTGGCCGAACAGCACGTGGCGCAGTGGCCGAGCGACCAAGAGGGCGCAGCGCTGCTCGAGCGCGCCCGTGGCGCCGCGGCCGCGCGGCCCAAGAACCCCGAGCTCGCCGCCGCGCGCGCCGCCTTCGCCGCCGGCGACCTGGCGCGCGCGCGATCCCTGGCGCAAGCGGGCGGGCTCACCGGCTACTTGCGCGACCTCGACGAGCTCGAGGCCAAGCTCGCAGCAGGGAAGGCCGCGCTCAAGCGCCTCGAGGGCAGCGAGGCGCTCGAGCCCCTCGACGACGCGTGGCGGCTGCTCGGAACGCTCGGCGGCACCACGGCGTCGCCGGTGGTGGCCGACGTGCGCAAGCCCTTCGCCAACGCGCTCTACCTGACGGGCACCGAGCTGCTCGACGGGCCCAGGCGTTGCGAGGGCGCGCGCCTGCTCTTTCGCGCCGCGCGCGTGGCCGGCGACGACCCCAAGATCCAAGCCAAGCTGCGCGAGATCGACGAGCGCGCCAGCGCCGGCCTCGAGCGCGCCCGCGGCGCCCGCGTGCAAGACGCCGCGCGCGCCGCCGCCATCGCGCGCGAGCACTTGTGCCTGGCGCGCAGCGGCACGCGCAGCTACGAGGAGCTGCGCGCCTTGTCGCGCCTGTGACGACGTCGTTTGGGCGCGCGCGGCACCAAGGCCACTAGCTCGGGGAACTCGCGGTCGGGCTCGGCCACCACCGACACGCCCGCCGCCGCCAGGTGCGCGACCAGCGCGTCAACGTCCACTGCCTCGCAGCGCCGATCGGCCGTGATGACGTCGCCGTCTTGGTACACCGGAAAGTCGGTGCAGCTCTCCGGCTTGAGCGCCGTGCCGTACACGGCGCAGCGACGCGTCTGCTCGTCGAAGGCCGGGCAGGGCTGCCCATGCGCGAAGTAGTGCGCGCCTTGCTTGCGGATGTGCGCTGGCCCCGCGCCGGCCGCGAGCGTCGCGTCGAACGAGCGCCGCGACTGCTCGATGGCGTAGAGCGCGCGCAACTGTCGCCACTCGAGCTCGAGCACCACGGTGCGCAGGCGGCAGCAGGGCTCTTGGCAGCGCGCGCAGTGCGGGATGATGTGTCGCGCCTGCCACTGGGCCGCCGCGCGCGCCAGTCGCTCGGCGACCGACCGCCCTTCACGCACGCAGCACCGCGAGCACGGCCTCGGTGCGCTCGCGCATGAGCGCCTCGCCGCCGCGGGACTCGACGTTGACGCGCACCACCGGCTCGGTGTTGGACGCGCGCACGTTGACGCGCCACTGCGCGTGCTCGATGGACACGCCGTCGGTCTCGTCGATCGACACGGCGCCGGTGGCGAACGCGGCGCGCACCTTGGCGAGCGCCTCCTTGGCGTCGGTGAGCTTGAGGTTGATCTCGCCGGAGGCCGGGTAGCGGCGCTGCATGTCGGCCACCAACTGTCCGAGCGTTTGCCCGGTGCGCGACATGGTCTGCACCAGGAGCAGCCAGGGGATCATGCCCGAGTCACAGTAGGCGAAGTCGCGGAAGTAGTGATGCGCGCTCATCTCGCCACCGTAGATGGCGTTCTCCTTGCGCATGCGCTCCTTGATGAAGGCGTGGCCGGTCTTACACATCACCGGACGCCCGCCAGCGTTGGTGACGAGGTCGATGGTGTTCCACACCAGGCGCGGATCGTGGATGACGGCGGCGCCTCGCTCGCGCCGCAACAGCTCGACCGCGAACAGGCCGACCATGTAGTAGCCCTCGACGAAGGCGCCCTGCTCGTCGAAGAAGAAGCAGCGATCGTGGTCGCCGTCCCACGCCAGGCCGAGCGCGGCGCGCTCACGCCGCACCACGTCGGCGGTGGCGGCGTGGTTCTCGACGAGGATGGGGTTCGGCACGCCGTGCGGGAAGCGGCCATCGGGCTCGTTGTGCACCTTGACGAAGCGAAGCGGCAGGTGCGGCGCGAGCCTGTCGACCACCAAACCAGCGCAGCCGTTGCCGGCGTTGGCCACCACCGTGAGCGGCGTCAGCGCCTTGGCGTCGACGTACGACAGGAGGTGCTCGACGTAGGCCGGCCACAGGTCGCGCTGCTCGAGCGTGCCGCGGAGCGAGCCCTTGGGCGTGCGCCAACCACGCTCGGCGAGCGCTTCGATGTCACGCAGGCCGGAGTCGCCGCTGATGGGCACGGCGCCCTTCTGCACCAGCTTCATGCCGTTGTAGTCGGCCGGGTTGTGGCTGGCGGTGACGGCGATGCCGCCGTCGACGCCCTCGTTCTGTAGATGGAACGCCGCGAAGTACACCAGCTCGGTGCCGCCGAGGCCGATGTCGACCACGTCGACGCCGGCTTCGCGCAGCCCGTCGGCGACCGCGCCGGCGATCGCCGGCGACGACAGGCGCATGTCGCGCCCCACCACCACGCGACGCGGGCGGAAACGTTCGGCGTAGGCGCGACCGATGGCGCGCGCCAGATCCTCGTCGAGCTCGCTCGGGACGCGACCGCGAATGTCGTAGGCCTTGAAACACGCGAGCCCCATGACGCACTCCCTTGCTTGCCTGCTACCGCTCCGTGTCGTCGAGCGACGCCACCAAGCTCTTGAGCTCTTCGGCGCGCGCCGCCGGCATCACCAAGGTGCGCTTGCCCGAGCGCACCACCACGAGGCCCTCGACGCCCAAGAGCGCCACCAGCTCATCGCGGTCGGCACACCACACCACGTTGTCGTGCGCAGCGTGCGCCGCCACGCGACCGCGGTGCGCGTTGGCGTGCGTGTCCTTGGGCAAAAACGGCGCCAGCGCCGGGAAGCTGCCCACGTCAGCCCAGGAGAAGGGCGCCGTCAGGCAGCGCGCGCGATCGGTGTGCTCCATGACCGCCTTGTCGATGGAGATGGCGGGCAGCTTGGCGAACGCGCGCCGCAGCGCGGTAGCACCGCCGCGCCCGCGCACCGCCGGCGTCAGCGTGTCGAGGTGCGCGGGCAGAAAGCGCGCCAGCTCGTCTTTGATGGTGGCGGTGGACCACACGAACATGCCGCTGTTCCACAAGAAGCTCCCCGAGGCGAGCATCTGTTGCGCGCGCGCCTGCGCGGGCTTTTCCACGAAGCGCGCGACCGCGTGGTGCTCGAGGGCGCTCTTGAGCTCGAGGCGCGCGCCCAGCTCGATGTAGCCGTAGCCCGTGGCCGGGTGCGTGGGCGCGATGCCGAAGGTGTAGAGGCACGGCGCAGCCGCCGCCTGCGCGATGGCCGAGCGCAGCGCCGCTTGGAACGCCGCCACCGGGTGGATGACGTGGTCCGAGGGCAACACCACCATGACGGTGGCGCCAAAGCGCTTCTCCACCTCGAGCGTGGCCCACGCGATGGCCGCCGCCGTGTCCTTGCGCTCGGGCTCGGCCAGCACGTTGCGCCGCGGCACCCCGGGCAGCGCGCGCGTCACCGCCGCGCGCAGCGACGCCGAGGTCACCACCAGCACGCGCTCGCGCCCCACCAGGGTCGCCACGCGCGCCACCGTGTCTGCCAGCATGACGTCGTCGGACACGAGCGGCAGCAGCTGCTTCGGTCGCGCCGACGTCGAGGCGGGCCAGAAGCGCGTGCCGGCGCCACCGGCCAACACCACCGCGACCGCCGGGACCCGGCGCGCGCGCGCGGGCTTTGACCTCGTCGTCACCACCACCTCTTGCGCTTGGTGAACCAGGCGATGGCGCCGCCGATGAGCAGCATCGCAAAGAGCACGACCGGATACGCCAGCGGCTCCTCGAGCTCG
This sequence comes from Deltaproteobacteria bacterium, assembly GCA_020850995.1. Classification (GTDB taxonomy): domain Bacteria; phylum Myxococcota; class UBA727; order UBA727; family VGSZ01; genus JACOUT01. The sequence continues at coordinate 42,953 of JADZDP010000111.1, forward strand.
GGCATGTGCCGGAAATTCATGCCGTACACGCCAGCGATGAAACTGAGCGGGATGAAGATGGCCGTCACGATCGACAGCACCTTCATCACCTCGTTCATCTTGTTCGACAAGGACGCGTGATAGATGTCGAGCATCGACCCCAACACCTCGCGCGTGTGCTCCACCGACTCGCTCACCTGCACGACGTGGTCGTGGATGTCGCGGAAGTACGGCTCCACCGCTGGCGTGATGAGCTGCGGATCCTCGATGCGCGCCAGCGTGCCGATGAGCTCGCGTGCCGGCGTGATGGACTTGCGCAGGTAGAGCACCTCGCGCCGCAGGACGTGCAACTCGTCTGCCTTGACGCGATCGGGCGTATCGGCCAGGCGCTCCTCGAGGCGGTCCACGATCTCCGCCAGCGCTTCCAGCGCCACGAAGTAGTGATCGATGATGGCGTCGAGCAGCCGATACGCGAGGTAGTCGGCCTTCATCTTGCGGATCTTGCCGGCGTTGTCCTTCACGCGGCTGCGCACGGCTTCGAACACGTCACCCACGCGCTCCTGGAAGGTGAGCACGAAGCCGTCGCCCAACACGATGCTCACCTGTTCGACGATGATCTGCTCCTCGGCCTCGTCGTAGTCGAGCATCTTCAGCACCATGAAGATGCACTCCTCGTACTCGTCGAGCTTGGGGCGCAGCTCGGTGTTCATGACGTCTTCGCGGACCAGCGGGTGCAGGTTGAAGGCCTTGCCGATGGCCTCGATGGTCTTCGGCTCGTGCAAGCCATCGACGTTGAGCCAGAGCACCGACTTGCGATCGGGGAAGGCGCGGATTGCGCCGAGCGCCTCCTCGATGTCGCCGCCGAGCTCGCGGCACGAGTAGGCCTCGTCGACGTACTCGATGGCCGTGATGCGTGGCGCGTCGACCAATCGTTGACCGATGTGCACCAGCGCGCCCGGCGGCAGGTTGATCTTCTGCGTCTGGTGCTCTTGGCGCATCGTCATCGACGCCGCTTGTACCACCTTGCCGTCCGAAGATCGCGTAGGCTGGTGCGGCGACGGAGGCCCCATGTTCGAGACCGCCGAGCTCGGCCGCACCCTCGACAAGGCGCGCTACGAGCGCCGCGTGCCCGCGCTGCGCACCGAGCTGCTCGCGCTCCAGGAGCGCGCGCGCGAGGCGCGCTTGCCCGTCCACATCCTCATCAACGGCGTCGACGGCGCCGGCAAGGGCGAGACCGTCAACCTGCTGCACGAGTGGATGGACCCGCGCTACTTGAGCGCGCAGGCGTTTGGGCCATGCTCCGACGAAGAGCGTTCGCGCCCCGCCTGGTGGCGCTATTGGCGCGCGCTCGCGCCCAAGGGCCGCATCGGCATCTACTTTGGCAACTGGTACACCGAGCCCATCGTGGGGCGCGCGCTGCGGCACCTGTCGCGCGAGGGCTTCGAGGCGCAGCTCACGCGCATCGCTTCGGTGGAGCGCGCCCTGGTCGACGACGGTGCCTTGATCATCAAGCTCTGGTTCCACCTCTCGAAGAAGGCACAGAAGGACGCGTACCGGGCGCTGTTGGCGTCGAAGCGCACGCGTTGGCGCGTCACCAAGGACGACCAGAGGAACCAGCGACGCTACGACCGCTTCCGCGAGGTGAGCGAGCGCGCGGTGCGCGAGACCTCCACGGGCTACGCGCCCTGGAGCATCATCGAGGCCGGCGACGAGCGCTATCGCAACGTCGCGGTGGGCGAGACCATCGCGGCGGCGCTGCGCGAGCGCCTCGATCACCCGCCGCCAGCGCGCTTGTCGGCGGAGCAACGGCCCCCGCCCACCGACGGGCGCACCATCCTCGATACCGTCAAGCTCTCGGCGAAGGTGCCGGCGCGTCGCTACGACAAGCGCCTCGAGCGCCTGCAGGGGCGCCTGCATGCCGCCTTCGACGAGCTCAAGCGCGAGCGGCGCTCCGTCATCGCGGTGTTCGAGGGGTGGGACGCCGCGGGCAAGGGCGGCGCGGTCCGGCGCGTCACGGCGGCGCTCGACGCGCGCGACTATCGCGTCATCCCCATCGCTGCGCCCACCGACGAGGAGCGCGCCCAACATTACCTGTGGCGCTTCTGGCGCCACCTGCCCGGCGCGGGGCGCATGACGGTGTACGACCGCAGTTGGTATGGGCGGGTGCTGGTGGAGCGCGTCGAGTCCTTCGCGCGCGAGGACGAGTGGCAGCGGGCCTACAACGAGATCAACGACTTCGAAGCGCAGCTCGTCGAGCACGGCACGGTGCTCGCCAAATTCTGGCTGCACATCGATCAGACCGAGCAGCTCCGCCGGTTCAAGGAGCGCGAGCGCACCGCCTTCAAGAAGTTCAAGATCACCGAAGAGGACTACCGCAACCGGGCCAAGGCCGGGCGCTACGTCCACGCCGTGCACGACATGATCGAGCGCACCAGCACCGACCTCGCGCCCTGGCACCTGGTGGCGGCCACCGACAAGCGCTTCGCGCGCCTCGACGTGCTCGAGCACCTGTGCGCGCGCATCGAGCAGGCACTTTGACCCACGATCGGGCTTCATTTGCGTCGCGCATCGTGCAAGGCGAACGCCCGTGAGCTCACCTGTTCGTATCACGCTGCTCGCGGTGCTGGTGCTCGCCGCTTGCCCCGAACAGCCCGCACCGGCGACGCCTGCGCCCGACGCCGGCGTCGCCAGGGTGGCGCCGCACAAGCGCCCGCCCTTCCCCAACCTCGCCACCGCGGCGTACGGCCAGCGCGTGCTCGAGGAGCGCAGCGCGGCGCTGCCGCCCGGGGCCACGGGCTCGCTGCCGCAGGTCATGGCGGCGCTGCACGACATCGATCCCGGCACCGAGGCCCGCGCCGTCGATCTGGCCTTCGCCGCCGCCAAGAGCGCCCGCACCGAGCAGGAGCGCGCTACCGCGCTGGCACTGGCGGCCGCCGCGCTCGTGCTCGACCCCGTCGTCGACGGCTACCAAGAGCGCTTGACCGACGCGTTCGGGCTCGCCGCCTACGCCGCCACCCTCGATCAGAGCGACACCTTGGCGCAGGCGGCGCGCGCGCTGGTGGGCGCCGCCGCCGGCGCGGTGGCGCAGGGCGAGAGCCTGGTCAAAGGGATCACCGACAGCCCCTCGCCTACTGCGGTGACGCCCGACGCGCGCCTGCTGGTGGCGCTGGCGCGGCGCGTGGTGGGCGCGCGCGGCGACGCGCTGGTGACGGACCTGCGCACTGTGCTCAAGGCCAACCCCGACTCACGGCGCGCGCGCGCGCTCTTGGCCGAGCACCTGCTCGAGCTCGGTCTGTTCGACGAGGCCAGAGACGCCGCCGGCGCGCCGCCCGCCGCGCCATGGCTCGCCGCCATCGCGGCCCGCGCGCGCGTGCTGGGCGGCGACGTCGCGGGCGGGGTCGCTGCGCTGCGCGAGGCCGAGGGCAAGGTCGACGAGGGGCGCCGCGGCGAGGTGATCTATTGGCTCGCGCGCTCGCTCACGCAGGCGCCCGACAAGAGCGCCGAGGTGCAGAGCCTCGCGGCCGCGCTGGCACCCCGACCCGGCTACGCCAAAGAGTCCCAGGTGCTGCTCGCGCTGCTCGCGCAGCAGGCGGGCGAGTACGGCAAGGCGCGCACCATGCTCGACCCGCTCGTGCAGGCGCGGCCGCGCTTGCCCGTCGACGTCGATGCCATGTGGCTGCTGGTGGACTCCTGCGCCGGCGACGGTGACCTGCCCTGCGTCGAGCAGGTGGGCGCCCGCGCCCGCATCATCGACGGCGACGAGGCGCGCCTGCAGGTCGCGCGCGCCGCGGCGGTGCTGGTGGGCAAGGCCGCCGGGAGCGCGCCCGACACCGTGACGAACGCCTTCCGTGAGGCGCATCGCCTGGCGCCCTTCGACGACAAGCTCGCGGAGAAGGTGGGCGACCCCGTGGTCGCGGGCGGCGCCGCGGCCGCCGGCCGGGTGCGCGCCGCGCGCCGCGCGCTGGCCCGTGGCGGCGCGTCGATGTTGGCCGCGGAGGCGCTCGCACCCATCAAGGACCCCGGCTGCCGCGTGTGCCGCGCGCTCGTGGCCGCCGCCGCCGCCGACCTGCACGAAGGCGCGCGCCGCGCGCTGGCCGCCCTCGAGGGCGACGGGCCACCGCTCGCCGAGGCCGATCTGGTGCGCGTCATCGACGCCCTCGGCGGCGCCCCCGTCGACGGCGTGCGCCCGGCGCTGGCCAAGCTCGACCAGGACGCGCGCCCCAAGGTCAAAGAGGCCGTTGCGCGCGCGCGCGCCGACCTGCAAGACGTGGGCGCGCGCGCGCGCCGCGCGCTCGAGGCCAACGAGGACCACGGGGTGCGACGATGACACGCGTGCTGGTGCTCGCCCTCGTCGTGGTCACCGCCGCGGCGGGCGGCGCCCGCGCCGACGAGGAGACCAGCCACGCGAGGCTGCGCAAAGAGCGCGAGGCGGCACACGAGCGCGCGAGCAAGGCCTTCGCTCCCTTCGACGGTGGCGCCAAGCGCGACGTGGTGCGCCAGGGGCAGAAGGGCAAGAAGCGTGCGGCGCACCCCATGGTGGGCGACGCCGCCAAGGTGCCCGGCGAGGGTCCGCCGCCGCCGCCCTTGCGCGTCTCCCCCGACGTGCCCGAGTCGGCGCTCTTGGCACCGAACACCGTGGGCGTGGGCCTCTCGTCGAGTCCGCTCCTGCTCGCGTCGCTCGGCTATCAGCACATCTTCACCAAGCTCGACGGCCCGCGCTGCGCTCATCTGCCCACCTGCTCGCGCTTCGGCGCGCAGGCGGTGGCGCGCCACGGAGCGCTCGGCATCGTCATGACCCTCGATCGCCTGATCCAACCGAATGACTCGAGCGCCCTTCGCCACCTCCCCGAGGTGGAGGGCTACGGCATGGTGCGCGTCTTCGATCCCGTCGACGACTACGAGCTGTGGCGGTCCGAGCGCTTCACCGGCTTCCTGTTGCCGGCCGCCGAGGTCCCGCTGGTGTTGCCGCCCTTGCGCGCCCATTCCCTCGCGTCCTTGTTCACGTCCGTCGCGGAGCAGCCCACGCCATGAGCCTCGCCCTCGTCGTCGCCGCCGCCATCGCCACGCAAGCGCCCGCGCCGCCCGCGGCCACGCCCGCGCCGCCCGAGGCCGCGCCCGCCGCGCCCGCCGAGGAGGCCGAGGGGGCCGATGCCGAAGCGACACCGGCGCCGCCCAGCGCCGACGACGCTGCGCTGGCGACGCACAGCCTGCACTACGGCGATCACCTGTTCCTCGACGGTGATTGGTACCGCTCGATCAGCGAGTACCGGCGCTTCTTGTTCCTGGTGAAGGGCACCGGCCCCGACGCCGAGCGCGCCGCCATGGCCATCGGCGAGGCGCTGTTGCGCGGCGAGCAATGGGACGCGGCCGGGCGGCAGCTCGACGGCATCGCGCAGCGCGCCGGGCAGCTTGAGCTGCGCCACCAGGCGCTGTTCGGCGCCGGCCGCGCCTACTTGCTCGACCAGCGGCCCGAGCTCGCCAAGCCGCGCTTCCGCCTGCTCGTCGAGGACGGCGACGCCAGCCCCAAGCTCAAGAGCGAGGCCACCTGGCTCTTGGCGTGGGGTCACTTCGACGCCGGCGAGCTCGACGAGGCGCGCGTGTATTTCCAGGCGGTCGTCGACGCGAAGGGCAAGCACGCAGACGAGGCCAAGGGCGTGTTGGCCGCGCTCGACGGCTACAGCAAGCTCGAGTCGAAGGACCCGCTGCTCGCCGGCGCGCTCGCGCTCATCCCAGGGCTCGGCCACGTCTACCTCGGCCAGTGGGGCATCGCGCTCACCTCGGCGACGTGGAACGGCATGTTCATCTTCGCCGCCGTCAGCGCGTGGCTGGCCGGCGATTGGGGCATCGCTACCGTGCTCACGCTCGTGGAGCTCGGCTGGTACGCGGGCGGCGTGTTCGGCGCCGTGGCGGGGGCCTATCGGCACAACCGCGACGCCGTGCGCAATTGGCGCGACGAGGCGTTGGCGAGCTTCGGCGCCAGCCGCGAGCTGCCTTCGCTGCATGAGGTCAGCAACGCCTTGCCCGGCGCCGTCGTACGCTTCGCGTTCTGAGGGCCGCGCCGCCATGATCGCGGCGGCGCCTGCGCCGCTCCTGTCGACGACGCCAGCAGCGTGCTCGGCGGCCTCGGGTCATCGTCTCATTCCTTGGCAGCCGTGAACGGCGTTTGCGCCGAGGCCCACCGCAGGACCTATGGTGGGGTCTCGGAGGTCCGTATGGTTGTCGTCCGCTTGCCCCGCCCGCGCGCGAGCGCCGTCACCCTGGTGACGTTGGCGGCCGCGATCGCGTTCGCCGCGTCGCCACCGGTGCGCGCGCAGGCGTGGCCCTCGGTGTCGGGCGAGCTGCCCCGCGCCGGCGGCGGCGAGCTCGACGTCGCCGTGGTGGTGGGCGTCTCCGACTACGCCTTCCTCGACGACATCCCGGGCGCCGCCGACAACGCCGGAGATTGGTACCAGTACCTGGTGCGGGTGCGCGGCGTGCCCACCGAGCGCGTGCGGCTCTTGACCAACAACGCCGCCATCGACGTAGCCATCACCAAGGCGCTGCGCGAGGCGGCCACGGCGTCCAAGCGCGGTGGTGTGGCCTGGTTCATCTTCGTGGGCCACGGCGCGCCCTCGCCCACGGGCGACGACGGCCTCTTGCTCGGCGTCGACACCCAGCCCGACCTCGACGCCATGCAGGCGCGCGGCCTGCCGCAACAGCGCGCGCTCGATCTCCTGAAGGTGGGCCAGCAAGACGCAACCGTGGCCATCTTCGACGCGTGCTTCTCCGGCAAGGCGGCCGACGGCGAGCGCGCGCTCTTCCCCGGCATGCAAGCCACACCGCCGGTGCGGCGCGCCGGCCCAGGCGCCAAGACCATCATCTTGTCGTCGTCCGACAGCTTCGCCGGCCCCTTGCCCGGCCAGAAGCGGCCCGCCTTCTCGTACCTGATGCTCGGCTCGGTGCGGGGCTGGGCCGACGGCAACGGCGACGGCGCGGTCTCGCTGTCGGAGGCGAACGCATACACCGCCAACACCATGCGCGTGGCGCTCAAGACCAGCGATCGCCTGCCCAGCATGCGCGGCGACGCGGCCGGCCTGCTGCTCGCCAAGAGCGCCACCGAGACGAGCCCCGAGGTGGAGGCCATCTTGGTGGGCCGCTGCCCCGAGGGCACGCGCTGGGAAGAGCGCCGCTGCAAGGCCGTGGCATGCCCGAACGGCATGAGGTGGAGCGGCGAGGCCTGCGTGGCGACGCAAGCGGCGATCCAATGCCCCGCCGGTACCACCTGGGACGGCACGCACTGCGCCACCGGCGCCGTGCAGTGCCCTGCCGGCACCGCCTGGAACGGCACCGTGTGCGCAGCGGCGACGGTCCAGTGCCCCGTGGGCACCACCTGGAACGGGAGCTTCTGCGCCGGCACCAGCGTCGTCGTCGACAGCCTGGCCCCCACCGACCTGTCGCGCCTCAACCTCGAGGCCGAGCGCGCGCGTGATCGCGCGCTGGCATCGGAAGACCAACACTCGCTCGACGAGCGCAAGGCCGCCTGGTGCGCGCTCGCCGAGGTCAGCGGCGACAACCGCTACCAGAGCGAGGCGCGCGTGCGCTGCGATCAGTACCAGCAGCGCATCGCCGCCGCCGCCAACCTCGAGGCGCAGGTGGGCCGCGACTACGAGAACCTGGGCGGCTTCCTCGACCTGTCGCGCCGTAGCGCCGCCGAGAAGATCCAGGCCGTCGACGTGTTCCTCAGCACCTACGGCAAGCTCGATCGCCAGGAGGTGCTGGCCGCCAGGAAGGCGCGCGACGAGCTGGCGACGAGCGGCGCAGCGACCTTGCTGCGCGACAGCGACGGCGACCGCCTGCTGATCGACTCGTGCCCAAACGAGGCCGAGGACTACGACGGCGACAACGACGGCGACGGCTGCAAGGACGTGGGCGCGGGCGAGGTCATCGGCGACGTGGTCGACGATACCGGCGATCTCTTTGGTGACCTCTTCGGCTCCGTCGGCGACAGCTTGGTGTTCGACGAGTTCGACGACAAGGACGAGCTCGCCTTCATGGGCTTCGGCCTCAGCGGCGCCGGCACGCTGGGCGGCAACGCCCCGGTCATCGGCACCATCGACATGCGCTTCTCCTGGGGCGTGTTCGAGGGCGGCATGGGGATGGCAACCGACCTGAGCACGAGCTCCGACGCCACCTTCAAGGCCTGGTTCCTCGACGGCTACGCCGGCCTGCAGCTCTTCGAGATCCCGCACATCGAGGACTTCGGCCTGATCAAGCCGAGCGCCGGTATCTATGGGTTGTGGAACCCGGGCGCCGACAGCGACGCAGACGGCCTGCTCGGCTCGCTCTACGTCGCCAACACCAGCCGCGTGCTCAACATGGTGCAGCTGCGCCTCTTCTACCGCTACAACCTGTTCGGCGGGCTCGACGGGGCCGAGCGCACGGATCCCGAGACCTCCGGGGCGCTGTCGCCGGCGTGGTCGATGTTCACGGGGACGCACGTCATCGGCGCCGACCTCTCCCTCAACATGTTCGCGCTGATGGAGGAGTGAGAATCTGGCAGGAAATCTGCTGTGCGACCCGCTGGCTGCGTTGCGGGTCCCTCCGCTTCGGCGTCACGTACCTCGGTACGTTCGCCTCGCGGCCCCGCCCGCGCCTTGCCAGCGGGCCGCTCGCGA
>JADZDP010000112.1 GCA_020850995.1 Deltaproteobacteria bacterium
GGCGCCTGCTTGAGGAACGCTTGCAGCGCCTCGGGGCTCTGCGTCCGCGCCCATGCGTCGAGCGTCGGCGGGATCTTCTTCGTGTTCGCCTTGATCATCTCGTCGACCTCGCGCTTCGTCGCGTCGTCTTCGAGCGCGCTCAGACGGATGGCGAGCTTGCCCGCTTCGCCTGCCCCGCTCTTGAGCGCGGTGAGTGCGGCGATCACGCTCTCGGGCTTGGTCTCGCCGGTGAGCTTGCGCGCCTCCGCGTTGACCTTGGCGCACGCGGCCAGCTTGACCAGCGCGGCAACCATCTCCTTTTCCTTCTCCGGATCCATGCCGGCTGCCAGCGCCGGATCAGCGGCGGGGTCGTCCGCCGGTGCGCCGCCTGCCGCGGAGGCGATGAGGGCCTTGAGGATTTCCAGCGCCTTCGCGCTGTCGCCCGCTTCGAGCGCGTCGAGTGCTTCGGTGATCAACTTGGGATCCATAGTGGATTCTCCTCTTGGCTTTCGTTTCGTCTTTGCGGCGATGGGCGCCGCGAGTGGTGCATATGTGCGCTTGACCTCTGCGGCCTTGCCAAGCGTCACGGTGGAGCCCGCCATCGAATACGGCGCCTCGTAAAGTTTCCCGTCGTGCTCGTAGACAACGGTCGCGTCGAACACGTCGCAGACGTACGGGCCCGCGCACGAGTAGGGATCCTCGCTTGGATACGCATCGTGCAGCGCGGCGCCGATGGCGGTGGTTTTCTCGTTCAGCGAGAGGCCATCGCTTGCGCGCAGACGCTTGGGCAGCTTCTTGAACCGCTTGGCGTTGCGCACGCGCGCGGCAACTTTGCTCGACGCGATGAGCTTGTCAGCGAAGCCCGCGGTGATCGCCTCTGCGGCCGTCATCCACGTCTCAGCCGCCATCATGCTCGCGATCGCGTCGGGCTCTTGACCCGAGCGCTTGGCGTACGTGTCCGCCATCTGCGCCGTGTGTTTCTTGAGCACCGCCGCCAGAGCTTCGTGGTCCTGCGCCGAGCCTTCCGACGCGCCCCACGGCTCGTGGATCATCATCATGGCGTTCTCGGCGATCCGAATCTCGTCTCCCGCCATGGCGATCAGGGAGGCCGCGGAGGCCGCGAGCCCGTCGATCTCCACCTCGATGCGCGCGTCGTGCTTCGCGAGCATGTTGTGGATGACGTTGCCTTCGACCAGATCGCCGCCGTCCGAGTTGAGGTGAATGAGCACCGTCTCAGCGTCGGACGCCGCGAGTTTCTTTTGCAGCGCGGTCGCCTTGATCTCGTCGCCGATCACGCCGTACAGCCAAAGCTCCAGCACGCTCACGGCGACACCGCCGCATCCTGCTCACGCTGTTGCGTGGCGCGGGAGACCTCGGTGGACGCGCCGTCCGCGCCGGGTGGCTGCGCGGGTGCGGTCTGCGCGGCTGCCTTCGCCTCGTTCAAGAGCTTGAACAGCGCCGCATTCATCGCGCCCGTTGCCGGGTCCGGGTGAGGCTTCAATCCGGCGCTCGCGCGCACCTCGTCGACCGTGATGAAATTCACCACGTCGGTCGGTGCCATCGCGATGGTCGGCGCGGCAGCCGTGGCCGGCAGCTCGATCAGCGGTAGGCCGTACTGTTGCGCCAGAGCGTTCGTGTCCACACGCTTGCCGGCGGGTGCGAAGGCATCGTTCAGCCGCGCGACCGCCTCCCCGAGCGAGATCATCGACCGCGCACGCGAGAGCCTGTCCTCGCTCGATTCCGCATCCCACTTCGGGAGCGGCGTCGCGTCGGTGCCGAAGTTCAGCCGAGCCCACGGGCGAAGCGACTGCTTGCGCAACGTCGAGGCCCAGGTCTTCGACGTGAAGCGGATCAGCTCGCGGCGGATCGTGTCCTGCGCCTTGCCGTCTGCGAAGCCAGAGCTTCCGACGGTGGTAACGGTCTGGCCAGCAAGCACGATCGCAATGGCCGCGTCGGCCCAATCGATCTGCTTGGAGTACATCTCCCAACTGTTGCCCTTCGCTTCGACCAGCTCGAGCGAGTAGCCGTCTGGGAGCACGAGCGCGGAGTCACGCGAGAGCGAGCGCAGCTGATCGCGCCACTTCGTCCGGCCGCCCTCGGTCGCGCCGGGTGCCGCCTTGCCGACACGCACGGGCGAGCCAAGCACTTCGAGGTGACGCGCGCGGTCGAGAAGCGCGAAGTGTTTCAGGACCCAGGCGAACGCCAACGCGCGCCACGCCGCCGCAGCCCACGGGCGCGTCTCGCCATACGGGAGATAGAGCACCCACTGCCCATCGCCAGGCGTGATCTCTTGGTCGCTCCCCTGCGACGTGCGCACGTGCCACGAGATCGACTGTCCCCACTCGCGCCGCGGATCGTCCTGCGGAAGCTCGCGCCAATGCAGCGCGCTCGGGTGCCAGCAGCGCATGCGGTGGAGTTGACGTTCGCCGGGCTTGCGCGGAAGCGGTACGCGCTGGCCGAGTCCGACGCCGAGCACGATGCCCCACGCGACGATCTGCGCGCTCTCGTTCTCCGGGTGCAGCGTGTGCCAGTCGCCGTCCGCGTCGTCGTCGAGTCCGCTCGTCCCACTCAGCGCGGCGATCTGCGTGTCGTCGCCCTCGAGCGAGAGCGGCAATCCGAGCATGCCGAGCGTGCGCGTCGCGAGCACACCGCCCACGCGGTCATCGGCCATGAGCCGTTCGCACAGCTCGGCCGCCATCTGGAGGTCACCGCTGTCCGCGCTGTAGAGCGCGTCCTGAATGTCACGCGGGCGCCAGTTCAGACGCGCGCGACTACGGACGGGCTGCGCGATGCCGCGCTGGCGGGCGCGGTAGTCGTCGAGCTTGGTGACGGCGGCCACGCCGTGAGTGGTGCTGTGCCACCATGTGCCATGTCAAGCCCCGTCATCAGTGGCACACAGTGACACACCTGTCGGAATGGCACACCGGCTGA
>JADZDP010000113.1 GCA_020850995.1 Deltaproteobacteria bacterium
CAAGGCGCCGTCGAGGACCGGAGCGAGCATCCTCGACGGATGTGACGCGAGGACCGGAGACGGAAACGCCGCGCGCCGGGATGACTCGGGCGCGAGGGCGGTCAACTTGTCCTTTCGAGGGCCCTAACGGCCCGCGAATGGACAACTCAGTCGTCCTCGCGAGCGATCCATCGTCGCTGTCTGCGTCGCGTCCACCGTCCGTGGCGACGGCCACGGCCCTGCGGGGCTCCTTGCCATCGACGCGCCTCGCTCGCGATCACCGATCGACTTGTCGATTCGCGGGCCCTAACGGGCCATGGGTTGGTTGGCACAGCGGTCGTGCACGCGGGCCCAGCGTCAGAGCGTGCGCGCGATCTCCACGGCCACGATGCGCGGTGGGCCCGACGACGCCTCGAGCACGATCTCGGCGGCGCTGGCACCGGCGCGGGCGAGCTGACGTCGCACCCGCGCTTCGACTGCCGCGGACGGGAAGGGCACCGCCAGCGTGAGCGCGCTCACGGCGCCGCCTCGGATGCTGGCAAGCTCCAAAGCTTCGGCGACAACGGCATCCAGGTCACGTCCCACATCGCGAGCACAGCAATCGCCGTGCCCGCGGCGCGCCACCCCCGTCCTCCACAGCCGCCACGGCCGCGAGCTTCGCTCGCTCGCCGAGGGCGGCGTGCGGCGCACATCGGCGAAGCAGGACGCGGGGCCCTCACCCAAGACGGCTCCCGCTGGTCGCGGATCATCGATCAGGTGGGATCACTCATCCTCGGCCCCGCGCGCATCATCCGTGGGCAGGCGCGCCTCGAAGCCCGCCCCCGACCAGGGCGAAGGGCACAGCGTCAAGGTGCCGCCCATGGCTTCGACGATCTTGCGAGCGGTCGGCAAGCCGAGGCCGGTGCCGCGCGTCTTGGTCGTGAAGAAGGGCTCGAAGATGCGCTCGCGCACCTCGTCGTTGATGCCGGGCCCGTCGTCGAGCACGCGCAAGGTCGCGCCGTCCACCTCGATGCGCACCTTGCGCGCGCCCGCTTGCCAGGCGTTTTGCACGAGGTTGAACAGCACCTGGGTCAACAGCGCCACGTCGGCGAGCGCGGAGCCGGTGCCGCGCACCTCTGCCGTGCCGTGCTCGCTCGACGCCACCGAGGCTGCGACCGCCGCGAGATCGACGGCGCGCGGCGTGAGCGCGATGGGCTTGCTCAGGCTCAACAGGTCGCCCACCAGGTTGCCGAGGCGCTGCACCTGCTCTTGCACCTTGGTGAGCGCTCCGCGGCGCGTGTCGTCGTGCGGCAGGGTGTTGGCCACCACCTGCACCGCCGCCGAGACGCCCGCGAGCGGGTTCCTGATCTCGTGCGCCACCGTGGCCGCCATGCTCGCGAGCTTGGCGAGCTGCTCTGCGCGGGTCACGCGCGCTTCCGAGGCGAGCGTATCGGTGAGGTCCTCCACGTGCATGAGGAGCTCGGCCATGGGGTGGTCGAGTGGGGTCAGCGTGATGCGGAACGACCCCACGCCGCTCGGCAATGCGACGTCGAGGCGCGGCAGCAGGATCTCTCGCTTGAGGCGGCGCGCGCGCTCGAGGCGCCCGCGCAGGCCCGCGGCCTCGACGAGCGCGGGCTGCAGCACCTCGGGCCACGGGCGCCCGTGCGGCTCGGCGCTGGCGAACACGCGCGGGTTCGGGCGCGCCGCCGTGGTGACGCGCCCGTCGGCGTCGAGCAGCACCACGCCGGCCGGCAGGTGCGCCACGATGCGATCGCGCAGGTCCGCCAGGCGCGTTTCGGACGCGGCCGCGCAGACGGCCCCCACGAGCAGCGCCGCGTCGAGGTCGCAGGCACGCGCGATGGCTTCGGCGTCCTCGGGCGCCGCGACCGCACCGGCGTTGCGGGCGGCGCGCACCAGCTCGTCGCGCACGCGCGCCGTCGCTGCGCTCATGCGCGCGGCGGACAGCCCTGCGCGCACGAGCGCGCCGCCGTCGGCCCGACGTCGATCGGCGTAGCCGCCGTCGCGCGGAGCGTTGAACAGGTCTGCCACGCGAGGCTCGAGCAGGGAGCTGAGCTCAGCGGCGCTGTGTCCCCGAGGCACGCCGCCAACGACGAGCTCGTCGAGCGCGAGGACGGCGAGCCGCGCACACAGGCTGGGGAGCGCCGGAGCCAAGGCCGGCCACAGCGCCCGCAGCCGTTCGGCGTCTGCGTCGCTGAACCCCACCACGCCTGCCAGCGCGGTGATGCCTCCCTGTTCCATGCTCGCGGCCATGGCCTCAATTGGATGCTTGCCCGGCCGTGCACAAGCGGGCGTGCCGAAGTCCTTGTGAGCGTTGTGCTTTCGCCCAATGACCCGGTGGAATGTGTGATTGCGCACACGCAAGCGTCCCGCTAGTACATTTCGCAGCGGGGCGACGCGCCGGCATGCCTGGCATGGCTCATGTATTCGGGCGTGCCGGTTCGCCCAGTCGCAGGTGCCGCGCTTTGATGCCGCGCTGTGACGCCCCGCGGCGACCGCGTTGGAGGAAGCGATGAACGGGACCACCGTCAGCCAGAGCAGCAGCACGATCGCGCCCACGGCGGATCGCCGCGAGGATCGTGCACGTGAAGGGAGCGCGCTGCGCGTCTTGGTGTGCGACGACGAGGAGCTCATCCGCTGGTCGGTGGCCGAGCACCTGCGCGCCGAAGGCTATGAGGTGAGCGCGGTGGCCGACGGGCAGGAGTGCCTCGACGCCATCGCCGCAGGCACGCCCGACGCGCTGGTGGTCGACCTGAAGATGCCTCGCGTCGACGGCATGGGCGTGTTGCGGCGCCTGCGCGAGCTCGAGATCGAGCTGCCCACCATCGTCATCACCGCGCACGGCGCCGTCGACTCGGCCATCGAGGCAACGCGCTTGGGCGCCGTGGGCTACCTCTCGAAGCCCTTCGACCTGCGCGAGCTCTCGCTGCAGCTCAAGCGGGGCCTCGACGCCACGCGACTGCAGCGCGAGGTGCGCTACCTGCGCCAGAAGCGCGGCTACGAGCGTCTGGTGGGCCAGTCGCCGGCCATGCAGCGGGTGTTCGAGATGCTCGAGCGCTTGGAGCGGGTCGACGCGCCCACGGTGCTCATCACCGGCGAGAGCGGCACCGGCAAGGACCTGATCGCGCAGGCCATCCACGCGCGCGGTCCCCGCAAAGACAAGCCGTACATGGAGATCGACTGCGCGGCCATGCCGGAGACGCTCATCGAGAGCGAGCTGTTCGGCCACGAGAAGGGCTCGTTCACGGACGCGCGCACGCAGAAGCGCGGCCTGTTCGAGGTGGCGCGCGGCGGCGTCATCTTCCTCGACGAGATCGGCGAGATGACCCTCGCCACCCAAGCCAAGCTCTTGCGCGCGCTCGAGAACCGCAAGTTCAAGCGCGTCGGCGGCGTGGTCGATCTGCCGCTCGACGCCGCCATCATCGCGGCCAGCAACCGCAACCTGCGCGACGAGGTGAAGGCGGGGCGCTTCCGCGAGGATCTCTACTTCCGCTTGAACGTGGTGCCCATCGAGACGCCGGCCCTGCGTGTGCGCGCCGAGGACGTGGAGCCCTTGGCCGCGCACCTGCTCGAGCGCGCCGCGCGCGACCTCGGGCGACCGGTGCCACAGATGGCCGGCGACGCGCTGGCGGCGCTGGCGCGCTACCCCTGGCCGGGCAACGTGCGCGAGCTGCGCAACGTGCTCGAGCGCGTGGTCATCCTCCGGCAGGGCGACGCACCCATCCGTGTGGAGGATCTGCCTCCCGAGATCCGCTTCTCGTCGGTATCGCCGTCGGACGCGCGCGGCACCGAGGGCTGCCCCTTCGAGCTCCCCGTCGACGGTGTCGACCTCGAGGCGGTGGAGAAGGGCCTGCTGGCGCAGGCGCTGGCGCGCTGCAACGGCAACCAGAGCGCGGCTGCTCGATTGCTGTCCATCAGTCGCTATGCTCTGCGCTATCGCATGGAGAAGTTCAAGCTGACCTGAGCCACGATGCTCTGGAGTACGGGAGGGATCCTTGAGTCGCACCATCCTCGTCGCCCACGACTTCGCGCCCTGCGCCGACGCCGCCGCGCGCTTGGCGCTGCGCGACCTCCTTGCCGGCGGTAGCCCTGGCACGCTGGTCTTGTGCAACGTCTACACCATCATGCCGATGCCCCTTGGCCTCGACGGGGCCGCGGGTGTGGGCGCCGGGCTCGTCGAGCTCGAGCGCGCGGTGGCGCTCGAGACGCAGAAGCGCCTCGAGCGCGCCGCGGCCACCCTGCGTGCGGATCACGCCGCGATGAGAACCGAGCGCCCCGGCCTGCCGGACGTGACCGTGACCGCAGCCCTGCGGCAAGACGCGCCTGCCGAAGGCGTGGTGGCAGAGGCTGTGGCGCGTGGCGCCGAGCGCATCTACGTTGGCACCCACGGCCGCACCGGCATCACGCATGTGCTCTTGGGCAGCGTGGCCGAACGCATCGCGCGGCTCGCCAAGGTCCCGGTCACCGTCGTCAAGACCGACACCTGAGGGAACCCATGCCGAGCTACCAACACCTGCTCGTCCCCGTTGACACCGACGTCACCGCCGATGGTGCGTTGGCCGAGCACCTGGTCGACGCCGCCGCCGACCTGGCGCGCGCGCTCGGCGCCAAGGTAACGCTGGCGCACGTCGCGCTGCCCGTGGTCGAGCCCGGCGTGCTGCCGGTGGACGGCTACAGCGCCGCCTACCGGGCCATGAACGACGTGCTCGAGGCGCGCAACGCGGCGGCCAACCGGGCGCTGGCAACGCTGGTCGAACGCTGCGCGCAGCGCGGCGCTCGTGCGGAGTCGATGCTGATCACGCGCGGCGGTCCCGTACCCGACCGCATCGTCGAGGCCGCCACCGAGCGCGGCGCCGACCTGATCGTGCTCGCCACGCATGGTCGCCGCGGCGTCTCGCGCTTGGTGCTCGGCAGCGTGGCCGAGCGCACCGCCCACCTCGCGTCACGCGGTCACTCAGCTGCGGTGCTGCTGCTCCCGGTCGGGCCGTGACGTGAGCCCGGGGGGAGCTCGCGAGCGGTTCGACGTCGAGCGCGCGGTGCACCGCGTGCTCGCGGAGGAGCGCGGCGGGCGGCGCATGCGGCGCTTTGTCGTCGACTGCCCACGCGGGCGCTCGGTCGACCTCACAGACTGCGGCCGTTGTCCGGACTGTCGAGGCTACACGCTGCGCTCGGCGGGGGGATCGACCATCGTGTGCTCGCTGGCGATCGACGAGGTGCCGCGCGGCGCCGCCCCGGGCAGCGTCGGGGCGGCCATGGTGCGTGACGTGGCGTGCGTGGCCGGCGAGCTGCCGCTTGCTGGCGCGCTCGACCTGCTCGAGGAGCAACGGCCGCGCGGCCTGCCCGTCATCGACGAGGCCGATCGGCCGCTCGGCGTGCTCACCTGGCCCGACGTGCTCGGCGCCATGCGCGCGCGCGGGTTCGCGGTGCCGGCGACCATCGACGGCACCGCTCCACGCGCCCTCGAGCGCGCGTGGATCCCCGAGGCGGTGCGCCAGGTCCCGGTGCGTGAGATCGTGGCGCGCGGCGCGGCCACGGCAACCGAGACCGAGGTGCTCGACGCCGCACGCGCCCGGGTCCGGGCCGAGCGCAACCAGCTCCTCATCGTCGTCGACAGCGAGGGGCGCATCATCGGCGCTGTTCCAAGCTAGCGGGTCGCCGTCCACCCCCAGCAACGTCGGCGCAGCATGTCACGTAGCTGTCACACAGGAAGCTGAGGATCGGAGCATGGCCGCGCACATCCTCATCGTCGACGACGAGCCCGACCTCGCCGCGACCTTGGCCTACAACCTCGAGAGCCAGGGCTACACGACGGTGGTGGCGGGGACCGGCGCCGCAGCCCTTGAGCTGGTGCGGCAGCGCCGGCCAGACCTGGTGCTGCTCGACGTCATGCTGCCAGATCTGTCGGGCCTCGAGGTCTGTCGGCGCCTGCGCCACGACGCGGCGCTCGCCACCGTGCCGGTGTTGATGCTGACCGCGCGCGGCGAGGAGATCGATCGCGTGCTCGGCCTGGAGGTGGGCGCCGACGACTACCTGGTGAAGCCGTTCTCGGTGCGCGAGCTCTTGCTGCGCGTGCAAGCCATCCTGCGCCGCAGCGTTGCACCGGCTGCCACCGTCGAAAGCACCGCCAATGTGACCCGCTTCGGGGCGCTGGTCGTCGATGAAGCGGCGCACCGCGCGACCGTCGGCGGCGTGGAAGCCCCGTTGACCGCGCTGGAATTCCGCCTGCTCACCACGCTGCTCGAACGGCGTGGTCGCGTGCAGACGCGCGAGCGCCTCCTCGACGACGTGTGGGGCATCACCGCCGACGTCACCACGCGCACCGTCGACACCCACGTGAAGCGGCTGCGCGAGAAGCTCGGTGCCGCGGCCGAGTACATCGAGACGCTGCGCGGCGTCGGCTACCGCTTCCGCGAGAGCCCGGCGCAGGCCGACCGGTGAGCGCCCGCCCCACGTCGGTGGTGGCATGAGGCTGCGGGCGCGCGGCAAGCTCTTCGTCGCGGCGCTCACGCTGGTCGCGCTGGTGGTGCTGGTCACCGGCGCGGTCGCCGAGCGTGAGCTGCGCGTCTGGCTCATGGACCACCTGCGCGCCGACCTGGCGCGACAGCTCGACGCCGTGGCCGTTGCGACCACCCAGGTCGCGCCGGCCGATCGCGCCAGGTCCGACGAGCTGGCCGACCAGCTCGGGGCCGCGCTCGACGCCCGCGTCACGCTCGTGCATGGCGACGGCACGGTGGCCGGCGACTCGCGCATCGCGCTCGGCGACCTGGCGTCGACGGAGAACCACCGCGATCGTCCCGAGGTGCGCGCCGCGCTGGCGCAAGGGCGCGGGTGGGATCAGCGCCACAGCGCCACGGTCGACGAGGACATGATGTACGCGGCCCGCGCCGTCCACGCCGGCGTGGTGCGCGTGGTGCGCGTGGCGCTCCCCGTGGTCGCGGTCGAACAGGTCAGCGCCCGCGTGCGCGCCCTGGTCACGGTCGCCGGCGTGGTGGGCCTCGCCGTGGCGGTGATCATGAGCATCATGGCGTCGCAGCTCCTGACCCGCACGCTGCGCGAGCTGGTGGCCCACGCGCGCTCTCTCGCGATCGCGGTCGGCGGTGCCGTGTCGCCCAGCGCCGACGAGATCGGCGGCTTGCGCGGCACCCTCGAACAGCTCGCCGGCGAGCTTGGCCGGTCGGTCAGCGCGCTGGCTGCGGAGCGGGGCCGCCTGAGCGCGGTGCTCGAGGCCATGGACGAGAGCGTGCTGGCGCTCGACGTAGACGGTCGCGTCACCCTGGCCAACGCGGTGGCGCGCAGGATCCTCGAGGTCGAGGGCGATCCCGCGGGGCGCACCCTCCTCGAGGTCACGCGCGTGCCGGCCTTGGCCGACATCGTGGACGTCGCACGCACCGGTGCCGTGACCACCACCGAGATCACCATCGACAAGAGCGGTCGCACCGCGCACGCGTGCGCCGCGCCCATCACCGGCACTGGCGGTATCGTGCTGGTGTTGCACGACGTCACCGAGGTGCGCCGGCTCGAGCGAGTGCGGCGCGATTTCGTCGCCAACGTGTCGCACGAGCTGCGCACGCCGGTGAGCGTCATCCGCGCCAACGCCGAGACCCTCCTGCTCGGCGCCATCGACGCGCCGACACGTGCACGCGCCTTCGTCGAGGCCATCGACCGCAACGCCGAGCGGCTCGCGCGCCTGCTCGCCGATCTGCTCGACCTCGCGCGCGTCGAGGCGGGGGCGCTCACGCTCGACCTGCGGGAGCTCCCGTTGGCGCCGGTCTGCGAGCGCCTGTGCGAGACCATGCGCGAGCGAGCCCGCGCGCGTCACCAGCAGGTCTCGGTGATCTGCGCGCCGGACGTGGTCGCGCGGGCCGATCTGACGGCGCTCGAGCAGGTGCTGCTCAACCTGCTCGACAACGCCATCAAGTACGCGCCGACCGGCGGCAGCATCACCATGCGCGCGCACCGCGCCGGTGAGCGCTGCCGCATCGAGGTGGAGGACGACGGTCCGGGCATCGAGCCACGCCACTGGCCGCGCTTGTTCGAGCGCTTCTACCGCGTCGATGCCGGGCGCTCCCGCGAGGCGGGTGGCACCGGCCTTGGGCTCGCCATCGTCAAGCACCTGGTGGAAGCCCAACAGGGCGTGGTTGGCGTGGGCGCCGCGTCGCCGCGGGGTTCGATCTTCTGGCTCGAGCTGCCCGGCGCCAGCGCGGTGGTACCCGAATCGGCACCCCGCTGACACACGCCTGTCACCTAGCGCGCCCATGGTGGCCCGAGAGATCTGGAGGTCCCCGTGCAGCGATCCCTCGCCTCATTCTTTGCCATCGCGATGGTGTGCGGTTGCGCCCGTGGCGGTGAGCAGCCGAAGGCTGCGACACTGGCGAAGGCGCCGGTGGTCACCATCGACGGCTCGAGCACCGTCATGCCGATCTCCGAGGCCGTCGCCGAGGAGACCCAGAAAGCCACTGGCGCGCGCGTGACCATCGGCGTCACGGGCACCGGCGGCGGCATGAAGAAGCTGTGCGCCAACGAGATCGCCGTCGCCAACGCCTCGCGACCCATCAAGTCGTCGGAGGTGGACGCGTGCGCCAAGAACGGCGTGAGCTTCGTCGAGCTGCCCGTGGCGTACGACGGCCTGGCGGTGGTGGTGAACCCCCAGAACAGCTGGGCCTCGTCGATGACGGTGGCGGAGCTGCGCACGCTATGGGAACCCGCGGCCCAAGGCAGCATCAAGCGCTGGAGCCAGGTGCGCCCGGGCTGGCCCGACGAGGAGATCCACTTGTTCGGTGCCGGCGTCGACTCGGGCACCTACGACTACTTCACCCAGGCCATCGTGGGCAAAGAACACACGAGCCGCGGCGACTACACCTCGAGTGAAGACGACAACGTGTTGGTTAAGGGCGTGGCGGGCGATCGCCTCGCGCTCGGCTTCTTCGGCCTCGCCTACGCCGACCAGAACAAGGACAAGCTGAAGCTCGTGGGCATCGACGACGAGCGCGCCGACAATGGCGCGGGCCCCATCATTCCGACCGCCGAAACCGTGCGCGACGGCACCTACCAGCCGCTGTCGCGCCCGCTGTTCGTGTACGTGGCGGTGAGCGCCGCCGACCGTCCCGAGGTGCAGGCCTTCGTGACGACGTACCTGACTCGCGGCGGTGCCCTCGCCAGCGAGGTGGGCTACGTGGCGCTCCCCGAACGCGCCTACGAGCTTGCGCGCGCGCGCTTCGAGAAGCGCACCCCGGGCTCGGCCTATGGCGGGCAGGGGTCGCGCGTGGGAGTGACGGTGCTGCAGCTCCTCGCCGGCGAGGGCTGAGCGCGGCGCGCCATGGTGCCGAGCGAGGCCACCCTGAGCCTGCGCCGACGAGGTCACGGCGGGCGCGCCGCGCCCCTCTCGGAACGCGTCACCGAGGCGCTGCTGCTCGCCTGCGCCGGCGTTAGCGTGCTCACCACGCTCGGCATCGTGCTCGTGCTGGTGAAGGAGAGCCTGGCCTTCTTTCGCGAGGTCGGCCTGGCCGCGTTCTTCCTCGACACCGAGTGGACGCCCCTGTTCGCCGAGCCGCGCTTCGGCATCTGGCCGCTGGTCGCCGGCACCGCGCTGACTTCGGGCATCGCCATCGCGGTGGCGCTGCCGCTCGGGCTCTTGGCGGCCATCTACCTCTCCGAGATCGCGTCGGCGCGCGCGCGCCGGGTGCTCAAGCCGCTGCTCGAGCTGCTCGCGGGCGTACCAACGCTGGTCTATGGCGCCTTTGCGCTGCTGGTGGTCACGCCAGCGCTGCAGGCGGTCATTCCTGGCCTCGCTGGCTTCAACGCGCTCTCGCCGGGCCTCTTGATGGGCGTGATGATCATGCCCTTCATCGCGTCCCTCACCGACGACGCGCTGTGCGCGGTGCCGATGTCACTGCGCGAGGGCGCGTGGGCGCTCGGCGCCGATCGCCTGCCCACCATCCTGCGCGTGGTGCTGCCCGCGGCGCGCTCGGGCATCGTGGCCGCCACAACCCTGGCGGTGGGCCGCGCCGTGGGGGAGACGATGATCGTCGCCATCGCTGCCGGCCAAGAGCCCCGACTCACGCTCGATCCGCGCGTCCCCGTCGAGACCATGACCGCGTTCATCGTGCAGGTCAGCCTGGGCGACGTCCCCGTCGACACGCTCGCGTATCGCACGCTGTTCGTGGTGGCGGCCACGCTCTTCGCCCTCACCTTTGGGCTCACCTTGATC
This sequence comes from Deltaproteobacteria bacterium, assembly GCA_020850995.1. Taxonomy (GTDB): domain Bacteria; phylum Myxococcota; class UBA727; order UBA727; family VGSZ01; genus JACOUT01. Next base: position 10,184 of record JADZDP010000113.1, read on the forward strand.
GCGCGGCGCGCCGTGGGCGCCGGCCCCGGGAGGCCCCGGTGAGCGCGCGTCGCGAGGCGTGGTTCACGACACTGTGCGTGGTGGCGCTCGGGCTGCCGCTCTTGCTCCTGCTCGTGCTCTTTGGCCAGGTGCTCGTCGACAGCCTGCCGCGCTTGTCCTGGGACTTCCTGAGCTCGTTCCCCTCGCGACGTGCCGAGAACGCCGGCGTGCTGCCGGGGCTCGTCGGCAGCGCGCTCTTGTGCCTGGGTACCGCCGCCATCGCGCTCCCCGTGGGGGTTGGCGCCGCCATCTTCCTCGAGGAGTACGGCGGCAATCGGCGCATGGCGCGCGTCATCGAGCTCAACGTCGCCAACCTGGCCGGCGTGCCCTCGATTCTGTACGGCATCCTCGGGCTCGCGCTCTTCGTGCGCACCCTCGGGCTCGGGCGGAGCGTCATCTCCGGCGCGGCCACCCTCGCGCTCTTGGTCTTGCCCGTCGTCATCGTGGCGGCGCGCGAGGCGCTGCGCGCCGTACCCCACGGGTTGCGCGAGGCGAGCCTCGCGCTCGGCGCCACCCGCTGGCAGACCATCCGTCGCGTGGTGCTGCCGTCGGCGGCGCCCGGCATCTTCACGGGCGCGATCCTGGCGGTGTCCCGCGCGCTCGGCGAGACCGCGCCCCTCGTCGTCATCGGCGCGGTCGCCTACGTCACCTACCTCCCCGATAGCCCGCGCGCCGCGTTCACGGCGTTGCCCATCCAGATCTTCAGTTGGATCTCGCGCCCCCAGGCGTCGTTCGCGCACAACGCCGCCGCGGGCATCGTGGTGCTGCTCGCGCTCCTCCTCGTCCTCAACGCCGCGGTCATCGTCTTGCGCGACCGCGCACAACGCCGAGCCGCCCGATGAGCACCGCCGCCGCCGCCGTGCCGTCCACCCCTGCCGCCGACGACGCCAAGCGCCCGGGGCGCGCCAAGATGGAGGTGCGCGCCCTGAGCGCCGCCTTCGGCAGCAACCAGGTCGTGCGCGCCATCGATCTCGACATCGAGGCGCGGCGCGTGCTCGCCATCATCGGCCCATCGGGGTGCGGCAAGTCGACCTTCGTGCGCTGCCTCAATCGCATGCACGAGATCACGCTGGGGGCCACGGTCACCGGCCAGGTCCTCCTCGACGGCGAGGACCTGTATGGGCGCGGCGTCGACCCGGTGCTGTTGCGCCGCCGCGTGGGCATGGTGTTTCAGAAGCCGAACCCCTTCCCCACCATGTCCATCAAAGAGAACGTGCTCGCGGGCCTGCGCCTGACCGGCACGCTTGGCGGCACCGACGCCGCGCGCGTGGTGGAGAGCGCGCTCACCAGCGCCGCCCTGTGGGACGAGGTCAAGGACCGGCTCGACGCGCCCGGGGGCAGCCTCTCGGGCGGACAGCAGCAGCGCCTGTGCATCGCGCGCGCGCTCGCCGTCGAGCCCGAGGTACTGCTGATGGACGAGCCGTGCTCGGCGCTCGATCCCATCGCGACCGCGCGCATCGAGGACCTGATCCACGTGCTGCGCGAGCGCTACACCATCGTCATCGTGACGCACAACATGCAGCAGGCCGCGCGCGCCTCGGACACGACGGCCTTCTTCCTGCATGGCGAGCTCGTCGAGTGCTCGCCCACCGAGCGCTTGTTCACGCATCCGCGTGATCGGCGGACCGAGGACTACATCACCGGCAAGTTCGGCTGAGGACATCGCATGGTGCGTCACACGGACCGCGAATATGAAGGCGAGCTGCGTGAGCTCAACGACCGCATCCTCAAGATGGCCGGGCGGGTCGAGGCGATGGTGTCACGCTCCGTGCGCGCGCTGGTGGAGCGCGATCCCGACCTGGCGCGCGCCACCATCCTGCTCGACGAGTCCGTCAACGCCGACGAGGTCGAGATCGACGAGCAGTGCCAGTCGATCCTGGCGCGGCGCCAACCGCTCGCCGGCGACCTGCGCTTCATCTCTTGCGCGCTCAAGATGGTCACCGACCTCGAGCGTATCGGCGACATCGCCGTGAACCTGTGCGAGCGCGCCATCGAGCTGGCGCGCGAGCCAGCCTTGACGCCGATCGCGGAGCTCGGCCAGATGGCCCTGCTGGTTCAAGAGATGCTCAAGGAGGTGGCCGACGCCTTCACCGCGCGCGCCGCCGATCGCGCGCGCGCCGTCATCCGTCGCGACGACATGGTGGACGAGCTGTACCACGGTGCCTTGCGCACCATGCTCTCGCTCATGAGCCAGGACCCGCGCGCGCTCCAGCGTGGCATCCACACGCTCGCCGTCGCCAAGTTCCTCGAGCGCATCGGCGACCACGCCACCAACCTCGCGGAGGAGGTGGTGTACCTGGTGGACGGCAAGGACATCCGCCACGCCGGCAAGCGCGCCGCACCGCCGGGCGTGTAGCGCGGGTCGCTCGGCGCGCCATCAAGACGTGCGCCGAGCGACGCGCCGTCAGAACGCAAACACGAGCTGGGTGCGCAGGCGCGCGTCGGTGTGCACGCCATCAGCCGCGCGCTCGACGAGCGCCGCGCCTTCGACCTGCCACTGCAGGTTCTGCCCATGCACCAGCCACGCGAGAGCGGCGGCGATCTCGTGGTGCTCGCTGGTGCCGTCGAGCTTGCTGACCAGGGCGTAGCGCAGCGACGGGTGCCAGGCGTCGAGCATCAGGTACCCTGCCTGCGCGTGCAGCCCGAGCGCATCGGGGGCCTGCTCGAAGGTGCCCGCGCCGGTTTGCGCCGTGCCGAGATAGATGGCCGCGGTGGCGTCGGCGCCATAGAGCTTGAGCACGCCGTCGACCTCCACCTGTGAGCGACCGCCCTGGGCAGCAGCGAGCTCCACGGCCTCGAGCACGCTCAGCGCCACCGCACCACGGGGCGCGCCGCCCTCGTCATCGAGCTCGGAGTAGCCTTTCACCGCGCCGAAGTTGGCGCCGACGCGACCGACGAAGGTCGGCCGCACCATGGCCGGCACGTTGCTGATCTTGGCGCCATCGAGGGCGAGCACGCCGTCAGCGCCGGGGATGACCTTGGCGCTGAGCTCGGGCTTCTCCTTTGCGCCCGCGAACGCCCCCACCGACCACTCGAGGCCGGGCGACTTATCGATGTCGTTATGCAGCGCCAGGCCGATGTCACGTCCGCTGGCGAAGGCGCCGTCGGTGATCGCGCGATCGGTGAAGGCCTGCTTCCCGTCGCCGACGAGCTGCTGGCGCGAGAAGGGTCGCTTCCATTGGCCCACGCGCACCTCGAGCGCGCCGGGGAGCAGCGCGTAGTTGACCCACGCGTCCTTGACGAAGGTGAAGCCCTGGCCGAGCTCGGTCTTCACCAGGAAGGTGAGCTGCTTGGTGAAGGCGTTGCCGCCGAAATCGAGCTGCGCGCGTTGGATGGCCGCCGTGAGCGCGGTGTCGGCGGGGACATCGGCGGGGACGGTGGCGGTGCCGCGCACCTGCACCAGGCCGCGCAGCTTGAGCTTGAAGGCGCTGTCGGCAGACTGCAGGAAGAAGCCGTCCTTGTAGCCGGCCAAGGGCGTGGCTGCGGGTGGGGGGGCAGCTGCTGCGGGCGCCGGCGGGGCTTCGGGCAGCGCCGGAGCGACGGGCAGTGGCGGCGGGGGCGGCGGCGCCTCGCGGGCGGGCGGCGGTGCGTCCGGCTGCTCGCTCGCGGGCGCCGCGGCGGGGGCCGGGGCCGGCGCGGGCGGGTCGTCGGCGGTGGCGGCGACGAGGAGTGCCGAGAGCAGGGGTGACAGGAAGGTGATGTGCATGGTGACAAGCGTCGGCGGGCTGCGTGGCGTGAGCGTGACAGCATTGGCACATCGCGGCGTCACCGCCGCGCGCCACCGATGGTCGCAGGGCGCGCGTAGATCTCTCGGGTGCGTCAGGAGCGTTGACCGCAGGGCGGGCGCACCGACGAGCGCTCGCCCCAAGAGCCAAAGCGCGGGCTTGTGAACGAGAAGACCCGCCGAAAGGCGGGTCTTCTCGTTCACAAGCTGGAGCGGGAAAAGGGATTCGAACCCTCGACTTCAACCTTGGCAAGGTTGCACTCTACCACTGAGTTATTCCCGCGCGTGCCAGGGCGCTGGCCCGATGTACGCGACCCATGGCGGGGTCGTCAAGTGAGTCTCAGCGCGCTGCCGGGCCTCCAGCGCAACAAGGCCTCGAGGTGCAGGTCGAACCAGGCGTCGGCCTCGTGGGCGCCCTCGAAGCGCGCCTCTTCCGCCTTGAACGCCGCCCCGTGGACCACCCGCCGCCCACGGCGATCGCGCCGCTCCCCGTGGTGCGCATGCAGCATCTCGTGGTGCAGCACGCGCGCCACGGGGAGCGCGGGCACCGGCCCCTGGTCGAGCACGGGGTGGATGACGATGCGCCGCGATCGCTGATCCCAGCTCCCGAAGGTGATGCTCGTGCGCCGCCCGCGCAGCGCCTTGGCGCGCCCCCAGCCGAGCTCGGCGCTCACGGAGTCGCCGAAGTAGCGCCGGTTTATAGCGTGGAACATCGGCAGCAAGTCGTGCACGGCGCCCACGTGGGCGTCGTCCTTGAGGGCGCGCCCCGCGCCCGCGAGCAGATGGCCGCGCTCCTCGATGAACGCGTCGACGACGCGCCCGCTCGGCCGGTCTCCCTTCGCCAGGAAGCTCGCCACCGCGACGCGCACCGGCGTCGGCGCGTCGAGGAACATCTGGTGCACGCGCACGAGACGCACGCCGTCGCGCTCGGACTGCGACAGGAGCACGGTCTTGTTGTCGGTGAGCTGCACGCGCGCGCCTGGCAGACGCACCGTGATGGCATCGACGAGCAAGCGGGTGCGCGACGGCGCGCGGTCGGGCGACGCGGCCTCTGGTGGCATGGCCGCTGGCACGGGCGCTGGCACGGGCGATCCCTGCGCTTGCAAGGGCGACAGCGACGACGTGAAGCCGCCCTCGAACAAGCTCATCTGCAGCCGCGACCACCGGCTCTCGCGCCGCGCCATGGTGGCACCCTGCCATAGCCGTCGCCGGTTGACACGCCCGCGCTTTCTATCGAGAGATTGCCTGTGGACACCCTCGCCATCGCGCTGTTCGTCGGCTTCTTCGTGCTCTTCGGGGTCGTGGGCGCCGTTGCGCTCGCCAAGAAGCGGCGTGAGCGCATCGCCGACCTCACACGCGAGCTCGAGAAGCCGCTGCCCGAGGGCGCACAGGAGGGCGAGGCCCCGGCGCTGCCCGCGCCCGAGGACGCGCCGGTGCCCAAGGCGCAAGACCTGGTCGCCGCCGAGCGCGAGGCGCTGTTGGCCAAGGCGCGCGAAGACGAAGCCAGGCGCGCGGTCGAGCGCCTGGCCGCCGCGCCAACGCAGGCGGGCACCGACGAGCTCGCCAAGGCGCGCGCGACCGAGGCCGCCGCCAGCGCCGAGCGCGAGCAGGCCAGCGCCCGCGCCAAGCAGCTCCGCCTGGCGCTGTCGGCCACCCGCGACGGCATCGTGGGCCGTCTGCAGAAGGCGCTGTCGGGCAAGCAGCTCGACGCCGCCGTGCTCGACGACGTCGAGAACGTGCTGTTTGGCGCCGACATCGGCGCCCGCACCGCCGAGCGCCTGCTGGGCGCAGTCAAGCAGCGCCTGGGAAGCAAGGACCTGGCCGACTTTGCCAAGATCGAGGCGGCCCTGCGTGCCGAGGCCGAGGCCATCCTCTCGTCGGTGGCGGTGCGCCCCATCGAGGTGAGCGGCGACCGTCCCCGTGTCATCCTCGTGCTCGGCGTCAACGGCTCGGGCAAGACCACCACCATCGGCAAGCTGGCCGCACAGCTTAAAGGGCAGGGGCACAAGGTGCTGCTCGGCGCCGGCGACACCTTCCGCGCCGCCGCCGCCGACCAGCTCGAAGTGTGGGCGGGCCGCGCCGAGGTGCCAATCGTCACCGGCCCCGACGGCGGCGACCCTTCGAGCGTGCTGTTCGACGCGGTCAAGCGCGGCGCCGCCGAGGGCTTCGACGTGGTGCTGTGCGATACCGCCGGGCGCCTGCACACCAAGGTCAACCTCATGGAGGAGCTCAAGAAGGTGGCGCGCAGCATCGCCAAGGCTTGTCCGGGCGCGCCCCACGAGGTGCTCTTGGTGCTCGACGCCACCGTGGGGCAAAACGCCATCGCGCAGGCCAAGCAGTTCGGCGAGGCGGCGCCGCTCACCGGGATCGTGCTCACCAAGCTCGACGGCACCGCCAAGGGTGGTGTGGTGCTCGGCATCGTCGACGAGCTGAAGGTGCCGGTGCGGCTCATCGGGGTAGGTGAGAAGCTCACCGACCTGCGCCCCTTCGAGCCGGCCGCCTTCCTCGATGCTCTGTTCGCAGACGAGCGTCGCGCGGCCTGACGAACGGTCTGTCGCGCCACTGCCTGGAGCTACCTTGAAGGGACGGCCTGCAAGGGATGGCCAGGATTGGGTAGCATCACCCCATGCAACTGGGGCGCTACGAGGTTCAACGACCGCTCGGCAGCGGCGGCATGTCCGAGGCGCTCTTGGCGCGGGCGCCGTCGGGGCGCTTGGTCGTCCTCAAGCGCCCGCGCAACTACGATCCCGAGCTGACCGCGCGCCTGCGCGACGAGGGGCGGCTTGGCGCCAAGCTCTACCATCCGAACCTGGTAGAGACGCTCGAGTCGTTCGAGCACGAGGGGCTGCCGGTGTTGGCGCTCGGCTTCGCCGAGGGGCCCACCATCGACGCCCTGCGCAAGCAGCGCCCGCTCCCGCCGGCGGCGGTGGCGCGCATCGGCTGTCAGATCGCGGAGGCGCTCGGCTGCATCCATGGCGCCATCGGAGACGACGGTCGACCGCTCGCTGCCGTCCATCGCGACGTCAGCCCGCGCAACATCATCGTCACGCCCACGGGCGACTCGGTGCTCATCGACCTCGGCATCGCGCGCTTCGACGAGCTGCGCGGCGCGCAGACCGAGACCGGCATGGTGCTCGGCACCCTGCGCTACATGGCGCCCGAGCTCATCGACGGCGAACGCGCGTCACCGGCCTCCGACTTCTATTCGCTCGGCTGCGTGCTCATCGAGGCGGCGACGGGAGAGACCTGCTTCAGCGGGCCGCCCTCCGAGGTTGCCGCCGCCATCGTCGCCAAGGGCCCGCTCGCGGGGGCAGCGGCGTCGGGTATCGAGCAGCGCCTCAAAGACCTCCTCGCGCGCATGTGCGCGCGCGATCCCAAGGCCCGCTTCATCGAGGCGCATGAGCTGTCGCGCGCGCTGCGCGAGCTCGAGGGCGCGCTCGGCGGAGGCCAGGCGGTGCTGGCCCGCTGCGTCGCAGACGCTGCGGCGTCCGCCGCCGTCGCCGCCGACAACCCCTTCGCGGCGGCAGCCAGCGTGCCAAAGGCCGTCACGGGCATCTCGGCCCCCATGGCGGCGTCGGACACCGTGCCCCTGCCGCCGGCGCCGCCGCCGCCCGTCAACCTGACGCCGCCGTACCAACGCTCGAATGCGCCCTCTGCCTTTGGGCCGCCGCCGCTTGGCGCCGCGATCGAGCTCGCCGTGGAGCCGCGCGTGAGCCGCCCCCACGTGCCGGCGGCGACGTACGACGCTCCGGTGGACCACCGCCCCACCTTCCGCAAGGAATCCACCGTCGTCGCCACTGCGCTCAAGTCGCTGGCGGTGCTCGCGCTGCTGATCGGCGCCTGGGCTTGGTGGCGCTACCGCGAGGACGAGGACACCCGTAGGCGTGCGCAGGCAATAGAGCAGCGCCTGCAAGCGGAGGCGAGGACGCTGCAAGAGGCGCTGAAAGAGACGGCCCAGCCCTGCGAACGCCGGGGCGACGCCTACTGGGTCTACACCGACGACAAGGGCACCGACGTGGTGGTCGAGAGCGTGCAGCAGGTGCCGAAGCGGCTGCGCGCGGCCGCGCGCTGCGTGATGCCCACCCATTGAAGGTGTGCCAGACAATCGTCGCGGGCGGGCGGCGCGGCAGGCTCTCTGCGACACCTCGAGCGGACGCCGACACACCGGCTCCGGCGGCGCATCGAGCGCTCGCCGCCATCTGAAACTGCGCGCGCCTAGCCTTCGCCTTGGCGCTTTTGTTCGCGCTCGAGCTCTTCCTTGTAGGTGACGCTGTAGCGCGTCCACGGCCGCAGCTTGAGGCGCGCGTAGCCGATGGGCTCCTCGGTGCCCTCGCACAGGCCGTAGGTGTTGTTCTTCACCTTGTCGAGCGCGCGCTCGACCTCGCGCAAGAGCTTGGCGTCGCGGTCCATCAAGCGCGTCTCGAGGGCCGTCTCGGCGTCCTCGCTCGCCTGATCGGCCTCGTCGCCGGTGCCGCGCTGGGTCTCTTGCTTGGCGCTATCGCTGCGCCGGCTCTTGAGCGCGTCCATCAGCTCTTCGCGCTTGGTAGCGAGTGCCTGGGTGAGCTCCTTCACCTGGGCGGCGGTCAAGTCCTTCTCACGGGTACGCGCGGCCATGGCGGCCTCCATGGGGTCGAAAGGGCGCGTAAGCATAGGGACGACCCGGACCGCGCGCAAGCGTCGCGAGTTGCGCCCTTGGTCACATCAGTCTTCGAGGTAGGTATAGCCAGCCAGGCCGTCCTCGTAGCGGCGCATGAAGGCGGCGGATTCCTCGAAGGAGATGGAGCCTGCGCGCACGGCCGCCTCGGCGGTCTGCCGCACGCGGCGCACCAGCTCGTTTCGGTCGTATTCGACGTAGCTCAGCACGTCCGACACGCGATCGCCCTCCACGACGTGCTCCAGGCGATAGCCCGTGCCGCTGTCTGGCAGGGCCACGTGCACGACGTTGGTGTCGCCGAACAGGTTGTGGAGGTCGCCGAGTGTCTCTTGGTAGGCGCCCACCAGGAACGCGCCCAGGAAGTACGGCTGGCCGTTCAGAGGGTGCAGGCGCAACGTGGGCTTCACGTCGCGCAGGTCGATGAACATGTCGACCTTGCCGTCGGAGTCGCAGGTGAGGTCGGCGATGATGGCCTCGCGCGTCGGTTCTTGGTCGAGGCGGTGCAGGGGCACGATGGGAAAGAGCTGATCCACCGCCCAGCTATCGGGCAGCGACTGGAACACGGAGAAGTTGCAGTAGTACGTGTCCGACAGGGTCTTCTTTAGCCCGACCAGGTCCTCGGGGACGTAGTCGAGGGACTCGATGGTGCGCGCCACGCGCTCGCACACCGCCCAAAACAGGTCCTCGATGCGGGCGCGCGCGCGCAGGTGGATGACCCCGGCGGCGAACAGCGTCTCGGCCTCGTCCTTGAGCGTGAGCGCGTCGTTGTAGCTCTCCTGGAAGTTCTTGTTGGTGACGCCCTGCAGCGCCTCCCACATGGCCTGCACCGCCTCGTGCTCGTCGGGGGTCGGCTTCAGCTCGTCTTGCACGCGCGGCGAGGCCATCTCGTTGGTACCCACCACGTTGAACACCAGCACCGCGTGGTGCGCCACCAGCGCGCGCCCGGCCTCGGTGATGATGGTGGGGTGCGGCAAGGGCACGCCGCCGTCGGAGGGCTTGTCGCAGGCGTCTTGGATGGCCGAGACGATGTCGTTGGCGTACTCCTGATTGGAGTAGTTCCTCGACGAGTGGAAGTTGGTCTTGCTGCCGTCGTAGTCCACCGCTAGCCCGCCGCCCACGTCGATGAACTGTAGGTTCTCGGCGCCCATGCGGCGCAGGTCGTGATACACGCGCGTGGCCTCGCGGATGGCGTCTTTCACGCTGCGGATGGCCGTGATCTGGCTGCCGATATGGAAGTGCTGCAGCTTGAGGCAGTCGAGCATGTCGCGCTGGCGCAACAGCTCTACCGCGCGGCACAGCTCGCTGGCCGACAGCCCGAACTTCGAGCGCTCGCCGCTCGACTCTTGCCACTTGCCCGCGCCCTTCGACGACAGGCGCACGCGCACGCCGATGTTCGGCCGCACGTTGTGCACGCGCGCGAGCTGCAAGACCAGATCGAGCTCGTCGAAGCGATCGAGCACCAGCACGGGGTTGAGCCCGAGCTTCTGCGCGTGGAGCGCGGTCTCGATGTACTCGCTGTCCTTGTAGCCGTTCAGCACCAACAGCCCGCCGTTGCTCTCGAGCAGCGCGATGGCGATGAGCAGCTCCGCCTTGGAGCCGGCCTCCAGGCCCAGGTGGCGCGCCTTGCCCGCGCGCACCAGCTCCTCCACCACGTGGCGCTGTTGGTTCACCTTGATGGGCATGACGCCGCGGTAGCTGCCCTTGTAGCCGTACTCACGAATCGAGGTCGCGAAGGCGTCGGCCAGGTCTTCCACGCGGCACTGCAGGATGTCGTTGAAGCGCAGCAGGATGGGCGCGCCGATGCCGCGTCGACACAGGTCGTCGACCAGCTCCTTGAGGTCGATCTCGCCCTCGCCCTCGGGCCCGGCCTTGCCGCGCGGGCGCACGGTGATGTTCCCCCGCGCGTTGACGCCGAAGTAGGGCTCGCCCCAGGCCTGTGTGTGGTACAGCTCGGCGCTGTCCTGCACGGTCCACCGGCGCTCCAAGGTCATTCCGCTACCTCCTCTGCCCCCGCCCGAGCGTTGCTCGGCTGCGCGGCGGGCGCTGCGTCGGTAGGCACCTTTCACACTAGGCTCGCGAACGCAAACGCGGGCGTTCTCTGCTAGCGTGCTCTCCCTCGGAGGCCTCGTGCTCGCATCGGTGCTCGTCGCGGTCGTCGTGTTGGGCGCGTCGGTGGGCGCCACCCCAGTCGCCGCGTTGCCGAAGGATCCCGCGGTGCCGGCGTCGGTGGCGCGGGAGGATCCGCCGCTCTTTCCGCTGGGCCAGATCAAGGCCGGCATGCGCGGCACCGGCTACACGGTGTTCGAGTCGGCCAAGGGCCCACAGCCCTTCGACGCCGTCATCCTCGGCGTCATGCGGGGCTTCCTCGGACCCGGCGAGGACCTGATCATCGCGCGCCTCGAGGGCAAGGACATCGAGCGCACCGGCGTCATCGCGGGCATGAGCGGTAGCCCCGTGTACATCGACGGCAAGCTGGTGGGCGCCGTGGGCTATCGCTTCGGCGCGTTCACCAAGGACGCCATCGCCGGCATCACGCCCATCGAGCGCATGATGACCGCGTCGGTGCCCGCGCACGGCGCGCGCGCCGCCACCCGCGCCGCCGCGCCGTCGGGGCGGCCCATGACGGCGTGGGGCCAGGCCGAGCCCATCGCCATCCCGCTGGCCGCGGCGGGCGTCCCGCCCGGCATCGCCGCCGCTTTCGGCCCCGAGCTCGAGCGGCGCGGCTACGGCACCATCGTGGGCGCGGGCGGCACGCCGGGCGCGGCCGCCGTGGCGAGCAACGCACCCGCCGCGTCGCTTCGGCCGGTGCGCTTCTACGCGGGCGGCCCCATTAGCGGCCAGCTCGTCGACGGCGACCTCTCGCTCGGCGCCATCGGCACCGTCACGTGGGTCAAGGGCGATCGCTTCCTCGCCTTCGGCCACCCCTTCCTCGGCAACGGGCAGACCGCCATGCCGGTGTCGAACGCAGAGATCGTCGTCACCGTGGCGAGCGAGGCGGGCTCGTGGAAGATGGGGCAGGCCACGGCACCCGTGGGCCGGCTCACCGACGATCGCCTGCACGCCATCGCCGGCACCATGGGACCGCCGCCGCCCATGGTGCCGCTGTCGGTGCGCGTACGTGGGGACTCGCCGCGCGAGGCGGCCGACGCCAAGAAGGACCTGAGCTTCCGCGTGTTCCAGCACCCCACCGACACGCCGCTGTTCGTCGCCATCACGGTGGCGAGCACCCTCGGCCAGCGCGTGGCCGCCGAGCAGGCTGGCGGCACCGTCGACGTCGACGTCAAGGCCCGGCTGTCCACGGGCGAGCAGATCGCGTGGCCCTTCCGCGTGGCCGACGAGGGCATCGGCTTCGACATGCCCGTCGCCATCGGCGTCATGGGCCTGCTGTCCACCGTGACCGATCAGCAGTTCGCCAAGGTCGAGCTCAGCAACGTCGACGTCACGGTGACCATGCGGCACAGCGTCGACCTGGCGCGCGTGGTGGCGGTCGACGCCCCGAGCGCGCTGGTGGCGGGCCAGCGCGCGCAGGTGCGCGTACGGCTGCAGCCGCACCACGGCAAGATCGTCGAGCGTCTTGTCGACGTGCGCGTGCCGGCGGGCCTGCCGAGCGGCGGCTACCAGCTCGTGGCCGCGGGCCAGACCGAGGCGCTGCGCCACGAGCGCGAGGGCGGCCTGCTGGCGCTCGCCACCGACTGGCCGAGCTACCTGAAGGGCGTGATGGCCGCGCCGCCGCCGGGCACGCTGTCGCTCTATCTCGTGCGCGACGAGGCGACGCCGCGCCTCGAGGGCCGCGCCCTACCAGACCTGCCGCTGTCCCTGGCCGGCATCTTGTCCGACGGCGGCGGCCTCTCGGGCGGCGCCTTCGAGGCGCGCGCGCTGCGCCTGGCGCGCGTGGATTGGCAGGGTGTCGTGAGCGGCGAATCGACGGCCAAGGTGCTGGTGCGCGCGAAGGACGAGGAGGAGTGATGAGGTCCATGGGCTCGCGAAGGTCGCTCAGAATGGGAATGGTGGGGATCGCTGCGCTCCTGGGCGCCCTTGGCGCCGCGCCGGGGATGGCGAGCCAGGCCCAGCTTCACGTCGTCGAGGGCGCCACCGATCTGCTCGAGGGCGATCTCGAGGGCGCGGCCCTCGGTCCCGACGGCGTGGTGCGCGTGGGCGACGACGTGCGCTTCCTCACGAGCGGCATGAGCGGCGCGGTGTTGGCGCTCACCCGCGCCGGCGACGGCCAGCTGTACGCGGCCACCGCTTCGCCCGGGCGCGTGTGGCGCATCGTCGACGGCAAGGCGCCCGAAGCGGTGCTCGAGAGCGACAAGCCGCTGGTGGTGGCGCTCTTGCCCGTGGGCAAGGGCACGCTGGTCGCGCTCACTGCGCCCGAGGGCGGCGCCGAGATCATCGACCTGGCCAGCAAGAAGCACGAGAGCGTGGCGGCCAAAGACGCCAAGCTCTTGCTCGCCGGCGCCGTGCACGACGACGTGGTGTACGCCGTTGGCGGTGGCGAGGAGGGCGTGCTCCTCAAGCTGGCGCGCGGCGCCAAGGCCTTCGAGGTCGTCGCCAAGGTGAAAGAGCCGCAGCTGCGCAGCGTCGCCGTGGGCAAGCGCGGTGGCGGCGTGCGCATCGTGGTGGGCGGCGGCGAAGATGGCGTGCTCTACGACGTGGTCGGCGGCAAGGCGCGCGCGCTGCTCGACGCGGCCGCCGGCGAGATCACCGCGGTGGTGCTGGGCGCCGACGGCAGCGTGTACGCCGCCGCGGTCGACGGCGAGGGCAAGCTCTCCAAAGGTGCCGCGGCCAAAGACAAAGACGAGAGTGACGACGACAAGAAGGGCTCGAAGAAGAAGGCGCGCAAGGTGAAGGGCGCCGAGATTTGGCGCGTCGACCCCGCCGGGCGCGCCACCATCCTTTGGCAGTCGAAGTCCCACGGCGCGTACGCCTTGGCGGCGAGCGGCGGGCGCTTGTTTGCCGGCACGGGGCCGCTCGGGCGCCTGCTCGAGCTCGATCCGAGCGGCGAGGGCAGCGCCGGTGTGCGCACCCGCGTCGTCGATCACGACGAGATCACCAGCCTGTTCGTCGACGGCAAGGACCTGCTGCTCGGCACCGCGCACGGCTCTGGCGTGGCGCGGCTCGGGGGCAAGCGCAGCGCTGCTACCTACACCTCCAGCGCGCTCGACGCCGACGCGCTCGCGCGCTACGGCAGCGCCGCCGCGCGCTCGAGCGGCGCCGTCAAGCTCACGGTGCGCTCGGGCAACACCAAGGAGCCGAACGACACCTGGTCGGCCTGGGGCCCCGCCACGGCGGCGCCCGCGGGCCAGTACGCCCAGGTGCGCGCCGAGCTCGCGACGGGCGCCACGCTCACGGGGCTGTCCTTGAGCTACCTCGTCGACAACCGGGCGCCGAGCGTGGAGCGGGTCGACGTCCTGGCACCCGGCTGGAAGGTGGTGGCCAACATGCGCGAGCCGCCCGAGACCCGCTCGGTCACCCTCAACGAGAAGCCTTTCGCCAAGTTCCTCGACCGCCGCGGTGGGCAGAACCCCACGCTCGACGAGCGGCCCTTCGCGAAGCAGAGCTTCGACGTTGGCTACCGCACCGTGTACGCCTGGGTAGAAGATCCCGACAACGACGCGCTCCGCTATCGCTTCTTCCTCGGCCGCGTCACGGGTGCGGCGGGCGAGGTGTCGACGTGGAGCGCCCTCAAGGGCTGGTCAGAGGAGCCCTTCGCGTCCTTCGAGGCCAGCCGGCTCGCCGACGGGCAGTACCGCGTCAAGGTCGAGGTCGACGACGTGCTCACCAACGGTCCCGCGCGCCGCTTGGGCGACAGCGAGATCGGCCCGGTGTTCGTGGTGAGTCACGCGACCCCGCGCATGAGCGGCGCCAAGGCCGTGCGCGACAAGGGTCGGGTCAAGCTGACGCTCGACGTCGCGGGCGCGCTGCCCTTGACGGTGGTGCGCTGCTCCGCCGGCGGCGAGGAGTGGATCCCCCTCGATCCGAAAGACGGCATCACCGACGGCACGCAAGAGAGCTTCGAGCAGTCGCTCGACCTCTCCGGCTCCTTGCCCTCGGTGTCGTGCGAGGTCTACGACGAGGCGCTCAACTTCGGGCGCATCGACATCCCGCTCGGCTGATGCTGCGGCGGGAGCATCGCCGAGCCGCCCATCCCCTTCGTCGTCGGCGGGCGGCCCCGCTCGGTGGCGCCGCGCTGCTACCGGATGCCCGGCGCCTTCGGCAGGTCGGGGCGCGCCGAGCCGCGTGACAAGAGCGCGAAGCCGATGAGCTTGTAGAGCAGGCGCGCGCCCACGTTGGCGTCCCACGAGAGCCCGAGATCGTTGTCGGCCAGGGCTGCGTCGGGTGCTACCTCCACGAGGTCGAGCCCGACGATGCGACGGCCGGCGTGCACCAAGAGGTCTACCAGCGACACGAGCTCATCGAAGGAAAGGCCCCCGGGCACCGGCGTGCCCGTGCTGGGGCAGGCGGAGGGCTCGAGGCCGTCGATGTCGATGCTGAGGTACACGTTCTCGGGCAGCTCGTTGATGATGGCCGCGCACACGGTGGCCCAGTGACCCGCTAGGCGCGCGGCGCGTAGGTGCGCGTCGAAGTAGGTGGTGATGCGCCCCGGCTGTGCCCTGATGAGCTCCACCTCGGCCTCGCAGAAGTCGCGGATGCCCACCTGTACCAGGCGCACGTTCGGCATGCGCTCGACGACGCTGCGCATGACCGAGGCGTGGGACCAGGTGAAGCCCTCGTAGGCATCGCGCAGGTCCGCGTGCGCGTCGATGTGCAAGATGCCCAGGCGCCGATCGCCCATGGCCGCGGCGGTGGCCGCGATGGCGCCGTAGCTGACAGAATGGTCGCCACCCACCACCACGGCGATGCGCCCATCGCGCAGGTGCTCGGCGCAGCGCTCGGTCACGGCGCGGTTGACCCGCAGGCCCGCCTCTTCCACGAGCTGCCTATCGCCGTCACGCGCCGCCTGGCCGTTGGTGATTGCGTCGATGCAGCGGCAGGCCGCTTGGCGCGCCGCCTCATTGAGCTCGGGCAGCCACGAGAAGCCGGGGTCGAGGGCGATGCCGCTCTGCCACGGGCTGCCAACGTCCGCGTCGAGCAGGTCCACTTGATGGCTGGCAGCCAGGATGGCCGCCGGTCCGCGCGCGGTACCAGCCGAGAACGAGACGGTGGCCTCGAAGGGCACCGGCAGCACCACCACCTTGGCGTCGGCGAGCGGGGTGTCGAGGCCGAAGAGCCCGGCGCCCTTCTTGGCCGGCCCATTCACGTCAATGGTCATGGATCGATCCCGCGGATGCTACGTATTGTAAGGACAAGGGGGGTTGGTGTGGCGGCGATCCCATGGCACGCCGGGCGTGGCATGGGAACCTGTGGGCGATCCGAGCGGCACGGGGCCGCTCGCCAAGGAGCACGAGGAAAGCGGCGCGCATGGCGGATCAGCAGCTCGCACCAGTGACGACGTCGTTTTGGACCAACGACGAAGGGTGGCAAGTGGCCTGGCCGGCGGCCATCGGTCTCGCCATCGTGGTGCATGCCTTCGCCTTCATGGGTGCGGCCAAGAGCCCGCCGAAGAAGGTGGATCCGCCCATCGAGATGGCCATCGCCATGCCGCCGCCGCCGCCGGAGCCGCCGCCGCCGGAGCCCGAGAAGCCGAAGCCGAAGCCGAAGCCCAAGGAGCTGCCGCCGGAGCTGCCGCCGCCGCCGAACGAGACCACGCCCCCCGAGACCCCGCCCACGGAGGTGCAGCCCGTCACTGGTGTCACCGACGACAGCGTGGTGGCCAACAGCAACTCGGGGATGAACGTGCGCGTGGGCAACACCACCTTCGGCAACCCCGACGACGAGCCCTTCACCAAGCCCGAAGAGGTCCAGCAAATCACCGGGCCGACCTTCGACTTGTCGGCGTACCGAAAGACGGTGTTCGACATCCTCAACCGGGAGAAGCGCTACCCGCGCAAGGCGCGCGTGCTGCAGCTGCAGGGGCGCTGCGTGGTCAACCTGGCGCTCAACCGTGACGGCTCCCTGGCCGAGGAGCCGAAGCTGCTCGGCAAGGGCACCGGCCACCCCGTGCTCGACGAGGAGTGTCTGCGCATGGCCAAGTCCGTGAGGTACCCGGCCATCGTCGGCGAGGTCACGGAGCTGCCCGTGCGGGTGCGGCAGCCCATCGAGTTCACGATCTTGGATCCTTAGTGTCGCGCACGCTGCGAGCGCTGGTGTCGCCGATCGCGATCCTCGCATCGCTCGCCTTGGGGTGCACACGCAGCGTGCAGGTGAAGGTCGACGGTCCGCACAGCGACGTGACGGTCGGCGAGGCGAAGCTCGGCGCCGTCCCTGCCGGCGGCACCACCGTCGAGATACCCGCGGGGATCGGGGCCGTGCCCTACGAGGTCCGCCGCGGCGACGCGGTGGTGACCGGCGAGCTGCAGCGCACCGAGCCGAACCCCTGGCTGCTCGGCGGCGCGATCGGCGGGGTCGCGTGCTGTATGCCGAGCGCGCTCGCGCTCGGCTTCTGCGTCGCGAACCCGGGCGCGCTCTTGGCGCCCTACTTCGCCGTCACCGGCTACGGCGACCTCGGCACGGTCAACGCGGCCTGCGTGGCGCCCTCGTGGGCGACCCTGCCGCTGCTGTCGGGCTGCGGCACGCTCGGGCTCTCGCCGGCGCTCTTGGCCCTCTGGGCCGACGCACCGCCGACGGAGCTGAGCTTGCCTGCGCCTGGCAGCTCCGACCCGCGCCCCGACGATCCGGCGCCCGCGTCAGCTGCGTCAAGCGCGCCAACCGCGCCAACCGAGGGAGTGCCGTGGTGAAGCCCTCGCTCGCGCTCGGAGCCGCGTTCGCGGGCGCGCTCGCGCTCGCGTGCGCCCCCATCGAGGGGCCGGTCACCGTGGAGGCCTTGGTGAGCGACCCCGACGCCGAGGGCGGTGCCCGCCTCGATGACGTCGAGCTCCAAACCGTGGAGGACCTGCGCACGGGTCGAGGATCCAACTTCGACGTGGTCGGTGGTCTCAGGATGATCGGCGACCAGGTGCTCGCTGCCGGCAGCGGCGCCGACAATGACGAGGAGCTGGTGGAGCGGGCGCGCGCGACGGGCGGGTGGCACGACATCAACGCGCACCTGTCCTTCGACGGCCAGCGCTGGGTGGCCGAGGACTTCCAAACGCTCACCATGTTCTCGGCCTTCGCGGGGCTCGAGCGCGCCTGGCGCTACGCCGAGGAGGTGGGCGACGACTCGGGGGCCACCGGGCAACCCGCGCTCGTTGGCCTCGAAGCGAGCACGGTGCTGTCCGGCGATTTGCCCATCAACCTGATGACCAGCGACAACGCGGCGTACGCGGTGCCCCTCGACAGCTGGCTCCTGCTGCGCGTGGTGGTGCAAGACGGCGTGCCCTTCGCCATGAGCGGCGACATCCTGGCGCACGAGTACGGCCATCGCTTCTTTCACAAGAACGTCTACGACGACGAGCAGGCCTTCACCTTCTTCAAGAAACGCTTCGTCGACATGAGCGCCGCCGAGCTTCGTGCAACGGTCATCTCCCAGGGCGTCGACGAGGGGCTCGCGGATTTGTTCTCGCTCGGCGTTACCGGGGACGTGCATGGCGTACCTGGCGTCTTCGAAGCCGCGGGCCTGCTGTTCGCGTCGGAGAGCGGGCGTCGCGACCTCGAGGGTGCCTTCGCCGACGCGGCCACCTACCAGAACCTGCGCGACCTCACCCTCGACGGCGAGATGCTCGACGGGTGCGGGGCGAGCACGCAGGACGAGCTGTTCTCGCAGGGGAGCTTCAACTTCTACTGTCTTGGCACCGTGCTGGCGCGCTCCTTGTGGGATGCCAGCGAGCGCGACGTCGAGGTGTTGCGCGGCGAGGTGCAGCCCGCCTTGCGCCGCGCGCTCTCGCGCATGGGCGAGTCCATCGGCGCCACCGGCGACTTCGACGTCGACCTCCTGCTCGAGCCGGTGGCCGCGGAGCTGCCCCCCGGCGCGCGCCGCGACGCCGCCTGCGCCGCCTTCCGAGACAAGTTCGGCGTGCTCGTCGACGAGGGCAAGGTGCCCACGTGCTCCTGAGCGCGCTCCTCGTGCTCGCCGCCGCGCCCACCGACGCGCCGCCGGGGGCGCCCCAGGCACCCGTGTGGCGCATCGACGCCCCGCTTGTCTTGGTCGCGCAAGCGCCCACCTCGGGGAACGAGACGCGTGTCACGCCCTGGCTCGGCGTGCGCGTCACCCGCATGCTCGAGGCGCCGCCCGAGCAGCTCGTGGTGCTCGGTGGTGACCTCGCGGCCACGCTCGGCTACGGCCCCACCGAAGGCACGCAGCGCGTGAACTTCGCGCGCATGGGGGCCGCGCTCGACGCTCGCGCGCTCCTCGCCGTCAACGCGCTGCACTCGGCGACGACGTGGCTGCGGCCCTATGGTTTCGGCGCCACCCACCTTGGCGGCGAGCTCGGCATCCTCAGCGCCTACGACGATCAGCGCTACCGCTTCTTGCCGGTATGGGGGCTCAGCGCCGGGCTCGGCGTCGAGCTGACGGTGCACGTGCTGTCGCTGCGCGTGGACCTGGGCGCCGGCACCCGCAACGGCGGCTTCGCGCTCGAGTCGAGCTTCGGCGTGGGCGCGGCCTTCTGACGCCCGAAGAATCGATGCTCAGCGACCAGCGGGAGCCGTCGTGGGTGGGGGCCCCGCGTCCGGGATGAGCGGCCCTACAGCTCGAACATCAACAGGCGCAGCAGCTGCAGCTGGTCGGGGTGGCTGCCGGGCTCCTGGTGAAATGACGAGTAGATGATGCGCCCAAGCCCGTGCTCGAAGCCAACGATCTGCGGCGAGTCTTCAACGACGGTGCCGCCCATGAGCGGGCTGTCGGCGCGCAGGTACACGACCACGTCCGGAGCGGCGTCGATCATGACGCTCCAGGTCTCGAGCGCGTAGCGCAGCGTCGCGTCGACGCGGCCAAAGCTCGACGCCAAGGGCGGATAGACGAGTTGCGCGGGCAGGGCGTCGGCGATGGCGCCGCGGTCGCCGGCGCTGCGCACCAAATCGTCGCCGTAGAAGTCGATGCGCTCCGGCCAGGTGACCTCGATGAGGTCATAGGCCTGATCGGACGCGTGCAAGCTGCCGCCGTCGGCCACGAAGGCGCGCAGCCGATCCTGCATGACCGGGCTCGCCAGGTAGCTCGCCTCGGCGGAGCGGCAGTTGAGGAACAGGATGCGATAGTCGCGCACGCGCTCGTCGGCGCCGAGCAGGCGCTCGGCCCAGTCGCCGTCGTAGAGATCAATGTCGTTCGGATCGATGCCGACGTCGTCGAGCACCTCCTCCACGTGGTCGTAGAGGCTGCCGCGCACCACGGCGATGCGCAGCTCGTCGGGCACCAGGCCGCACTCGTCCTCGGGTAGCTCCAGGATGTCCCCCGGTGGGATGGCGACCGTGCGCGAGCTTTGGAAGCTGCCCTTCTCGATGACCAGCGTCTGCGGCCCGGCCGGTACGCCGTCGAGCAGGAAGCGGCCCTCGGCGTCGGTGAAGGCGACGATCTCGTCGTCACCGAGGGGCGTGATGCTGGCGCGCGCGTCGAGCAACCAGCCGCTGCCATCGGGGGCGCACACACGCCCGCGCACACCGCCGAGCTCCAACGGCGGCCCCACGGCGCAGGCGCCGCCCACGTCGACCACGGTCTGCTCGTCGTCCTGCACGGTGATCTCCTCGGCGCGCGCGAAGCCCGACGCCGATACCGACAGCACATGCGTGCCCACCGGGACCTCGGCGAAGGCGAAGCGCCCCTCGGTGTCGGTGGTGTCCTCGAGCTCGGTCTGGTCCGGGAGCAGGATGACCACGCGGGCGCCCGCCACCACCTCGTCGACGTGGCGGTTGCACACGCGCCCCACCACTGAACCGGACGCGTCCTCGGGGAGCGCGCGGCACGCGTCGTCGTCGACCATGGTGGTGGCGCCGGCGCGAACCTCGATGCGCTTGCCGCGCTCCCCGGGCAGGCGCACGGTGGCGCTGCCGGCCGGCACGTCGTCGAACAAGAAGGTCCCATCGTGCTCTGCAACCACATGGAGCTCGTCGTCACCCTCGAGGCGCAGCTCGATCACCACGCCGGCCGCGGGCGCGCCGCTCTCGGGCAGGCATGCAACGCCGCTGACCGCGCCCGGGGGCGCGTAGAGCGGCTCGACGTCGCAGTCACAGGCAGTGAAGGGCAGGAGCGCGAGCGAGCAGCCGAGGAGCGTTCGCAGCATGGCGGCCCGATAGCGGAGCGGATCGCGGCGCGAAACACGTCCCTCCAAGCGGCGTGACGCGGATCAACCCCCGTCGAGCTGCCCGGCCGGTGTGAGCTCGATGGGCCCCGCGACCACGGTGCCGGCGGGGTTCGTCACTGTCAGATCGAGCGAGAAGGCGCCGTCGTCGATGTGGTAGCGGAAGACGACGGTGGCGCGGGCGCCGTCGTCGTCGGTGCCGCTCATCTCGTCGAGCCAATTGTGGTGCGTCGCCGTGTAGCTGAGCGCGCCGGCGTCGCTGACGTCGAGGAACAGGTCGGCGGCCGCGGCCACCAAGCGCACGGGCTCATAGGGATACTCCTTGTACATGACGTCGGGCTCCCCGACGGGCCGCCGCTCGAGACGTACGCAGGCGCCGTCGTCGTCGCTGGCCTGCACGACCTCAGCGCGGGGATCGAAGACCAGGGGCGCGAGCCCGCAGGTAGGGGGGCGGTCGCCGTCGCCAGGCGCGGGTCCGCAAGCAGCGGCGACGAGGAGCACGAGGGGGGCAAGGGCAGAGGGAAAACGGCACAGCATGTGCGCCGCGCTCGCACGTTCGATGCCAGCGCGGCCGCCGCGCAGGTACGCGGCCGTGGCCGCTGATCCCGCACGGTTTTTCACGTGTGCGCGCGGGAACACTGCGCCGCTGCACCTCGTTATCATCGAGCTTCGGCGCATCGCAGACCTCAGGGAGGGCGCATGACGGACACCACCATCGAGTTGCCCGCCACACCCATGCAGCTCTTCGACCCGGCGCGCGGCAGCGCGCGGCCTGGGGCGCGCCTGGTGCGCGCTCGGCGCCACGGCCGCGTGGCGGCGTCGATCCCGCTCTTCGTGGGCTTCCTGCTGCTCGCGCTCGACGCGCTCGCCAACGACCGCACCCCCGCGGTCTTCATCCTCATGGGCGCGTGGCTCGCCGCGGGTACCGTGTACCTGGCGGTGCTGGCGGGGAGCTGGCTCGTGCGCTCCTCGCTGCCGCCGTCGGAGCTGGCGCGCGAGCTCGGCAAAGGCAGCTCCTCGGAGCGCAACGCCCTCATGCTACCGCTCATCGGCGTCGCGCTGGTGGGGCCGCTCTCCTTGCACGGCGCCATCTCGCTCTTGCTCGGCTGCGGCCCCGGGCCCATCGGCTTCGACGAGTGGGTGATGGCGAGCCTGATCATCGTGGGCCACGCGCACCTGGTGTTCGCCTTCCTCGTGGGCCGGCACGCCACCATGCTCGCGGAAGATATCGCGGGCGTGTCGGCGAAGCGCACCTTCCTGTTGACGACGCTGACCTCGGCCATCCCCGGCGTGTTGCTGTACGCGATCCCGCCGGTTCTCACCGCCATCACCGGGGCCGTGTTGGTGCTGCCCATGTACGGCTGGGCGCGCCGCACGCTGGCCGTCGAGCGCGTGATGGCCGCGCGCTGAGCCACCACCCGAGCGCGGACACGCTCGCGCCCACCCGGGAGAGCACGTTAGCGTGGGGCTCGTCGAGACGCCGGAGCCCCCATGTTGTCGCTCGTGTTGTGGTCGTCGCTCGCGGTGGCAGAGCCGCTCAAGGTGCTCGTGCTCGATCTGCAAGCGGAGAACGTCCCCGAGTCCACCGCGCGCATCCTTCGTGACGAGATCGCAGTCGACCTCGGCCGCGACGCGCGCCTCGACGTGCTTTCCACCGAGGACTTGCGGCGCGTGGTCTCGGTGGAGGTGGAGAAGAAAGCCCTCGGCTGCGACGAGCAGAGCTGCCTCGCCGAAATGGGCCAAGCGCTCGGCGCCCGCTACATCGTGCATGGCAGCGTGGCACTCCTCGGCAGCACCACAATCATGCACTTGAACCTCTTCGACACCGCCGAGAATCGCTCGGTGACACGTGAGACAGCCGAGGCCAAGAACGCCGACCAACTGCTGCCCGCGCTCCGGGCCGCGTTGGCGCGGGTACGGGGGCGCATGCTCGGCGAGCCTGGCGCGCCGGCCATGAGCGTGCACGAAGACGCCGGGCCCTCGGGCCTCGCCATCGCTGGTGGCGTCACCGGCGGGCTCGGCGTGGTCACGCTCGGCGTCGGCGCCGTGCTCATGGGGCTGGCGACGCCGACCTTCTACAACATGACGCCGCCCCCCGAGGGACCGGCGCCTGAGGATCGGGTAGCCGCCCAGGGCCAAGGCCAGCTAGGCACCGGGCTCTTGGTGGGCGGAGCGCTGATTGGGGCCATCGGCGGGGCGCTCTTCGCGATCGGGGTGATGCCGTGAGCCGCTCGACGTGGATCGGCCTTGCGGGCGCCCTCGCGATCGTCGCCGTCGCGGCGGGCTCGTGCTTCTTCGGCGCGCTGCCCTGCGCGAGCTCGGCCAACTGCCCCGCCGGGCAGGCGTGCGTCAATGGTGCGTGTGCGGCGGAGGGCGAGGGCGAAGGTGAGGGGGAAGGCGAAGGCGAGGGCGAGGGCGAGGGCGAGGGCGAGGGCGAACCCATGCCCCTGTGTGACGGCCACGACGGCGTCCTCAACGTCGCGGCAGGAGCCACCGTGTTGCTCTCGTCGCAAGCGTCCATGGCGGCAGTTGTGTCGGCGTCCACGGGCGCCGACACCATCGAGCTCGCGACCACCGGTGGCTTCGAGGTCGGCAGCCGCGCAGTGCTTGTGCAGGTCGGCGGCAACAACGCGGGGCGCTTCGAGATCGTCGACGTGCGCGCGGTCAGCGCCGCACTCGGCACGGTGACGGTCGGGGCGCCGCTGCAGCACTCCTACGACCCGGCCGCGCAAACGCAGCTCGTGGAGGCGCCCTGCTTCACCGACGTGAGCGTCGCGGGCACCCTCAGCACACGGCCATGGGACGGCGCCACCGGCGGCGTGCTCGCCTTCTTCGCCAACAGCAGCGTGCAGGTTCTGCCCGGCGGCACCATCAGCGTCGATGGCGCCGGCTTCCGCGGCGGCCCCATCACCGCGCCTCAGCCTGGGGTGGAAGGCCAAGGCGGCGGCAACGGCGGCACGGGCGCCTCCAAGGGGGGCGCGTGCGACCTCTCGCCCGACGTCACCGCCCAAAGCGGCTTCCCCGGCAACGTCGACGACGGCGCCGGCGGGGCCACGCCGGGCAACGGTGCCACCTTCGACACCCACTGCATCTCCGGCATGGGCGGCCGTGGCGGCCTTGGCAGCGCGGCGCCGACCAGCGTCACGCCCGGGGCCCCCGGCGAGGGGGTGCGCGGCGGCGCTGGCGGGACGCCTGCGCAACCAGCAGCCGGCGGCCTGTCCCCGGGCGTGGGCCTCGGCTTCGGCGGCGGCGGCGGCGCGGGCCACAGCGGCCTGGCCGGCGCCGGTGGTGGTGGTGGTGGCGGCGGCGGCGGCTGCACCGGTAGCGGCCCCGTGAACGGCGGGAACGGCGCGGCGGGTGGAGGTGGCGGCGCGAGCGGTGGCGGCGGCGGCGGCGGTCACGGCGGCGGCGCCATCTTCGTCGAGACCCTCGCGATCGCGGGCAGCGGCCTCATCGGCGCGCGGGGTTTGGTGGGCGGCGATGGCGCCGACGGCGGCGACGGTGCCACCGGGGGAGCGGGCGGACCAGGCGCCGTGTGCACCGGTACCGAGGCCGCCGATGGCGGCGGTGGCGGTGGTGGAGTTGGCGCCAGCGGAGGCATGGGCGGCGCAGGCGCGGGCGGCGGCGCAGGCGGCACGGTGGTCGTGCGCTACCGGAGCGGCGCCCTGCCGGATGTGCAGACCACCAGCGGCGGCGCCGGTGCGGGCGGTGGCGGGGGCGGCGTGGGTGGCGGTGGCGACGGGGGGCCCGGCGGCGTCCAAAATCCGTCCACAGGGCTGCACAGCAGTGGCAGCCCCGGCAGCCCCGGGGCTGCGGGCGCCCCTGGCGAAGCAGGGCCACCTGGGCTTGCGGGCGCCGCGGGCCGGGAGGATCTCGTGGTGGTGCCGTAACGCTCGTTTCATGCCCCCGGACCGAGCGGGCGCACGCCAACCTGCCGGGCACAAGGCGCGAGGCGCCGGCCATCCTCGACGGATTGGCGGCCCACAGCAACGCTGTGATCGGCAGCTTGGCGCCATGCACGCGACGGGAGGGGTTAGGAAACGAGCTCCCGGGGTCAGAGCCGCCATTCCATGCCGAAGCCAACGGCCGGTCCCACCACCATCTCGCGCTGGTAGTAGGCGTAGCCTGCCGCTTGCTCGACGAAGGTGCCCGCTCCGTCGAAGACCGCCGAGACCCCCAAGCTCGCCGACAGGATGATGGTGCCGGGCGCGCCGGTGCCGCCGAACAGCGAGCGCACGCCGATCTCGCCGAAGGCCCATCCGCTCTCGCCCACGCCGCCGGCGCCAAAGAGCCCCAGGCTCGATGAGACCGGCACGGCCACCTCGCCGCGGCCCACGCCCAGCACGAAGCCCTCGGGGCGCGCGAAGATCGACGACGACCATGACAGGTGCAGGCCGTCGTGGGCGCCCAGGCGCAGCACCTGGTTGAAGGTGGCGCCGTTGTTCTGCTCGCACACGGGCTCGCCGTCGGGGACGAAACGGAATTCGTCGGGCACGCCGTCATCGTTGGTGTCGATCTGCTGTTCGGCGCCGCTCTGCGTGCAGGGCCCGGCGTTGCCCACCAGCGCGCCACCGCCGAGGCCGATCTCGAAGTAGTCGGTGACGTACGCGGCGGTGAGCGCGAAGGTGCCCGGGTAATGCAGGTCGCGGGTGAGCACGGCGAAGCCCATGGGCGCCATCTCGACGCCGAGAGCGATGGGCACGGCGTCGAAGGTGTAGCGCGCGTAGCCGTCGACGAGACCGCCGACGGGGAAGATCCCCGGCGCGTTCACGCCGAGGAAGGGGCGCGCCATGAAGCCGAGGCTCCAATGAAAGGGCGCGCGCCGAGGCAAGAACAGGCTCTCCGACAGCCCCTCGTCGGTGGCGAGCACCAGATCGCCGGGAGCGGCCACGTCGCCGCGCCCGAGCACCGCCATGGCGCGTTCCTCTGCCACATCCTCGATGGCCACCACCGCCGTCACCTCGCCCGAGGGCACTTGGGCCATGCCGCCCTTCACGAGGTCGGGCTTGGTGACCAGGCGTTGCGAAACGACCTTCACGTGCATCCCCGCAGCGAAGCCACCAGCCGTGCCACCGTCGAAGATGACGCGCCCGCCGCTCACCTCCAGCACCTTGGCGCTCGGCGCCGGCGCGCTCGGCGCTGCCACGGGCGCGGTCGAGGGAGGGCTCGGCGGGTGCGGTGCGGGCAGCACGGCGCTCGCGGCGGGGTGGACATCGGCGCCCGCTAGGAGCGCGAGCGGGGCGGCCGGCTCTACCACCGAGAACGCATGTGCGCTCTCGCTGAGCACCACGGCCCACAGGCGATCCCCGTCGAGGAGCAGGCGCGACACTGCCTGGCCCGGCAAGAGGGTCGTGAGGAGCCGCGGGGCGCCCGGCATGCTCTGGTCGACCACCGCGACACCGCCCTGCGCCAGCGCGAGGTACGCGACCTTGCCGCGATCGATTCGCGCCAGCACCGTGCCGAGCCCCAACGTCACCGCGGGATCCACAGCCGTGCTGGCGTCGACCGTGGGCTCGCCAAGGCCGCCGGCGCTCTGGGCACGAGCGCTCGCGCTGGCGACGCAGAGCAGCGCCACAAGGAGCGTGGGGACGAGATCTGCGACGAGCGCGCGCATGGGAGACCTCCGCGCGGCTCCCTTCGCACGCGGCGAGCCCGCCCGCTACGCGGTCTGTGCGCGTCACCACGCGTCCCGCACTTGCGGTCTGTGTTTCGCCTGAGCGAGAGCCCACAGTGGATGGGGCGTCAGGCACCAGCCATGAACTTCAGCGGATCGTCGAAGTAGCCCATCTCTTGGTAGCCCTTCTCCGATTCCTGCCAGCCTCCTCGGTGCCAGGCCTGCGCCTCGACGAGCTGGCTCTCTTGCCAGGTGCTCGGCGGCTGCTCGCGCTCCCACAGCATCAGCATGAAGCGCGGCATCAACAGGGTCTCAACGCCGGTACCCGAGGCCGAGCGCATGTTGCTGAGCCACTCGTCCTCGGTGAGCAAGCGGTCGGCCACCGAGGGATCGATGACCATGCGCGCCCGGGTCCCATCAGGGCGCTCCACGTGCAGACACGCGGCCACGTGGTTGACCACCACCGAGTAGCCGTTCTTCGACTTGTCCTGCTCGATGACGAGGTCGCCGCCCTTGGTGATGGCCCAGAGCTTCTCGCAGAAGACGCCTTGCTCCTCGAGCATCTTGGCCACGGTGTGCGCGCGAAAGAAGCAGCCGTCGGCGACGAAGCTCCAGGGGATGTCGGCCGTGGCCGCCGCCGTGAACAGCCGCGCGGCCTCGGCGAGCGCCACGGTGCCGCGCAGGCTGGTCGCGTTCTTGGCGCGCAGCGCCTCTTGCAGGCGCAAGGAAAGACCAGCGGGCAGGGGACGCGCGCCGCTCGTCGTGGGCGCGCCCGCGTCGATGAGCTTGGCGCCCTGCGCTGCCTCGTCGAGGCGCTGACCGGCGAGCGCCACCACCGCCTCGCGCAGGGCGGCGCGCTCCGTGGGCGAGCTTGGCGTCGCGGGGCTCGCCTCGAGGATGCCGAGGGCGAGGCCGAGGTCCTTCGGTAGCTCGGCGCCAAACACCGCGCGGAGCTGATGCAAGCGAGCCGACGACAAGGTGGTCACCCATGGACTATCGGCCGCGGCGCGCCTTTGGCGCCACCGCGTCGCACGTGACCCAGCGCGCACGGGGAGTTTGCAGCCACGCGTCGCCGTGCGATGGCCGCGCCCATGCCGCGCCGCTACCTTGCCGTCGCCGTTCTTCTGCTCCCGTTGACCCACCTGCTGGCCTGCGTGGACGAGCCCCTGCAGGCTGGTGAAGGCGAAGGCGAAGGCGAAGGCGAAGGCGAAGGCGAAGGCGAAGGCGAAGGCGAGGGCGAGGGCGAGGGTGAGGAGCCCTGCGCGTTTTCGAGCCTCGGCGCCGCGGATCGCGATCGCGTGGTGGTGGTGAGCCACGCCACCAACCACGGCACCACCATCCGCACGCTCACGTTGGCGGGTACCACCTTGAGCGACGACGGCACGCGCCTCGACGTGGGCACCGACGTGCGCCGCATGGAGTTCGTGCCCGACGGCTCCATCTTGCTGGCGCTCGGCGAGGACGGCCTGCTCGTGAGCGTGGCCGTGAGCGCCGTGGATCAGCTGACGGTCATCGGCAGCGTGGCGCTGCCGGCGGCCGGCTACGGCGACCTGCGCCTGTCCGCCGACGGGCGCACCGCATGGGTGGTGGGCTCCAACGTCGCCGAGGACACCAGCGGCGTCTACGTCGTCACCCTCAAGTGCGACGGCACGCTGACCCGCGCCACCAGCGCCACGCTCGGCTTGCGCCTGAGCACCTCGCTGGCGCCGATCGGAGGCGGGCGCGCGCTCTTGCTCGGCGGCCAGACCGCCTTCGATCCCATCGACGACGACGACACGCGCCTGGTGCAGCTTGGGCCGCCCGTGACCGAGGTGGCGGCCTTCGACCTGTGGAGCGACGCGGTGGGGGCCACGCGCATCGCCGCCAGCCCGAGCGGCACCATGGTGGCGGTGCCGAACAACTCGATGTTCTCGTCGCTGGCGGGCACGTTGAAGCTGTTCTCCCTCACCGGTGACGAGGTGGACGAGCTCGACACGGCCACCGGCCTCGAGACGCCCAGCGAGGCGCTGTTCTCGCCCGACGGCGATCTCTTGCTCGTGTCCGACTGGGAGGCCGACGCCGTGCACCTGTTCGACGTGAGCGGTGACACCTTGGCGCCGGCCGGGCAGGTGGGCGGCGTGGGGCTGGCCGAGCACCTCGCCATGGTGACGCGCGGCGCCCACGCTGGGCTGGTGCTGGCGGCCGCCACCAACGCGGTCGGCAACGTGCAGCTCTTGCAGATCGCGGGCACCACGGTGAGCGACCTCGGCCAGCTCGACCTCGGCGACGGCATCGACGACATCCCCTGGTCCATCGCCGTGCAACCCTGAGGCCACCACGCGGGAGACGAGGCATCCATGGAACCCATCGTGCCCTCACCGGCAGCGGAGCTGCTCGAGGCCCTGCAGCGGGCGACGGTGCTGAAGAACGGTCTGTTGACGCTCGCCTTGTGGATCGCCGTGTTCGGTGGGCGCAGCTTGGTGCTGCGCGCCCTCAAGAAGCGCGGCCTGCGGCCCGACGAGCTGCGGCGCATCACTGCCAGCACGCGCAGCGCCATGCTGGTGGTGCTCGTCGTCGGCACCGGCGCCCTGTGGTTCGACGAGCTCAAGCTGGTGGCGCTGTCCTTGGCCGCCGTGGCCGCCGCCATCGTGCTCGCCACCAAGGAGCTCATCATGTGCGCCGGTGGCTCGTTCCTGCGCTCGTCGTCGCGCTCCTTCGAGGTGGGCGATCGCGTGGAGCTGGGCGGCGTCCGCGGCGACGTCGTCGACACCACGCTGTTCACCACCACGATCCTGGAGGTGGGCCCGAGCACCGTGGGCCACCAGCGCACGGGTCGCGCCGTCACGGTGCCAAACAGCATGATCTTCAGCCACCCGGTGACCAACGAGTCCTACGCCGACGTGTACGTGCTCCACAGCTTCCCCGTGTGCGTGCGCGCCGACGCGCGGTGGCGCGACGCCGAGCAGGCGCTGCTCTCGGCCATGAGCGCCCAGATGCAGCCCTACGCCGACGAGGCGCGCCAGTTCTTCGAGCGCAGCGCGCGTGAGCAGCACACCGAGGTGCCTCCCCAAGAGCCGCGCGTGTTGGTGCAGGTGGAGCCGGGCGAGACGCTGCGGCTGTGGTGTCGTTTGCCGACGCCAGCGCGGGAGAAGGGCACCGTGGAGCAGGCGGTGCTGCGCCGCTTCCTCGACGCCACGCACAGCGAGCGACCGGCGGCGTCGTCGGCACCCACCTGATGCTGGCGAGGTAGTCGGGCGTCCTACCTCCGCTGTAGGCCTCGAACACGCCGCGCCGTGTCGAGGTGCGACCTACGTCGCCCCACCGACGTCAGGCCATCGGCACGCCGACCGACCTCGCCGATCGACCGAAGGACGGGGCGCCGCCGCTGGCCGAACCTCAGCCCTGGACGCGGAGGGCTCGTGCGATCGTCGCTGCGCTGCACCATGGTGGTCCTCTCGCTCCTCGGCAGCGCCTGCCAAGTGGAGAGCCTGTTTCCGGTGCGCGTGGGCGACGGCGCGGCGCGGCTCACGGTGCAAAACGCCGGCGTGCTGCTCTCGGTGGTCAACACCGATGCACATTGCGGCTTTGGCAACGAAGACGTGATGGCCGACTACACCGTGGAGGGCGAGGTAGGACAGGTCGGCAAGATCACCTGGACCGTGCAGGGCTGCGAGCTCGACTTTGGCCTCGATCCGAACGCCGAGCCGGTCACCGTGAGCAGCGACTGCACCGGCGCCGAGACCCGCGTGAAGGGCCGCATCATCGTCGACGCCACCCGTACCATCGAGGGCTTGCTCACGGGCAACCCCGAGACCCCCGTGGTGCCGCAGTCGCCCGACGCCGTGACCTTGACGATGCACGCCGTGGTGTTCGGCTACCGCGCGAGCATGGGCGAGGCCGCAGCCAGCGCGCTCATCAAGCAGGGGATCATCGACCTGAAAGCCAGCGTGCACCTGGCGCGTAGCGCGTCACTTGGCGTGTGCTCGGTCCCCACCAACGCGATCACCATCGACTCGCTGGTGGTCAGCGACGCGGCGTATGAGATCGACGACGGCGAGGGGCACGTCTTCGACGTGCCGGTCCGCCGCGCCGACCTGTCGGCGCAGGTGGGCTCGTACCGAGGGCGCGAGAACGAGATCAAGGGCACCATCAACGTCTGGAACAACGAGGTCAGCCTCGCGCACGACCAGAAGCTCGACCCCGACTATGACTCCGAGGCCTTCGTGCAGGGCTTCGCCTGCGTCGAGGACTTGCAGTTGCCGCTCGAGTACGCCTGTGAATCGTTGGCACCGCGCCTGGCGGAAGGCGCCGCCAAGCTCACCATCAACACCGTCGGCAACATCGTGTCGGCGTTCTCGAAGGACACGAGCTGCGGCCTCAAGAGCTCGGCGGTGCGCGCTGCCGCCGAGGTCACCGGCGAGGTGGGCCGCGAGGGCGGCACCGCGACCTATCGCATCGACGAGCCCTGCGTCATCGACTTCGGCGAAGCGCGGGTCATGCCGGGCGATTGCGTTGGGTACTCGCCTACGATCTCGGGACGCGCGGCGTTCACCGGCAGCCTCGAGGTGCGTGGGCGCCGCACCGGCAACCCCGACGAGCCCATCATCCCCACCTCGCGCGACGCCGCCACCCTGCGCTTCCGCCTGGTGCTCGAGGACGCCGCGGTGCAGGGGAGCGCCCCCGAGGTGATGGAGGTGGCCCACGGCGTGGTCAGCGGCACCATGTACCCGCGCTTGGCCATCGACACGGTCACGGGCGCCTGCTCGGTGGACACCCCGGTGGTGTCATTCGACGACGTCACCTGGGAGCCCGGCGTGGAGGCGACCATTCGCGCCAGCGGCAACGCCCTCGGCATCACCATCGAGAGCTCGAGCCTCGACGCGCAGAACGGCAAGAAGGGCGAGCGCGAGAACTACCTCGCCGGCGAGATAGTGGTGGGTGGCGAGCGCTACGCCATCCCGCTCGACGACGGCGAGCCGACCCTCGACCCTGGCTACGACGCCGACGAGTTCCGTGACGGCTGGTTGTGTGGCGCCGTGCGCGAGCCCAGCTCCGACGATGAGTGCGACATGCACCAGGTCATCGCCGACGGTGTGGCGCGGCTCATCATCCAGACCGCCGGCACCGTGGCTGGCGCCATCAACTCCGATGAGGACTGCGGCTTCTCCAACAAGATGGACGTGCTCAAAAACCCCACCATCGTCGAGGGCCACGCCGGACAGATGGGCTCGTTGACCTGGGCCGTGCACGATTGCCCGCTCGGGCCCGGCGCCACGCCCGCGGTGTACGCCACCGACTGCATCGGCGGTACCACGCATTGGGTCGGCAGCGCCAACGTCGACTCCACGCGCACCGTGCGCGGCATGCGCGAGGACGTCGAGGTGCCCTTGCTCGGCCGCGTCGCCGACTCCATCGCGCCTCAGAGCCCCGAGTCGGTGGACCTGTGGCTCACCGACGTGGCGCTCGACGAGTTCTCGTCGTGGGCCCTGGCCCCCGGGCAGCAGGAGCCGCTCGGCATCCTCACCATCCACAACGGCACCCTCGACGCATTCCTCAAGCCCATCACGGGCTGGAGCGAGGAGCAGGAGCGCTACACGGTGGCGACGCCGGTGGCGACCTTGCAGGGTGTGCACCTGCGAAACGCCCAGGTCACGCTCGAGGCGCAGGGGATGACCTTCGTGCTCGACGTGGCCGACTCGAACCTGTTCGCGGTCAACGGCCGCGCGGGCCTCTCCGAGAACACCATCACGGGCACCGTCACCATCGACGGCGACGTGGTGCAGGTTGGGGGCGCGCTCAACCCCGACTACGACGCCGATGAGCTGGCGGCGAGCTGGGCCTGCAACGTGGCGCCCGAGATGGGCGCCTGCGATCAGGTGGGCCGCTCCGACGTTGGGCTCGGCGCGCTGTTGCTGCTCGTGAGCGCGCGCTGGCGTCGTCGACGCGGCTGACGCGACGAGCTGCGAGCCCTGGCGGGAGCAGCGCCCACACCCTCAACGTGCATCGGCGCCTGCCCGCGGGACATTTGTCCGGCAGATCCGGCTCTTTGAGCTGCGCAGGGTGGAAAGACGGCGCTATCCCCGCCAGGGCGCACTCCGCTAGGGTCCGCCCCGGTGTCCCATGCATCCACATGATCGTTTTTTCTTGCTGGGGATCGGGGTCCTGCTCGCGGCCACCGCGGCGGCGTGCGACGAGGACGCCCCAGGCGAGGGTGAGGGCGAGGGCGAGGGTGAGGGCGAGGGCGAGGGTGAGGGCGAGGGCGAGGGCGAGGGCGAGGGTGAGGGCGAGGGCGAGGGTGAGGGCGAGGGTGAGGGCGAGGGCGAGGGCGAGGGCGACCCCGTCGACGACGGTGTGTTCGTGGTGGCGACCTTCAACACGGGCAGCGCCGGTGGAGCGCGCCACGACGTCGGCCCCGACGATGGCTACTCGTCGGCGCAGGCGGAGATCACCACCGAGTACTACGGCAGCGGCCTCGCGTGGCGCCCCGCGGTGGAAGGCACGGCGGCGTTCCTCGCCGACCTGCGGCCCGACCTCATCGCCTTCCAGGAGATCTTCCACACACCGGAGTGCGAGGGCATCCCCGCCGACGCGCGCGTCGGCTACGTCTGCGACGCCTGGCAAGCGGGCGACCCCACCGTGGCACAGCTCGTGCTGGGTGCCGGCTATCAGGTGGCCTGCAACCTCGGCAAGCCCGACAAGTGCCTGGCTGTGCTCCGCTCCTTCGGCACCTTTCGCGGCTGCGCGCAGGACCTGTGCCTCGACGGGCTCGCGGGGGCGCGCGTCGACGAGTGCGGCTCGGGCTCACGCGTGGGCCGCGGCGTCGTCGACCTCGTCGGCGGCGGCGAGATGACGGTGGTGAACTTCCACGGCTCGTCGGGCGCCGCCGCGCACGACGCCGAGTGCCGCCGTCGCCAGGTCGAGCAGGTGTTCGAGGATCTCGATGGCGCTCCGGCGGCCAACGGCGCACGCAATATCGTCCTCGGCGATTTCAATACCGACCCCGGCAGGCTCGAGCTGCTCGATGAGAGCGCCGAGCGCTGGAACGACTTCACCGAAGGCACGCCCTTTCACTTCGTCACCGAGTGCGGCTTCAACGCCACGCCCACCTACGACGGCGCCGTCAACATCGACCACGTGGTGAGCGACGCGTTCGATGGCGATTGCGTCGCCGCCGGCATCGACGGCGCTTTGCCCGCGGTGCTCGACTTCACCTACTTCGATCACACGGCCATCGTGTGCACCCTGGCGGGCCCATGACGACGACGCGTGCCCCAACCCTCGTGCTCACGCTCGTCGCGCTCTCCGCATGCGACGCGCCCGTGGCACCCGCGGCGTCGCCACCTGCCACGCCCGCGGACGGCGACCTGGAGATGGGCCCCGAGCTCCTCTGGGCGCCCACCGACGGGATCCTGCTGTTCCCCGACGAGAGCGCGGAGCTGGTGCCCGACCTGGTACGCGCCGACGCCCCCGTCGACGCCGTGCGCGCAGAGCTGCTCGCCTATGTGTCGGCGCAGGGCGGCGCGCGCGCCGACACACCGCTCGCCTTCGAGCTCTCGGACAAGCTCGACCCGGTGAGCGTGCCGCTGGCCGTAGAGCTGGTCCGTCTCGACGACGGGCAACGAGTGGGCTTCGACCTGTCCCTGACGCTCGAGGGCAAGGGCGCGCGCCTCGACCCGCGCGCCGCTCTCGAGGTGGGAGCGCGCTATGCCCTGGCGGTGCGGGGTGGCGCCGGCGGACTGCGCGGCACCGAGCAGGCCGCGCGCGCGTCGGCGAGCTTCCGCTGCATGCTGGCGTTGGCGGGGCGGGCCCCCGACGACAGCGGCGACCCCTGCGGCGAGCTGCCCGGCGCCGAGACCGACGCTGACCTCGAACGCACCTTGGCCACGCTCGGCGTTGCGCTGACGCCCACCCTCGACCGCCTGCAGGAGCTCGGCGTGCCTCCGGAGACGCTGCTCGGGCTCGGCGCCTTCACGGTCACCGACGGTCCCACGGCGTTGCTCGACACGACGGCGGGGCCCTGGCCGAGCGACCTGGCGACCAACGAGGTCGGTGCACCGAACCTGCCCGTCCTCGACGTGCCGGGGCTCGACGTCGAGGCCATCGCCGCGGCTGTCGCGGACGTGCCCGGCTTCTCCCCCTCGGCGCGCATGCGCGTGCCGTTCACCTGCGCGCTCGACGACGACGCTGCGGCGCCAGCGCTCTACGCGCTCGACGGTGCGGCGGGTTACCCCGACGTGGCGGTGGAGCACTCGCGCAGCGCCGACGAGCGCATGGCCTTCCTGCGCGCGCGCCCGGCGTTGGCTGCGGCGGCGCGCTACGCCCTGGTGGTGCGCGACGACGCCACCTGCGGCGGCGCTTCGGTCGCCCCCTCGCTCGACGCCGCGCTCCTGCGCGCGCGCCGGCCCTTGCGTGCCGACGGGCGCTCCACCACGGCGCTGCTCACCGACGCGCAAGCGGCCCGCCTCGAGCCGGTGCGCGCGGCGGTGGCGCCGCTCTTGGATTCGCTCGGCGAGCGCGGGCTCGATCGCTCCCGCGTGGCCCTGGCCGTGCCCTTCACTACCCTCGACGCCGCGGCCTTTGTCGAGGTCCACACCGCGGCGCTCACCGAGCGCGCCGTGGCCCCCGGCCTCGCCGACGTCGTCGTGGCCACTCCTTGGGATCGCGGCGTGTGGGCCGTGATGCCTAACGTCGACACCGTGGTGAGCGGCAGCTTCCGCTCGCTCGAGCACATCGACGCGCACACGCTGCGGCGCTTCCCCGGGGGACCGGTCGAGTCGCAGGTGCCCTTCGTGCTCACGGTGCCACCGCACGGCGATGCGCCCATCCCCGTGTTGGTGTTCGGCCACGGCCTCACGACCACCAAGGAGCTCGCGTTTCTCATGGCCGACCGCCTCGCGCAGGAGGGCTTCGCCACGCTGGCCATCGACCTGCCGTTCCATGGCGAGCGCTCGGTCTGCACCGAGGATCTGCACTGCGCGCTTGGGCAGCACTGTGCCGACGACCACACGTGCAAGGACGCCGACGATCAACCGGGATCGCTGGCTGTGGTCGACTCGCTGTGGCCCGACGGCCCCGAGGTACCGCTGGCCACGGGCGCCGCCTTCATCCTCATCGATGATCTGGTCGCATCACGCGACCACGTGCTGCAAGGTTCCGTCGACCTCACCCAAGCGCTGCGCCTCCTCGAGAGCGGCGCGCTCGACGCCACCGTGCCCGGCATGACGCTGTCGCGGGACGATTGGAGCTGGTTCGGGGTGTCCTTAGGCGGCATCTATGGCGCCACCTTGGCCGGGTTGACGACGTCGATCGGCTCCTTCGCGCTCAACGTGCCGGGGGCCGACTTCGTGGTCATCCTCGAGCGATCGAGCGTCATCGCGCCGCTGTTGGCGAGCTCGCTGGACCGCATGGGCATCGCGCAAGACAGCGAGCAGTTCCGCGACTACGAGGACCTGGCGCACCTGGTGCTCGACCCCGTGGACCCGCTCAACCTGGCGCCGCGGGCGACCCTGCGTCGCCCTGACGGGTGGGCGAGCAAGCGCCTGCTCATCCAGGCCGCCGAGTCCGATCGCGTCATCCCAAACGACGCCACACACATCCTGGCGGCGGCCACCGGCGTCGCTGCCGACGAGTACACGCCGCTCATCTCGAACCACATCTTCTTCTTCGACCCCGCGTCCTTCGAGGGGGCGCGCGCGCGCGACGACGCGTACCGCTTCCTCGCGTCGCGGCCGTGAGCGGCGCTTCGCCCGCCGCGCCACCTGCGCTACCCTGCGCACCGTGAGCGATCCGCTCGACACCCTGCTGGCCGCGCTGTCTCGCCTCGACGACGACGGCAACCGCGTGTTTCCGGTGGACGAGGTGCGCCACGCTATCCCGCTCGTAGTGCTGCTCAGTGGCCTCGAGCTGGCGACGCTGAGCGAGGGCGTGCAGCGGCTCATGGTCGAGACCATGCTCGACGCCGGCGTCGACCTCGACCTCGACACCGCGGAGGGCGACGACATCGCCGCCGCGTTGGCCGCCTGGTACCACGAGCGCCCGGTAGCGCCGGCGCTGCTCGAGGAGATCCGCAAGGCCTTCGAAGGCGGTGCCGATGCCCCCTCGAGGGCCGCCCGCGCGCTTCTCGGCAGCGAGCGGCCGAAGGGCGTCCTCGGCGGCGGCGAGCGCCCCCCCGGCACCGTCCCCGGCCCGCTCGGTCGCCTCGCCTCGGTGACGCAGCGCACCAAGAAGTGACAGCCGGCGCGCGACCTCGCTCGTGAGCCAAAAGGGCGGCGCTCGCGCTATTCAGTGCGGGATTCAGTGCGGGATTCAG
>JADZDP010000114.1 GCA_020850995.1 Deltaproteobacteria bacterium
CCCGAGCTCGAGGAGGCCACGCTCAGCTTCGGCCTCACCAAGATGCGCGAGCAGCTCGGGCCCGACCACGCCACCGTCAAGA
The DNA here is from genome assembly GCA_020850995.1 of Deltaproteobacteria bacterium. Taxonomy (GTDB): domain Bacteria; phylum Myxococcota; class UBA727; order UBA727; family VGSZ01; genus JACOUT01. The sequence continues at coordinate 83 of JADZDP010000114.1, forward strand.
AGATCCTCGGCAAGAAGTCGCCGGAGACCCTCGCGCGTGAGCTGAGCAAGTCCAAGCTCAAGGACGTCAAGGAGCGCCAGAAGCTCTTCGACGGCGGCAAGAAGGCCATCGACGCCTCCACCGACCCGCTCATCCTGATGGCCAAGCTCGTCGACGCCGACGCCCGTGCCCTGCGCAAGCGCTGGGAGGACGAGGTGGAGAGCGTCACCAACAAGGAGAGCGAGACCATCGCCAAGGCCCGCTTCGATGCCTTCGGCACCTCGGTCTATCCCGACGCCACCTTCACCCTGCGCCTGTCCTTTGGCGCCGTGGAGGGCTGGAAGGAGGCCGGCAGCGACGTGAACCCGGTCACTACCGTGGGCGGCGCCTTCGAGCGCCACACCGGCGAGGACCCCTTCGCGCTGCCCGCGTCGTGGCTCAAGTCCAAGGACAAGCTCGACCTCAAGAAGGGCATGAACTTCGTCACCACCAACGACATCATCGGCGGCAACTCCGGCTCGCCGGTGGTGAACCAAAACGGCGAGGTCATCGGCCTCATCTTCGACGGCAACATCCACTCGCTGGGCGGCGACTACGGCTTCAACCCGGCCAACAACCGCGCCGTGGCGGTGCACACCGACGCCATCCTCGAGGCCCTCGAGAAGATCTACGGGGCCAAGCACCTGGCCGAGGAGCTGACCGGCGCCAAGAAGCCCGCCGGCTGACCCCGGCAATCAACCGATGCGCGCTCGCGGCCAATCGGCCTTGATGCTCCCTAGACATCAAGCGAGGGGTCGCGATGCTTCATCGGTGGATTCGCTGGCTGCGGCGCAACAACAGCACGATCGTGCCGGTGACCCGGTGGACCACCGGCTGCCCGCCACGTTTGCAGGTGCCCCTGCCACACTGGTCGTGACCGGCATCCCGGCAACGGGACTTGCGTTGCACGGCGGTGTTGGCAGGATGTGCCCAGCGCCACGATCGGGCGCTGTTTTTGGGGTCTGTTTGCTCGCTCGCACTCGCGTCGCTTGCTCACCACGTCCACAAGAACGTCATTCCCCGACCACGGTCGTCAATGGTTGACGGCGCGGTGATTGGGTCGCTCGCAGGAACGAAAACAATGTCCGAGAACAAGCTCTACGTCGGCAACCTCTCCTTCAAGACCACCGAGGAGCAGCTCGCGCAGCTCTTCTCCGAGTTCGGCACCGTGGGCAGTGCGTCCATCGTGACCGATCGCGAGACGGGTCGCTCGCGCGGCTTCGCGTTCGTCGAGATGGGCAACGACGAGCAGGCCAAGGCCGCGATCAGCGCGCTCGACGGCAAGATGATCGAGGGGCGCACCATCCAAGTGAACGTCGCGCGTCCGCGCGAGAACCGCGGCGGTGGCGGCGGCGGCGGTGGTCGCGGCGGCCGCGGCGGCGACCGTGGTGGCCGTTGGTGAGCTTGCGGATCTCTCGCTGAGATCCGTCGGTTGACCGCTGACCGCTGAGCGACGGGGCCCGTGAGGGCCCCGCTGCTTTTTCGCCCGCTAGCGTTCGTTTCATGACCCCTCCCGCCGCATGCATGGCGCCCGCTCGGTCCGGGGTCAGGAAACGAGCTCGAGGGGTTGTGCAACGAGCCCGAGGGAGCAAGGTCAGGTGTGATCGGCGGCGACCACCGTGACGACGCTGGTGACCCCATGGCGCGGAGCCAACCATGACGCAGACCTTGGCAGAGCTCGCCCGCGACCACGAGGCGCCGGGCGCACGGTGGGAGGAAGGGGAGGGCGGTCTGCCGGTGCTGCAGGTCCGCACCGCGCGCTGTCAGGCTCGCGTGTTCGCGCACGGCGCGCACGTCGCGAGCTGGGCGCCGGCCGGTCAGCGCCCGGTGCTGTTCTTGTCGCCGCGCAGCGCCTTCGCGCCGGCCAAGGCCATTCGCGGCGGTGTGCCGTTGTGCATGCCGTGGTTCGGCGCGCGCGCCGACGATCCCCGACCCGGCGGCCAGCCGTCGCCGGCGCACGGCTTCGCGCGCACGCGAGCGTGGCGCGTCGAGCGGGTGCGCGTGGATGCGAGCGGGCGCGTCGAGCTGGCGCTGACGCTGCCGATGGACGACACGACGCGCGCGCTGTGGTCCTGGCCCCTGAGCGCCGAGCTGCACGTGTCCCTGGGTGACACGCTCGAGCTCGCGTTGCAGTTGCACAACACGGGCATCGACGCGTTCGACCTGGAGGCGGCGCTGCACAGCTACCTCGAGGTCGGCGATGTCACGCAGGTGTCTATGCGCGGCCTCGAAGACACGCCCTATCTGGACAAGGTAGACGCAGGCCGCGAGCAGCGCAGCGCGGGCGGCCCGCTGCGGCTCGCCGACGAGACCGATCGGATCTTCCTCGACACCACGGGCGCGGTCACGGTGCTCGACCCGGTGCTCGGGCGCCGCATCGTCGTCGAAAAAGAGGGCTCGCCCTGCACCGTGGTGTGGAACCCCTGGCGCGCAAAGTCGACGGCCATGGCCGACCTCGGCGAGGAGGCGTGGAAGCGCTTCGTGTGTGTGGAGAGCGCCGTCACGCGGCCGCGGGCCCTGCGCCTGCCGCCCGGCGGGCGGCACCTGCTGTCCACTCGGTTGAGCGTACTACCGGGGTGCTGACGAGGCAGCTCCCGCCGGTGACGACGAGCGGGCCGCCTCAGTCAGCTCGATCATCCGCTGCAACGCCCGCCGCGCGTCCGCGGCGATCTGCGCGCGCGACGCTGCGTCGAGTCGCTCGCGCGCCCCGCTGGCCTCGTCGACCACGTCGCCGGGCAGCACGCGGTTGAGCTCGGGCGCCCGGCCGCGCGCCAAGAGGTCGAGCAGGCCCGCCAGGTGGGGCGGATCGTTCCTGCTCATGGTGGCGCAGCCGCAGCCGAGCGAGCCGGGTCCGCCGGCGCTGGCCGGCACGTCGGCGAGGTTCTGCACCTCGACGCTGCGGGCCGCCGCTACGGCGCGCGCGTTGCGCACGAAGTGCCCTTCGGTGCCGATGGCGAGCTTGTCGCCGGGCGCGGCGTCGAGCACGGCCTGCCACAAGTAGTTGGTGGAGCCGGCGCCGTCGGCGACGTCGACCACCTCCATCCTGCACTCGGGGTGCACGAGCACTCGATAGCCGCGCGCCTTCCAGAAGGCCACCTGCGCGGGCGTGAACACCATGTGCACGCCGCAGTAGCTGCCCCACAGGATCAGCTCGGCGTCGTCGAGGCGGCGCTGCTCGGCGGCCGAGAGCGCGGCCACGCTCGCCTTGGCGCCGTCCCAGCCGCCGGGCCACAGGTACGTGCGCTCGGGCGCGATGCCGACCTTCTTGCCCGAGTTCCGCCCCAGGTGCTCGTCGGGCACGAACAGGATCTTCTTCTGCTGGCTCTTGGCCCAGCGCATGATCACGCCCGCGTTCGACGAGGTGCACACGGCCCCGCCGGTGCGTCCGGCCAAAGCCTTCAAGCGCCCCGACGTGTTCATGTAGCAGACCACCATCAGCCGCTCGCCGTAGCGCGCGAGCAGCTCGTCGAACAAGGGCAGCACCATGTCTTCCTTGGCCAGCGCCTCCATGGTGCAGCCGCTCTTCGGGTTGGTGATCCACACCTCCTGATCGTCGTGCTTCAAGAGCGCGATGGTCTCGGCCATGAAGTGCACGGCGCTCTCGACGAACACCTTCTTGGCGGGGTTGTTCTGCGCCTGCTTGGCGAGCTCGTAGCTGTCGGCGATGCGCCCGCCGTAGCGCTCGACAAGCTTCACGATCTCGCCGCCCATGTAGTAGTGCGCCAGCAGCATGATGCGATCGCCGAGGTGGGCCAGCGCCGGCACGATGTAGCGGTCCATCCACGGCAGCACGGTCTCGGGCTTGCGATCGGGCAGCGCCAGGTACTCCTCGGCGTAGGGCTTGAGCTCCTCTTGATACCAGTCGAGCGGCAGGTCGCTCTGGCAGATGTTCATGCCCGGCGAGAGCGCGATGCCGCTCGAGCGCATGGAGCGATCGACCTCGACGGTGCGCTGCCTCGTGGCCGTCATGTGGGCACTCCTAGAAGGTGGCCTTCGCCCCAATGGTAGGAATCAGCGGCAGGCCGTACCGTGGCTCCGTCTCGGTCCAATCGAAGTTGTACAGGGTGCCCTCGACGGGGCGCCCGAACAGCGTGTTGAGGTTGACCAGATCCGCGTAGAGATCGAGCTCGAACCACGCCAGCACCCAGGTCCAGTCGACGCGCACATCGAGCGCCTGAAACACCGGGAAGCGCGCCACGCCCTTCGGGCCCCACACCGGCTGGTAGCGACCGGTGTCGGCGTCGAACACGGACCCGATGGCGTCCTCGCGCGGCATGCCTGTGGCCACGCGGTAGCGCGCGCCCAGACGGAAGCCCCAGGGCAGGTGCAGCTGACCCACCGCGCCGAGCAGGTGCGTGGTGTCGACGGGCGAGAGGTAGAGGTAGGGCACGGCCACGGGCGAGCTCGCGTCGTAGCGCTCGTGCCGCGCCAGCGAGTAGCTGAGCCAGCCGTAGTAGCGCCGGGGCACGCCCACGCGCACCAGCGCCTCGACACCGTAGGAGTGGCCCGAGCCACCCGTGTACAACGGCAGCTCACCCAGGCGCTCGGGCACGGGGAAGGCGCGGCTCCGGGTGGTGAGCTGATCGCGCCACATCGAGAACACCGTGGTGCCCGCGCTCAAGCGGTCGCCAAGCTGCTGCACCACGCCGCCCTGGATGTGCAGTGCCTGCTGCGGCTCGAGCTCCACGCCAAGCGCGCGCATGGTGGCCAGCTCCTCGGCGTCGGGCGGCCGGGAGAAGGAGCCCGCGCCCACCTTGAGCAGGGTGCCGAAGTCGCCGGGGTTGAGCTCGACGCTCCCGGCGAAGCGTGGCTCCAGCGAGAAGTGCGGCTCGCCGTCGAGCAGGTAGCCCTCGACACGCAGGCCGGGCGTGAGCACGGTGCTCGGCAGCGGCTCGAAGATCCCCTCGAGGTACGCGCTCGCAGTGACGCGCCCGCTCGAGCGCTGCACGCGATCGGCGCCCGCCACCAGCTCCAGGTCCACGGGCGGCAGCTCGCGCACCATGGTGTCGGCCAGCAGGCCACCGTAGGTGAAGGTGTCGAGGCGCGCGGTGGCGTCGAGCCCCACGATGACGCGCGTGGTGCCCGAGCGATAGGTGAGCTCGTCGCGCAGCTGCGCGTCGAGCGCCTCGCCGTTCTTGAAACGCACGCCGCCTTGCTCGTTCATGGTGGTGCGCGCGTAGCCGAGCACGGGCGTGAAGGTGTGCGTGAAGCCCGAGCCCACGTTGTGTTGGTAGCGCAGGCTCAGGCGGTGGAAGTCGCTGTCGTTGGTGCGCAGGTAGGGATCGAGCGCGCCGCTGCCGTCGGCGACGTACTCCTCGCGATCGCCGGAGCCGAACGCGAACACCACCAGCTCGTGGCCCGGCGCCGTGTCCCAGTCGAGCTTGAGCTGGTAGTCCCAGTAGGTGGGCACGAGCAGGATGGCGTCGCCCGTGCCCCCATTGGCGCGCTGGATGTTGCGCATCACGTCGAGGTAGCTGCGGCGCGCCGAGGCACCCACCGCGAGGTCGTCGCCGAGCGGCAGACCCGCGTAGGCGCCCGCGTCGATGACGTCGACCTTGGCGAAGCCGTGCACGTCGTCGGTGGGGAGCTTCTTGGTCTTGATGGTGACCAGGCCGCCGGTGCTTCGGCCATAGCGCGCCGAGAACGCGCCCGGCACCAGCTCCACCGAGTCGACGAAAGGGATGTTGATGACGCTGGTGGAGCCGGTGAAGTGGTACAGGTCGGGGATCTCGTAGTCGTCGACGTAGACGGCGCTCTCGCCCGGCGAGGCGCCGCGAATGAACAACGAGCCCTGCGACAACAGCACCCGGCCCATGCCGGGGAAGTTCTCGATGGCCTTGGCGGGATCGCCGTAGGTGCCCGGCAGCTCGTTGACCTCGCCCTCCTGGATGTGGTGGGAGCCGCGCGCCACGTTGTCGCGCGCGCGCCGCTCGCGCACGCGGGTCTCGCCCATCTCGAGCGGCGTCAGGTAGAGGTCGATGCTGGTGGTGGCGCGATCGCGCCGCAGCGCCACCTGCTGCACCAAGCGCTGGTAGCCGGGCGTGTCGACCTCGAGCAGCACCGCGGCCACGCCGGTGTCGGCGAACTCGAGCACAAAGGCGCCCTGGTCGTCGGTGAGGGCTTCGAGCGACCCGTTCTGCGCCAGCACGATCACCGCGGGGATGGGGCGGCGGGTGCCGGCCTCGCGCACGGTGCCCTCGATGGACCCAGCGCGGGCCGGTGCGGCGAGCGCACACCCAAGGACGACCACGGCGAGCGCGGCGGGTTTCATGGCCGCTGTCGTGTAGCGCGCTCGTCGACGGCGAGGCAACGGCGTCCGTCCCCTCAGGAGGCGAACGAGATGATCAACCGTCCGTCGATGACGCGGGCGCTCGCCTTGCGGGCCGCCTCCGCGGTCTCCACCACGACGCGGGCGGTGCCCGGCGCCGGCGCCCCGAAGCGTACGCGCGTAACGCCTGGCTCGCTGGTGGGTGTCGCCTTGCCGGGCAGCGTCGCCTCGGCGAGATCGACGACCACGCGGTGTGGGCCCGTCAGCGTGAAGGTCTTGAGCACGCGTGCGTTGCCCACCGCCACCTCGACGCGTGCGTCGCTGTGGAGGTTGCGTGGCGCCGGCGTCGACGGCACGGGCGCTGGCGCGCGCGGCGCATTGGGCACGACGGCGCGCGGCGCGGGCAGGGCGCCCGCAACCACGTCCACCGGCGTGAGCGTGCGCTCGGCGGCGGCGACCTCGAGCACGCGCGCGGAACCACTGCTCGCCCCCTCGCTGGTGGGCGCAGACGCGTCGATCACGGGGGCCACCGGCGCCGCCGCGTCGACCGCGGGCGCCGGAGACGCGAGCACGGCGGCCGCCGGGGTGGGCACGTGCTCGATGCGCTTGCTGATGACGCCGACGCCGACGCCGACGAGCGCGCCGCTGCACAAGAGCGCCGCCGCAAGCGGCAGCGCGCGCACGGGTCGACGCTGCGACAGGCGCCGCCGCTCGGCCGCCACGGGCTTGCCCGACAGCGCCCCCACGTCGTCGTGGGCCACACCGAGCAGCGAGGGCTCGGGCTCGTCGTCGCGCGCCAGCGCGGGCAGGCGCAGCTCGCGCGGGCCGCTGTCGTCGTCGGGCGCCACCTCGAGCAGCGAGCCCGGCCGCTCGTCGTCGAAGGCGAGCCCGAGGTGCTCGGGGGGCGCGCTCGGGGGCGCTGCCTCCGCGTCGGCGTCGAGCGCGCGGAAGGTCCAGCCGGCGAAGGGCTCGCGCGCCGAGGTCGCGGGCGGGGGGGTGGGCGGTGCGCTCGTGCGCTTGGGGCCGATGGTCACGGCGGCGGGCGTTTGGAACACGCGCTCCGCCGCGTCGAGCGCTGGCTCGTCGGGCGGCAACGAGAAGCGCTCGGTGGGCGCGGTCATCAAGGGCGGCGTCAAGGGGCCGCGGACCGCCGTCATCAACCCCTCGACGCGCGGCAGCTCGGTGAAGGGGGCCATCGAGATCGCGGGCAGCTCCTCGGCGCGTTCGGGGCGCGCGGCGCCGGCGCCTGCCGCCGCGCCGTGCGTCGACGACAGCGCAGCGCGCGGCGTCTCCGACGGCAAGATCTGGCTCTCGCGATCTGGCAGGGTGGTGTCACCCGGGCGGTGCTCGCCCACCGCCTTGCGCGCCAGCCGCCGCAGCGCGGCGCGCGCTGGCGGATCCAGCGTGACGAAGCGCAGGCCGATGCCTGGCAGCTTGCCGTCCACCGAGATGGGCTCGAAGCGTCGCACCCACATGACCTCGGCGGCGCGCACGTGCACCTCGTGGTCGTCGACGTCGAAGCGCAGCGCCACGCGGTCGCCGACGTGGAACGGGTGCGTGGTCTGCACGAACATGCCGGCCTCGCTCACGTCGCCGCCCCAGAGGCGCCGCGGCACGGGGGCGCCGGCGGCGAGCAGGTCGATCTCGGCGAAAAAGGGAGCGCGGTCGGTCTGTCGGGCGTTGTGGGTCGCCATGCGGCCTCCTGGTCCGGTCGGAGACGATGGTGCCTGCGGCAACGCCATTTCGGAAATTTTCGGCCACCCGCGGTGTCCGAGCCCCAAAGACGGAAGCCGGCGACTCGTGGCATACACGACAGCGCAGGGTCGGGAGGCCCGCGTCATGCGCGTGACCGAGTATCGCGTCGTCGAGACGCAGACCGTGACCGACGAGAGCCTGACGCGCATCCTCAACGACGAGTCCGCCAAGGGCTGGGTGTTCGACGGCATGACCTTCGTCCCCAACGAGGCCTCCAAGCGGCCGAAGATGGCCTTCGTCATCTTCGTGCGCGAGAAGGTCGTGAGCGACGACGCATGAACCTGCTCGATCCGCGGCCGCACCTGACGCCCGCGCTCGAGCGCGTGGTCCTCGATTTGTGCTTGGCGGTTCCGGAGCTGCGGGGGCTCAAGCCCGACGCCATCCTGGTGGTCGCCTTGGCGGCACACGGCAACGCGGCGGCCAGCGTGCGCGAGCTGTCGCGCGTGGCGCGCAGCGTGAGCGTCGAAGGGCACCGGCGCGCCATCGAGCTGGGCCTGCGACCGCCCTTCTTCCTCGAGGGAGACGCCGCGCGCCGCCTGGGCACCTTGGTGCACGAGCTCTTGCACATCGATCCGGGCGACCCCACGCGCCTGTACGACCAGAACCGCCACCAGCGCACGAGCCACGCAGCCTTGGAGAAACAGGCGCGCGCGCTGGCCGCTCGCTACCTCGAGCGCACCGACCCCACCGCGCTCTTGTGCCTGGCCCACCACGGCGAGGTGCTGATGCGCCAGTGGAAGCACCGCCCCTTCGAGACCACGCGCGGCCGCCGCTTCGACGACGACGACGTGTTCGAGGGGCCGGTGGTGATGGAGACGCCCGCAGGCCTGCGCGGCGGGTGGTGGTAGCGCGCAACGCGCTACTCGCGCACCAAGGTCAGCTCACGCTCGAGGTCACCGCCGGACAGCACCAGCTTGCCCTCGGTGAGCGAGGCCGCGTAGGTGATGGTGACGTCGGCGGTGGAGGTGATGGTCAGGCGCCCCGTCGAGTAACGCCAGCGCCCGGCCAGCGGGCCGAACGCGCACGAGCCCGAGGCGGCGAGCTGCAGCCGCAGGGGCTCGGTGCTGGCCGCGTCGACCACCTTCCAGCCGCCGATGAGCTGCTCGCGCGTCAGCGGGCCGGCCACCTTGGGGGCGGCGCCGTCACTCTTGTAGCGAGCGGCGCCCGAGCGGCGAAAGCGCATCTCGCCGACGTTGCGGTTGGCCACCGTCAGGTTGGCGCCATCGAGCACGTAGGAGAACGACTCGGGCGCCGCGCCCTGTGCGGGATAGAGCGTGAGCCCGCCGCGCTCGGCCTTGTAGCCACCGGCCAAGGGACCAAGCTTGAAGCTGCCGTCCTCTTCCAGCAGCAGATCGGTGCCGCCGTCGAGGTTGATCCAGGTGCCCACCAGCGGCGCGTTGTCGCCCTTGCCGATGACGGCCTGGTAGCTCGCCAGCATGCGATCGAGGTCGCGCGAGAACGCGCTGCGGCTCTTCTCGAGCGTCTCGAAGTGCAGCACGTGAGCGTGGCCAAAGGCGTGCAGCGCGTAGAGCTCGACGGCGCGCACGGTGGTGGCGTCGCCCGACGCGTAGACCGTGAAGGTGCGCCGCATGGCGGGCAAGAGCCCCACGCTGGTCGGCACGTCGCCGCCGGGCTTGTAGCCGAGCTCGGCGGTGAAGCCCCCCTCGAGCTCGTCGAGGGTCTGCTTGGTGGTCTCGGCGGGTTTGAGTGGGCGCACCATGACGTGCAACGAGCCGGGCACGGCGCCGACCTTCTTGCGGAAGTTCATGCCCAGCGTGTCGGCGGGGATGGGCGCCAGCTCCCAGCCGGCCTCGAGCTCGATGGTGAAGCGCTTCTTCGTATCGGTATAGGGCTTGGCGGCGGCGGGCAGCGCCACGAGCAGCGTCGTGATGGCGATGAAAGAGAGCGCGGCGCGCATCGGCACACCATAGACGATCGATGCGACCGCCGCATTCGCTGCCATCACTCACCGAAGCGGTAGCGCAGCTCGAGCGGCTCGGCGGCTACCTCGATGGTGTGCACCTGCTCTTCGCTCTCGTGCTGCAAGCGCAGCGAATAGCTGCCGGGTACCAAGAGCAGGGGTTCGAGCGGCGTCACGCCGAGCCGCTCGTCGCCGAGCGTCACCTCGGCCCACGGCCGTACCAGGATGCGCACGCGCGTCTTGGGCAGCGCGTCGTAGCGCAGCACGTCGGCCACGGGCAGCGTCGACGCGACGCCGCGCACGGTGTCCCTCGCCGTGATGCTCGCGGTGTCGGGCGCCACGTCGACGTCGAGCGCGCCGCTGCCGAGCACTGCGTCGCCGAGGCGCCACTCGATGGTGGGCGGTGCGAGCAATTTCACGTGGCGTGGCGTCGGCGGCAGCGGCGCCGGCACGGGCACGTCGATCATGGGCGGCGGCTTGAGCTCGACCTTCTCGGTGGGCACGGCGGCGTCCCGCGCGCCCGCGCGGCCAAGCTCCCGTCGCGCCACCAAGGCGGCGAGCACCAGCACAACCACCAAGGCGAGCAGCGCCGCCCAGCGCAGCGGCCGGAGGCCGGGCTGGTCCAGCAGGCTCGTGTTGAAGCTGCCCTCGGGCCGGTCCTCGACGGTGACGATGTGCTCGAGCGCCGGCAGTGGCGCCGAGGGCTCGGGCTCGGCGCGCGCGGGCTCGGGTCTGTGCGCCGGCGCCGCGGGCTCGCGGGCCAAGGTCTCGGTGGCGGTGCTCGACCCCTGTTCGTCGGGGCTGCTGGCGGGCTCGATGGGGGCCGGCTCCACCAGCGTGCGTTCGATGTCCGACACCTTCTGCTCGTCGGGCAGCGTGCGCACGCGCTGCGACTTGCGCGGGTCGGTGCTAGCTGCGGGCTCGTCGGAGCGCAGCTCCTCGTGGGGCTTGTCCGCGGGCACCACCTGCAATGCTGGTGGTCGGCCCAGCTCGGCCGAGCGCGCTAGCGCGGCCAGGCGCGGCAGCGGCGCTGTGCCCTGGCGTCCGATCGGCACGGCGTCGCGCAGGGCGTCGACGAAGTCGCCGCACGACGAGAAGCGTTGCTCCCGATCGCGGGCGAGCGCGCGCGCCAGCACCTCGTCGATGCCGGCGGGGAGCCCTGCGACGCGGCCCGACACCGGCGGCACGGGCGCGTGCTGGATCGCGTGCAAGGTGGCCGCGACGTTGTCGCGCTCGAAGGGACAGCTCCCCGCGAACATCCACCACGCGACCGTGGCGAGCGCGTACTGATCCACGCGTTTGTCGACGATGACGTTGCCGGCCACTTGCTCCGGCGCGAGGAAGGCCGCCTTCCCCTTGAGCAAGCCGACGCGCGTCAGGCGGCCGTCGCCCATGTGCTTGGCCAGGCCGAAGTCGATGAGCTTGACCATGCCGTCGCGGGTGACGAACAGGTTGTCGGGGCTGACGTCGCGGTGCACCAGCCCTGGGCCGCCGGTGTCGGGGTCGATCGCGCCGTGCACGTAGTCGAGGGCGCGCGCTGCGCTCGTCAGGATCTCGCAGGTGAGCCACGCGCTGTCGGGCTCGCGCCGCAACCACGGCGTCACGCGCTCGACGCTGGCGCCTTGCAGCAGCTCCATGATCAGCATCGGGTTGTCATCGGCGTCGGCGAGCAGCTCGTAGGTGGTGACGATGTTCGGGTGGAAGAGCGCGCGCGCGATGCGGGCCTCGCGCTCGAACATCTGCACCGCGAGCTCGGCGGTGCCGGGCTTGACCTTGCAGCGCTTGATCGCGACGGGCGTGCCGCTGCGCAGGTCGCGGCCCACGAAGACCTCGGCCATGCCGCCCTCGGCGAGGCGCTGCTCGACCTGGTAGGCGCCGAGGCGGTCGCCGGGGCGCAGCTCGCGACGCAGCTTGGGCGGCACGGAACGAGACTACACCGTCGGCTGACCGGTACGACGAGGTAGGTCATCCCGCGTGCGCCGGGGGCGCATCGCCCGATACTCGGTCGATCGTCCGAGGCGATCGCTGGGCCTGCCGCCGCTATCCTTGGTTGGTCCATGGCACCCTTGTTCGTCCTCCTCTTGGCCTTCTCGGCGCCGGCAGCGTCCGGTCTGCCCGAGGAGGGCATGCGGGCCTACGAGGACATGGACCTCGACGCGGCGCGGGATGCCTTCACCAAGGCGCAGCGCGCGGCGCCCGCCCGCGAGCGCCCGCGCCTCGAGCTGTGGCTCGGCATCATCGAGCTCGAGCGCGGCAACGAGGCCGCCGCCCGTCGCTGGTTGCGCTCGGCGCTGCAGGCGAGCCCCGGCCTCGCCGTGCCATCGTCGGTTTCGCCCAAGGTGCGCACGCTCGTGGAGGAGCTGCGGCCCGCGGTGAAGGCCACCCGCCAGACACGGGCGGCCGGCCGCGCGCGGGCGAGCTCGGCGCCACCGCCGACGATCGCCGCCACCGCGCCCGCGCTGCCGCCACCTGTGCCGCCGCCGCCCGCGCCGCCGCCACCAGCGCCACCACCGCCTCAGCAGAGCGCCGAGCCCGTGGCAGAGACCGTCGCCTCGCTCACCACCCCGGCGCCGCCGCCCATGCAGGTGGCGAACCCGGCGGCGCCGGCCGCACCGGCCCCCGCGCCCGAGGCGCCGCTCGCGACGACCTCGACGGTGGCGCCGCTGCCTTCGCCGATGCTGCTCGCCGGCGCCGGCGCCGGCGTGCTGGCCGTCGGCGCTGTCGGCGGCGGCGTCGTGCTCGGCGCCTTTGCGGCGCAGGCCGCCGCCGATGCCGAGGGCGAGGCCCGCGCCGTCGACGCCACCGCGCGCTACCAGTGGGCCAACGCGACCGCCTGGCTCGCCAACGGCATGTACGCGCTCGGCGCCGTGAGCGCCGCCGTGGGCGTCGGCTGCGCCACGGTGGCGCTGGCGGGAGCCGCCGAGTGAGCGCGCCCCTCCGGGCGCTCGCGGTGGTGCTGCCCATCTCTCTATGCGCGTGTTTCCTTGCGCGCCCGAACCTCGACGGCAAGCTGTGCTCGTCGGACGGCGAGTGCGGCGAGGGCTTGGTGTGCGCCGACGGCGTTTGTCAGGCGCCCGGGGCCGCCGAGGGTGAAGGGGAGGGCGAAGCGGGTGAAGGGGAGGGCGAAGGCGAAGGGGAGGGCGAAGGCGAAGGGGAGGGTGAAGGCGAAGGGGAGGGCGAGGGCGAAGGGGAGGGTGAAGGCGAAGGGGAGGGTGAAGGGGAGGGGGAGCGTCCCTTCGAGCTCTGGGCGCCGGCGCAGCCCGACGCTGGCACCGGCCAGAATTGCCTGGGCATGCTCTACGACAGCACCAAGGATCGCACCTGGCGCGATCGAGGCTGCGGCGAGCTCTTGCCCTTCGTCTGCCAGGGGCTCACCCAGACGCCGGCCGCCTGCACCAGCGTCGAGGTCGGCCGCCCGCTGGCCTTCTGCCCCACGCTGACCGCCTTCGACGACGCCCAAGCCGTGTGCGCAGGCGCCGGTGGCAGCTTGCTGCGCGTCGTTGACCTCGACGACAACCGCGCCGTGGTTGCCGCCGCCGCCGCCGCCTTCCCCGCCGAGCCCGGCGCCATGTTCTTGGGCGCCCACGATCGCGAGGTGGAGGGCCAGTTCCGCTGGCTCGACGGCGACGCCTTGTTCACGCCTGGTGCCTATTCGCCATGGGACAGCAACAGCCCCAACGGCGCCGACGATGAGGACTGCCTGGAGCTCAGCCTCGATGCCAACGAGGACGGCGAGTGGAGCGACTGCGACTGCACGGATGTTCAGCCCTACGTCTGTTCCCTCGACCCGGCCGGTGAGCTCGCCGGCTGCACCAACGTCGACGTCGACGGGCGGCGCTTCGCCGTGTGCCCGGCGACCGCGACGGCGCTGGCGGCCGCCGCCGCATGCGCGGGCGCCGGCGGCACGCTGGCGCGTATCGCCACCGAGGCGGAGCAAGATGCCCTCGTCACCGCCGCCAAGGCCCTGATGACGGTGGACGCCTTCATCGGCGGCAGCGACACCGAGGTCGAGGAGGTCTGGCGCTGGCCCGACGGTGCGATCTTCGACGACCTGCGCCTGTGATGGCGGCCGGTGCTGGGCAGGGGCGGGCCAGGCGCAGGGGGGACCGGCTTTCGCTACCCTCCACTGTCGCGCTACGCGTCCGTTTCAACGCCGAGCTTGCCCCATGACCACCGCCGCCGTCGCATCGCCCCAGGCCACCGACACCTTCACGCTGCGCCACAAGGTGCGCTTCGTGACCGCGGCCTCCCTGTTCGACGGCCACGACGCCGCCATCCAGATCATGCGGCGGGTGCTGCAGCAGGAGGGCGCCGAGGTCATCCACCTGGGCCACGATCGCTCCGTGCAAGACGTCGTCGACGCCGCCGTGGCGGAAGACGCGCAGGGCATCGCGGTCTCGTCGTACCAGGGCGGGCACGTCGAGTACTTCACGTACATGCTCGAGCTGCTCAAGGAGCGCGGCGCCGGGCACGTGAAGGTGTACGGCGGCGGCGGCGGTGTCATCGTCCCCGACGAGATCCGCCTGCTCGAGAGCCGCGGCGTGGCCAAGATCTTCTCGCCCGAGGACGGCCGCCGCATGGGCCTGGTGGGCATGATCCGCCACATGCTGATCGAGTGCGATCGCCTGCCGGGCGCGCTCACGGCGCGCCTGCCCGAGAAGCTCTCGACGGAGCACCCCGCGACCTTGGCGCGCGCCATCACCACGCTCGAGCTGGGTCACGACGAGGACGCACCGCCCGACGCGCGCCAGGCGGCGCTGACCTTGCGCGCCGACGTGGAGCGGCAGCGCGCGCAGCTCGTGAACGCCGCGCCCGTGGTGGGCTTCACCGGCACCGGCGGCGCCGGCAAGAGCTCCCTCATCGACGAGGTGCTGCTGCGTTTCTTGGCCGCGTTCCCCGACAAGCGCGCGGCCGTGCTGTCGGTCGACCCCACACGACGACGCACGGGCGGCGCGCTGCTCGGCGATCGCATTCGCATGAACGCGTCGAGGAACCCGCGGGTGTTCGTGCGCTCCTTGGCAACGCGACGCGCGCACTCGGCCACCTCACCGGCGGTGAAAGACGCGCTCGCGCTGCTGCAGCTGTGCGGCGTCGATCTGATCATCCTCGAGACCGCGGGCATCGGCCAGAGCGACTCGGCGGTGGCCGACCTCGTCGACACCAGTGTGTACGTCATGACGCCCGAGTACGGCGCGCCCAGCCAGCTCGACAAGATCGACATGCTCGACTTCGCCGACCTGGTGGTCATCAACAAGAGCGACAAGCGCGGCGCCCAAGACGCGCTGCGCGACGTGCGCAAGGTCGTGCAGCGCAATCGCAAGCTGTTCGACCAGCCCGCCGAGGCCATGCCGGTGTTCGCTACGGCCGCGCACCGCTTCCACGACCGCGGCACCAACGCGCTATTCAACGCGCTGGTCTCGCGCCTGAACCAGCGTCAGGCGGGGCGCTTCGTGGCCGCGCCGCTCGTCGAGGGTGAGCCCGCGCAGGGCGCGCTCATCCCCGCGCCGCGCACGCGTTACCTCGGGGAGATCGCCGACACCGTGCGCGCGCGGCGCGCCCACGTGGAGGCGCAGGCGTTGCTCGCCGAGCGGGCCCACGCATGCCAACGCGCGGCCGCCGAGCTGCCCGCGGGCGATCCCGCGCGCGCGCAGCTCACCACGCGCGCGCAACAGCTCCACGGCGAGATGGACGCCGAGGCGCGCGCCGTGGTGGACGGCTGGGACGACCTCGCCAAGAGCGTGACCGCACCGCGTCACAGCTACACGGTGCGTGGCAAAGAGATCCACGTCGACAACTACGGCAGCACCCTGGCGGGCACGGCGATCCCCAAGGTGGCGCTGCCGCCGCTGCGCGACGCGGGCGCGCGCGTGCGCTTCGCCATGCGCGAGGGTGTTCCCGGCGCCTTCCCGTACACGGCGGGCGTGTTCCCGTACAAGCGCGCCGGAGAAGATCCCACGCGCATGTTCGCCGGCGAGGGCACGCCGGAGCGCACCAACCGCCGCTTCCACTACGTGTCGGCGGGGCAGCCGGCCGTGCGCTTGTCGACGGCCTTCGACTCGGCGACGCTGTACGGCCAAGACCCGCACGAGCGGCCCGACATCTACGGCAAGGTCGGCAACTCCGGCGTGTCGGTGTGCTGCTTGGATGACGCCAAGCGTTTGTACTCGGGCTTCGACCTGTGCGCGCCGTCCACGTCGGTGTCCATGACCATCAACGGCCCGGCGCCTACCATGCTCGCGTTCTTCATGAACGCGGCCATCGACGCGGCCATCGAGCGGCGCCTCAAGCGCGAGGGCTCGTGGACCGGCACCGAGCGCAAGGTCGACGCGTGGTTCGCCGCGCGCGGCCAGGCGCGCCCGCGCTACCGCGGCGAGCTGCCCGCCGGCCACGACGGCAACGGCCTGGGCTTCTTGGGCGTATCCGCCGATCGCATCGTGGACCGCGCGCTCTACGACGAGGTGAAGCGCCAGGTGCTCACCACGGTGCGCGGCACGGTGCAGGCCGACATCCTCAAAGAGGACCAGGCACAGAACACCTGCATCTTCTCGAGCGAATTCGCGCTGCGCATGATGGGCGACGTGCAGCAGTTCTTCGTGGAGAACGGCGTACAGAATTTCTACAGCGTCAGCATCAGCGGCTATCACATCGCCGAGGCCGGGGCGAACCCGGTGACGCAGCTCGCGTTCACGCTGGCCAACGGCTTCACGCTCGTCGAGTACTACCGCGCGCGCGGCATGAAGGTGGACGACTTCGCGCCCAACCTGAGCTTCTTCTTCAGTAACGGCCTCGACGCCGAGTACGCCGTCATCGGACGCGTGGCGCGCCGCATCTGGTCGGTGGCGATGCGCGATTTGTACGGCGCCAACGAGCGCAGCCAGAAGCTCAAGTACCACATCCAAACCTCGGGCCGGTCGCTGCACGCGCAGGAGATGGCCTTCAACGACATCCGCACCACGCTGCAGGCGCTCTACGCCATCGCCGACAACTGCAACTCGCTGCACACCAACGCGTACGACGAGGCCGTCACCACGCCCACGGAAGAGAGCGTGCGGCGCGCCATCGCCATCCAGCTCATCATCAACCGCGAGCTCGGCTATGCGAAGAACGAGAACCCGCTGCAGGGCAGCGCCTTCATCGAGCGGCTCACCGACGTGGTGGAAGAGGCGGTGATGGCCGAGTTCGAGGCGCTCGACCAGCGCGGCGGCGTGCTCGGCGCCATGGAGACCATGTACCAGCGCGGCAAGATCCAAGACGAGTCGTTGCACTACGAGAGCAAGAAGCACTCGGGGGAGCTGCCCATCATCGGCGTCAACACCTTCTTGCCGCACGACGACGCCAACTTGGTGCAAGAGACCACGTTGATCCGCTCGTCGGACGACGAGAAGCGCGCCCAGATCGAAAACGTGCATGCGCTCGACGCGCGCTTCACCGACGAGCGCGGCGCCGCGCTCACGCGCCTGCAACAGGTGGCGCGCGCCGGCGGTAACGTGTTCGGCGAGCTCATGGAGACGGTGAAGGTGTGCTCGCTGGGCAGCGTTACGCAGGCGCTCTTCGACGTGGGTGGCGCCTATCGGAGGAGCATGTGAGGGGGGTCGGCGTCTCGCTGCTGCTCGGTTGTGCGACCCTGAGCGCGTCGGTTGCCCACGCGCGCGACGCGGAGGTGATGGTGGCCGCCATCGCCATCGCCGCCGACGGCGGCAGCGCGCCCGTGGCCGTCGAGGTCGCGCGCGTCGCGCACGAGACGCTGGCCCACGATCGCGACGTGCGTCAGCTCGACCTCGAGCGCGTGCTCGACGGCGGCGATCCCCTGTGGGTGTCGAAGCTCCAGGCCGCCGAAGCGGCCACGCGCAAGGGTACGAGCGCGCTCGAGTCGGTGGAGCTCCCGGTGGCGGCCGAGGCCTTCGCAGAGGCGGTGGTGGCCTACGAGCAGGCCGTCGCCGGCATGCGCGACCTGACGCCGCTGGTCGAGGTGTTCGGCCGCCAAGGCGTGGTGTTCACGCTGCAGGGCGACAAGAAGAACGCGGAGGAGGCCTTCGCCCGCGCGCTGGCGCTCGATCCCGCCTGGCGCATCGAGGGCACCGCACCATCCAAGGCGCGCGCCGCGTTCGAAGTCACCGTCAAGGCGCAGAAGAACGCCGGGCAGGGCACGGTCACCGTCTACGCCACCACCGGCGCCGCCGAGGTGTGGGTCGACGGCGTGTTCCGCGGCGTCGCGCCGCTCACGCTCGACGCGCGCGCGGGGCGCCACTACGTGCGCGTGGCGCGCGACGGCTACCTTGCCCACGGCAGCGCCGTGGAGGTGCGCCGTGGCAGCGAGGCCACGGTGCAGACGAGCCTGCGGCCCACCTCGCGCCTGGCCAAGCTCGAGGAGCTCTCGCACCGGGTGGCGCGCAGCAAGGAGAGCGTGGGGCCGGTGGCCGAGCTGGCGGCGTGGCTGCAGGTCGATCGCCTGTTGGTGCTCTTGGTGGAGGACTCGGGCGGCTCTGCGCTGGTGACGGGCACCCTGGTCGACGGCGTCAACGGTCAACAGCGCGCGCGCGCATCCAAGGCGTTCTCGCCGCGCGACTCGTTCTTCGAGCGCGACGTGCGCAACTTCCTGCGCGAGCGGCTCGCGCCGGGGGCGTCCGAGGGAGCCGACGCGCCGCGCCCCGAGCGCACGCCGCCACCAGACGGCGACGGGCCGCCCACGCCCTCGCTGCTTCCCGGCGAGGCAGAGCGGGTCGAGGCACCGGGCGCGGTGGTGGGGGGCTGGGTGCTGCTCGGGCTGTCGGCGGTCCCCATCGGCACCGGCATCGGCTTTGGCATTGCCTCGCTCAACTACTACGACGCCTTCCGCAACAAGCTGCCGGATCAGGTCGATCCGAACCTCAACCCTTTGCGCACGACGTGGCTGACCATGTCCATCATCACGGATGTCAGCTGGGCGCTGGCCATCGGCATGGTCGCGGGCGGCAGCGCCGCGCTCGTCATCGGCTACGACGAGTGGGCCGCGCGCGAGGAGGTAGCCACCCCATGAGCGCCCTCCGCTTGTCGATGATCGCGCTGCTCGCCCTCGGGGCGTCGAGCTGCACGCTGCTCTACCTCTTCAACAGCGATCCCGAGGGCCTGCCCTGCGGCGACATCGACGCCAACGCGCGCACCGGTGTCTGCCTCGACGGCTACACCTGCGTGTTTCGCGCCAACGACGCCGTGTGCTTGAAGGCCGGCGCCAAGAAGGCGGGCGACCCCTGCCAAGACACCGACGAGTGCGATGAGGAGCTGGTGTGCGCCACCGCCTACGCCCAGTGCGGCGCCGACGGGGCCGACGACGTCAATTGCGGTCTAGTGGGCGAGGTGGAGGAGGGGCTCGCCTGCCGTCCGGCGTGCGACCTGGCAGATCCCTCGGCCTGCCCCACGGGCGAGCGCTGCTTCGAGGTGCAGGGCGTGGAGGGCATCAACGGCTTCTGCCAGACCGGGGCCTGCGCCGAGGACAACGACTGCCGCACCACCATCGGCGACGAGGGCCTGTGCAGCGGCGAGACCGGGCAGGGCAACACGGGCTTCTGCTTCGAGGACTGCGACCCCTTCAGCTGCGACGGCGGCCTGTGCGAGAGCTGCAACGGCCTCGACGGTGCGCCCGACCAGGGCCTGTCGTGCTTTCCGCTCCCAGACGAGGTGGTCTCCGAGCGCTTGGTCTGCCTTGGCCACGGCGAGCTGCCGGCCTTCTCGGCCTGCGGCGGCCCCAACGACGACGTCTGCGAGTTCAACACCTTCTGCGTGAGCTTCAGCGGCCAGGCCTACTGCGCGCCGTATTGCCGCTTCCCCAGCGGATCGCCGGCGTGCCCGGGAGGCGAGGCCTGCCAGCAGATAGCTGGCGGCGAGCTTGGCTTCTGTGCCCCGTGAGGCGCGCAGTCATCGCGGTCACACCCGCGCGCTTGCCGGACCGATGTCCACCTTTGCTAAGGTCTAGCGAATGTCGAGCGAGCAGGCCAACGCCTTCAAGAAGCACCGCGACGCCGACGACGCCCAGGGCAACCTGACCTGGGCCGCGCGCCTGCAGTCCAAGGCGCTCAGGGCCGCGCCCGAGGCCCTCGCTCGCCTGGACGTCGAGCGCGACTTCGAGCTCTCGGAAGACGAGCGCGTGCTGTGGCGCCTGCTCCGGCTGCCCCGCAAGTACATGGACATCGAGCACAGCGGCCTCCTTGCCACCGCGCAGCTGCGCGGCGTGCTGCGCGGCCTGGTGGCGGCCGACGTCCTCGACATCGTCGACGCCGCCGAGGCCAAGGCCCTCATCCCCGCCGAGCTGCGCCGCCTGCGCGCCGAGGTGCAGGGCAAGGAGGCGCAGCGGTCGGCCCAGCCGCTCAAGGCGCGCGTGTACCGGCCCGACATCAGCGGCAAGCCGCCCGAGCCCCCGCCCGAGGTCGCGCCGCCGCCGGAGCTGGTCGACACGCCGCGTGAGCCCACGGCGCCGCGCCGCGCGCCGCAGCCCGTGCAACTGCGCGAGCTCAACGCCGACGAGCGGGCGCTCAAGACCGAGGTGGAGCGCGCTCACGCCGCCATGGCCAAGCAGAACCACTACGAGTTTCTGGGCCTGCAGCGGGGCGCCGACGACGCCGCCGTGCGCAGCGCCTATGTGCGTCTGGCGCGCGACTTCCACCCCGATCGCTTCGCCGGCTTCGGCGACCCCGCGCTGCAGGCGAGGGTCGACGAGCTGTTCAAGCGCCTGGGCGACTCCCAGCAGGCGTTGGCGACCGGAGAGGGCCGCGCCCACTACGATCGCGCGCTCGACTCCATGGGCGGCGCCACCACCACCGCCGACGGGCAGCGGCAGCGTCGGCCGCTCGAGGGGCAGAACGCCTTTCGTATCGCCGACGTGTACCTCAAGAAGAAAGAGTACAAGAGCGCCGAGGCGCACTTCCGTCAGGCGGCCAACTTCGATCCCGAGGACCCGAAGATCCTCACCGCGCTCGCCTGGTGCATCTGGCTCAACCCCGACCACGAGGAGGCGGTGCGCACCGCCGAGGCCAAGAAGCGGCTGCAAGAGGTCATCAACAAGCACCGGCTCGGCGACGCGTCGTACAAGATGGGGCTGATCCTGCGCAAGAACAACGACGAGAGCGCGGCGCAGCGCGCCTTCGCCCAAGCGCGTCGCCACGATCCCGATCACCACGACGCCGAACGCGAGGTGCGCTTGCAGGAACAGCGCGCCCAGAAGCAGGCCAAGCCCGAGGGATTGCTCGGCCGCTTCGCCAAGAAGTAGCGGGCGAGCACCCGCCGGTCACGCCGCGCCTGCCGGGCACCACGCCATGGGACGATGGCTGCGCACCCCGGCTGCGCTGCTCGCGACGGCGCTGCAACCGAGCACTAGGATTCGTCGTCACCTTCGGCGCCGCTCGGCGCCGTCGGGAACCAGCGCGCGAGCGCTTGCGCCAACACGTGCGCTTGCCGTCCCGAGCTGATGGTCAGGTGCTTCTCCACCACCCAGCTCTTGCCGCGCTTGCGGTAGCGCCGCAGCGAAAGGCGCGGCCCATGGAAGGCACCGTCGGGGCCCCGCTCCTCGAACAGGAAGGCCAGCGTGGCCCAGGCGCTCGACGACGAGAGCAGCGCGCGATCGAGCTCGCGCACCTTCACGACACCCTGCTCTTCCCAGCCCACGGTCAGCTCGTCGAGCTCCACGCCGCACCCCACAAACGGCGACCCCACCGACGAGCGGTGGGGTCGTTCGTCCACCGGCGTCAGCGCCCGGCTACTTCTTCGCCGGCTTGGCAGCGGCGCCGCCGCCCGCCTTCGACGCCTTCATCGGGTTCTTCGAGGCCACCTGCGCTTCCTGCGTCATGCGGCGACCCTTCTGTGCCGTGCGCCGCGAGGGCACGAGCTGCACCAAGCCGCCCGGCGCGCCGGGCACGGCGCCGCGTAGCAACACCAGGCCCTTGGCCTCGTCGATCTGCACCACCGCGACATTGAGCGTGGTCACGGTCTCGTTGCCCATGCGGCCGGCCATGCGCTTGCCGGGGTGCACCTTGCCGGGCGTGGCGCGGCAGCCGATGGAGCCGCCGTGGCGGAAGTACTCGTGGGTACCGTGGGTGGCGCGGAAGCCCTTCATGTGGTGGCGCTTCATCACGCCCGCGGTGCCCTTGCCCTTGCTGGTGCCGGTGACGTCGAGCGACTTGCAGCCCTTGAGCAGGTCGAGCGAGAGCGTGTCGCCCACGTTGAGCTTGGCGAGCGCGTCGGCGCCCATGCGCGTCTCGTGCAGCACGCGCTGCGGGGCCACGTTGGCCTTCTTGAAGTGCCCGGCCATGGCCTGGTTCACCAGCTTCTCGCGCTTGCCGTTGGTGCCAACCTGCACGGCGCAGTAGCCGTCGGTGTCCATGGTCCGCTTCTGCACCACGATGTTGGGCTCGACCTTGAGCACGGTGACCGGCACGCGCAGGCCGTCATCCATGAACACCTGCGTCATCCCGATCTTGGTGGCCATCAGGCCCAGCTGCTTCGACGTCGACATCTGCTTGCTCCTGGGTCATGCGCCGCCGCGCGACGAGCGCGCGGGCGCGCGGTGCACGGCACCGCGCTCGGCCAGAGGACCCGTGACCCGGGCGTCCCGGGTGGTGACAAAGAGCCTCGGGAAACCCGAGGAAAGCCGGGACCCTAGCGTGGCGGAGCGCCGAGTCAAGCGCGCTTGGCGGTCCTCAGCCTCCGGCGTCGCTCGCGCGCCCATCGTCGAGCCAGCCAGCGTCGTGGGGCGCGCCGGCGTCCGCCGGCGCGGCGGCCGGGTCGTCGACGTCCTCGGGCTGTGGCGGATCGACGGTGACGGCCGTGCAGGTCCCCTCGACGCAGACCGAGCTGCCCGCGCAGTCGCCGTCGGTTTCGCACGGGCCGACAACCGGCCGGCAGGCGATGGCTGGCAGCATCATGAGCAAGGAGACCAGGCCGGCGCGCCCCGCGGCGCTCATGCCGACTGCTTCTTCTCGAAGGTCAAGACCGGCGGCGCACCCTTGCTGATCACCTCCTCGGTGATCAGGCAGTCGGTGACGCCCTCGAGGTAGGGGACCTCGTACATGATGTCGAGCATGGAGTTCTCGAGGATGGCGCGCAGCCCGCGCGCCCCCGCCTTGCGCTTGATGGCCTCGCGCGCGCACGCGCGCAGCGCGCCGTCGGCGAAGTGGAGCTTGACGCCCTCCATGGCGAGCAGCTTCTGGTACTGCTTGACCAGCGCGTTCTTCGGCTCACGCAAGATGGTGACGAGGTCGTCCTCGCTCATGTCGTTGAGCGTGGCGGTGACCGGCAGGCGCCCGACGAACTCGGGGATGAGGCCGAACTTGATGAGGTCCTCGGTGGTGGCCTCGCGCAGCGTCTCGCCGAGGCGCTGCTGCCGCTTGCCCTTGACGTCGGCGCCGAAGCCGATGGTCTTCTGTCCGATGCGGCGCTCGATGATCTGCTCGAGGCCCACGAAGGCACCCCCGCAGATGAACAGGATGTTCGCGGTGTCGACCTGCACCGTCGCCTCTTGCTGGCCGTACTTCTTGGCCCCGCGCGGCGTGACGTTGCACTTGGTCCCCTCGATGAGCTTGAGCAGGCCTTGCTGCACGCCCTCGCCGCTGACATCGCGCGTGGCCGAGGGGCCCTCGCCCTTGCGCGCGATCTTGTCGACCTCGTCGAGGTAGACGATGCCCTTCTCGGCGCGCTCTACGTCGTTGTCGGAGGCGGCCAGCAGGTTCTGGACGATGCTCTCGACGTCTTCGCCGACGTAGCCGGCCTCGGTCAGCGTGGTGGCGTCGGCCACCGTGAAGGGCACCTTGAGGAAGCGCGCCAGGCTTTGCGCCAACAGCGTCTTGCCCGTGCCGGTGGGGCCGATCAGCATGACGTTCGACTTCGAGAGCTCGACGCCGCTCTGGGTGCCGCCCTCGGCGCGCGCGTTGATCCGCTTGTAGTGGTTGTAGACCGCCACCGAGAGGATCTTCTTGGCCTCCTCTTGCCCGATGACGTAGCGGTCGAGGAAGCCCTTGATCTCGTGCGGCGTGGGCAGCTGGAGCTGCTCCGACTGCTGCCGCTCGGTGGCCTCCTCGGCGATGATGTCGTTGCAGAGGCGGATGCACTCGTCGCAGATGTAGACCGTGGGCCCAGCGATGAGCTTCTTCACCTCCCGCTGCGATTTACCGCAGAAGGAGCACTGGAGGTTTCCGCCTTGGTCTCGTCTCGCCGCTGCCATGGTCTCTTCTGCGATCGTCTTGCCCTTTCTCGGGGCCTTCGCAACCTTCCTCTTCGCCGGATCCGACGCTCCCCTCACTCTAGCAGCCTGCCCCCGGGAGCGCCCGAAAGCGGCCGCGTTGCCTTGGCGCGGGAGGTGCGCGTGCGCACCATGGATGCGGCGGCGCGCCTTGACCTGCACCCAGAGCCCTCAATAGCGTTCGGGCCATGCCCGCCCCCGGCCACGACCTGCGGCCGCGCGTCGAGGCGCTCCTCGACGTCGCGGGTGAGGCGCGGTCTGTGCTGGTGTGCACCCACGACAACCCCGACCCCGACGCCATCGCGTCGGGGTTCGCGCTCGGCGAGCTGTTGCGGGTGCGCACCGGCGCCACCTACACCCTGGCCCACGGCGGCGTGCTCGGCCGGGCCGAGAACCGCGCCATGGTGCGGGCGCTCAAGATCCCGCTCGTGCCCTTCGCCCGTCTCGACGTCGACGACCTCGATGCCTTCGACGCGGTCGGCTTGGTGGACACCCAGCCCGGCCACGGCAACCACCGCGTTACGCGCGAGGTGGTGGCGGGCCGACGCCTGCTGTGCATCGACCACCACCCGGCGCGCACCTACGAGGGCACCCTGGCGCCCGACTACGCCGACGTGGGCGGCGACTACGGCTCCACCAGCACCATGCTCACCTGCTACCTCGAGGCCGCCGACGTGTCCTTCGATCCGGCGGTGGCCACGGCGCTGTTTTACGGCATCAAGAGCGACACCCGCGATCTGGGCCGCGAGGTCGGCGACGTCGACGTTTGGGCCTATCAGCACCTGGTGGCGCACACCGACATGGGCGTGGTGTCGCAGATCGAGCACCCGCGCCTGCCCCGCGGCTACTTCGCGGCGCTGTCGAGCGCCGTGCGCAAGGCCCGCGTGTTCGACGACGTGGTGGTGTGCGATCTCGGCAGCGTCTACGTGCCGGACCTGGTGGCCGAGACCGCCGACTGGCTCTTGCTCGCCGAGGGCATTCGCTGGTCCATCGTCATCGGCGAGCACCAAAACGACGTGTTCTGCTCCATCCGCGTGCACGATCGGCGCTTCTCCGCCGGCAAGCTGGTGCGCGAGGTGGTGGCGGCTTGGCCTACCGGCAGCGCCGGCGGCCACGGCTCCATGGCGGGCGCGCGCGTGGCCCTCGACCCCGGGATGCCGGCCACCGGCCGCGCCAAGCTGCGACGCCGGCTGCTGATCGAGCTGGCGCGCGCCGCGGGCGTGCCCCAGGGCGCGCGCCCTCGCCCCTTTGCCATCGACGTGGGCGCCGTGGCGCCGGAGTGAGCGCCCTTTACCTCGACGCCAACGCGAGCATGCCGCCGGTGCCCGCGGCGCGCGCCGCCGCGCTGGCGGCCCTCGACGTGGTGGGCAACCCCTCGTCGCCCCACGCGCTCGGGCGCGCGGCGCGCTGCCTGCTCGACGAGGCGCGCGACGCCGTGGCGACGGCCCTCGGTGCCCAGGCGCGCGAGGTGGTGTTCTGCTCGGGCGCCTCCGAGGCCAACCGGTGGCTCGTCGACGCGGCGGTGCGGGCGGGGCGCACCATCTGGTGCTCGCCGCTCGAGCACCCCTCGCTGGCCAAGCCCGCGGCGCTGGTGCCCGCGCCGCTGCGCGCCGCGCGCCCCGAGGACGCCGACGTGGTCTGCTGCACGGCGGCGCACAACGAGACCGGCGTGGTGCCCGAGCTCACCGAGCTGCTCGCGCGCGTGCGCAGCGACGCGGTGGTGTGCGTGGACGCGGCGCAGGCGTGCGGGCGCTTGCCGCCCTTGCCTGGGCGCGTCGACGCCGTGGTGGCCTCGGCGCACAAGATGGGCGGCATCGCGGGCGCCGGCGCGCTGGTGCTGCGCGGCCGGGCGCGGGCCTTGCCCGCCCCGTGGGCGGGCGGCGGTCAGGAGGGCGGCCTGCGCCCCGGTACCGAGCCCCTCTGCGCCATCGCGGCCTTCGGCGCCGCCGCGCGCGCGGTGGCGTCGACGCGCGCCGCCCACGCCGCGCTGGCACCCCTGCGCGACCGCCTCGAGCGGGCGCTGGTGGCGGCGTGGGGCGGGCGGGTGCTCGGTGCAGACCGGCCCCGCCTGCCGAACACCAGCGCGCTGGTGGTGCCCGACGTCGACGGCGCGGCCCTGCGCATCGCCATCGATCTTGCCGGCGTGTGCGTGGGCTTCGGCGCCGCATGCAGCGCGCTGGCGCCCGAGCCCTCGCCCGCGCTGCTGTCGCTCGGCCTGACCCCTGCCGAGGCGCAGGCCACGGTTCGGCTCTCGCTGGCACCGGGCCAGGACGGTGCCATGGTGGACGAGGCGCTCGCGCGCCTGGCACCCGTCGTTGCGGCGTTGCGCACGGCCGGGAAACGTCCCTAGAAACGCCGCGATGGACGTCCGCTGCGCCAAGTGCGGGATCGAGTACGAGTTCGACGACGCCAAGGTCACCACCGTCGGCGTCACGGTCAAGTGCACCTCGTGCGGCCACGTCTTCAAGGTCAAGCGCGAGGAGCCGTCGTTGCCCTCGCCGCCGCACTCGGGGTCCTTCTCCGGCGATGGCGAGTGGATGGTGCGCCAGCCTGGCGGCAGCATCTATCGCTTCAAAGAGCTGACCACGCTGCAGAAGTGGATCGTCGAGCGCAAGGTCAGCCGCCACGACGAGATCTCGAAGACCGGCCGCACCTGGAAGAGCCTGGGCGACGTCGCCGAGCTGGCGAGCTTCTTCCAGGTGGTGGACGCGGCCAACGCCGCGCTCCAGGCGAGCCTGGTGGCCGTGCAGCCGCCCATGCGCGCCGCCGAGCCGCCGGGCGCGGCCGGCGCGCTGCTGTCCGTGCAGCACACGGATCCCAACCTCGGCGCGGTGCTGCCCTCGCCGTCGGCGCCGCTGCCGATGGGCGTGGCGCAGCCCGCGCTCGCGGCGGTGCCGCCGCCCGCGGCCCCCGCGGTGCCGGTGCGGCCGAGGACCGAGAGCTTCCCCCAAGGGCCCGACGCGCTCGACGCGCTCGACGAGGACGATCCCGTGCTCGCCTGGCAGCGCACCAAGCGCCGCCGCCTGGTGGCGGCCACCGCGCTGCTAGTGGTGGCAGCGCTGGCGGCAGCAGGGTGGACCTTCCGCGACCAGCTGCGCGCGCTCGGCGGCGGCACCGTGGCGCTGGCGCCCGCCACCGTCGCCGCCGCCGCCGCTGCCATCCAGGGCAACCGCGCGGCGGCGCGAGCAGGCGCGCGCCAGGCGCTCGACGCAGCGGCGGCTGCCCCCGTGCCGCCGCCGCTGGCGCTCGCGTGGCTGGCCCGCTTCGAGATCGCGGAGGCCGCCGAGGCGCGCGAGGTGGGGCGCCTGCACCAGGCGCTGGCGGCCCTTGGCGGCGCCGATGCGGCCACCCACGAGGCGTCGGCCCGCGACGCCGCGGCCCGCGCCGATCAAGCGCTGGCGCGCGCCTACCGCGTGGTGGGCGACGTGCGCGCGCAGGCGCCGCGCTTGCCCGAGGCGCACCTGGCCGCTGCCGCCTACCAGCTCGAGCGCGGCGGGCTGTCCGAAATGAAGGGCGACCTCGAGGCTGCGCGCCAGGCCGCGACGCCCGAGGCGCTCCCCGGCGTCGACGCCGAGATCGCCGTGCACCAGGCGCTGGCCGAAGCGCGCGCTGCGCTCTCGTCGACCGACGCCACGGCGCTCGGTGCCGCCGCCGAGCGCGTGCCGCGCTCGGACGACGGCCGCCTGCGCGACGCGCGGGCCCTGCTCTTGGTCTTGGCACAGGCGGCGCGCGCCGCCGCCAAGGCCCCCGTCGACCAGCCGGCGCTCGACGCGACGCGCGCGGCCGTGACCGCGCTGCCCGCCGCCGACGAGCGCGTACGGCTCTACGGCGTCGTGCTCGACGCCGCCCACGCCGCCACCCCAGCCGTCGTCGACGCTGGCGTCGCGGCGCCGGCTGACGCAGGCGTCGCGGCGCCGGCTGACGCAGGCGTCGTGGACGCCGACGACAGCCCCAGCGACGGTTACGACCTGGTCATGCAGAAGGCCGAGCGCGCGCGCGTCAACGGCCGCTCGAAGATCGCGCACCTGCTCTTCGTCAAGGCCACCAAGCAGAAGCCGACGGCGCCGCGCCCGTGGCTCGGCCTCGGGTGGGCGGCCATGGATCTGGGGCGGAATGCCGAGGCGGTGCGCGCGTTCAAGCGAGCAGTGGAGCTCGCGCCCGAGGTGGGCGAGGCGCACTTCGGGCTCGCCGAGGCGCTGCGCTTCACCGGCCAAAGCGCGCAGGCCGTGGCCGAGTACCAAGAGTTCCTGCGCATCGATCCCGGTAGCCGCGACGCCGACGTGGCGAAACGCGCCATCGACTCGCTCAAGGAGTGATCCATGCCCAAGCCGCGCTTCTCCGGCGTCATTACCGCGCTGGTCACCCCGTTCCACGACGACGGCAGCCTCGACCTGGCCAGCTACCGCGCGTTGGCGCGCGAGCAGCTCGCCGCCGGCGTCGACGGGCTCGTGCCCTGCGGCACCACCGGCGAGTCGGTGACGCTCTCGCAAGACGAGGTGCAGCAGGTGGTCAAGGCCTGCAAAGACGAGGCCCGCGGCATGGTGCCCGTCATCGCCGGCGCCGGCGCCAACGACACCAAGAAGGCCGTGGACAACCAGAAAGCCATGCACGCGCTCGACGTCGACGCCACGCTGCATGTCACGCCCTACTACAACAAGCCCACGCAGGAGGGCTTGTACCGGCACTTCCGCGCCGTCGCCGAGGCCGCGCCCACGCCGGTCATCCTCTACAACGTCCCTGGGCGCACCGGCGTCGATCTCCTCCCCGAGACCGTGGCGCGCCTGGCCGGTGACTGCCCGACCATCGTGGGCCTCAAGGAGGCCACGGGCTCGGCGGCGCGCGCGCAGGACGTGCTCAATCGCGTGCAGGCGCTGCACGGCGGCAAAGGACGCGAGGACTTCGCGGTGCTCTCGGGTGACGACGGCCTCATCCTGGGACTGTTGGCGCAGGGCGGCCACGGCGTCATCTCGGTGATCTCACACCTGTGCTGCCGCGAGCTCTCGCAGATGATGAAGGCCTTCCGCGACGGCAAGCACGCCGAGGCGCAGGCGCTGGCGCGCCGCGTGAGCCCGCTCGCGCACATCCTCTTCTTCCGCACCTCGCCTATCCCCGTGAAGACCGCGCTGGCGTGGAAGGGGATGATGAAGAAGAGCTTCCGTTTGCCCTTGTGTCCCCTCGACGAGGCGGAAGAAGCACAGCTCAGGAAGATGCTCAGCGCCGAAGGCTGGCTCTCGTGACTCGGTCCGCGCGCGTCGGCATCGTGGTGCCGGGGCTGTTCGGCCGCATGGGGCGCCTGGTGGCGCTGGCCGCCCGCGACGACGAGCGACACGCCTTGGTGGGCGCCACGCTGCGCAAGGACCGCCCGGAGGTGGGCACCGACATCGGCCTGGCGCTCGAGCGCGGGCCCAACGGGCGCACCATTCACGCCACCTTGGCCGACGCGCTGGCCTCGCCGCCGCCCGCGCAGACCAGCGGCACCGTCGTCGTCGACTTCACCACCCCCGGCAACGGCCGCGCCCACGCCGACGCGTGCCGCGCCCACGGCGCCGCGTGGGTGGTGGGCACCACCGGGCTCTCGCCCGACGACACCTTGGCCGTCGAGGAGGCCGCGCGCGCGGTGCCCGTGTTGGTGAGCGCCAACATGAGCGTGGGCGCGCACCTGGTGGCCGAGCTGGCGGCGCGCGCGGCGCGGGTGCTCGAGGGCGCCGACGTGGAGGTGGTGGAGCTGCACCATCGCAGGAAGAAAGACGCCCCGAGCGGTACCGCCCTGATGTTGGCGCGCGCCGTAGCCGAGGCGCGCGGCCAGGGCGAGGTGCTGCGCACCGTGCGCAGCGGCGAGGCGCCGCGCGCGCCTGGCGAGATCGGCGTGCTGGCGGTCCGCGGCGGCGACGTGGTGGGTGAGCACACGGTGTACCTGTTCGTCGACGGCGAGCGCGTCGAGCTCACCCATCGCGTCTCCGACCGCGCCATGTTCGCGCGCGGGGCGCTGCGCGCCGCGCGCTTCCTGGCGTCCGCGCGGCCCGGTCTGTACGCCATGAAGGACGTGCTGCACTGACGGTGCTGGCCGCAGCCCCTTCGCAACGCACGAGACCTGTGCGAAGGGCTCTCCTAGGTTAGAGTCCAGGCGACAGATTTCCCCGGTGGGGGGACGCGAGGCGGACGGATGGTGGATTGGAAGAAGCTCCTCGAGGACGACGAGCGCGCGCGCGCCAGCTCGGGCGAGGACAACGACGACTGGCGCCAAGAGGCCGCCGACAGCCTGTGCGAGCTCTATTACGAGACCTATCGAGCGCAGAAGGGTCGCGGGAAGCGCCTCGACCTGCGGCCGGGCTCCGACTTCCGCCGCTTCATGGACTCGCACCTGAAGCCACTCTCGCGCCACAGCGTGTGGGAGGCGCTGTTCCCCAACCGCGCCTCGGCCACCAGCGCCCAGGCCATCGACGAAGCGCTGCACCTCCTGGCGGACACCAAGCTGGTGGATCGCGTGTTCTCGGGCGACATCGTCACGGTCACCAAGATCGTGACCAACATGCAGAAGAAGCGCGCCAAGTACCTCGAGCTCGACGGCAAGGGCGCCATGGCGCTGGCCATGGCTGGCGAGGTCGACGAGGACGAGCTTGGGCTCGAGCGCGACCTCGATGAGCTCGAGGCCTCCGATGAGGAGCTCGACGCCGTCGAGCGCGATGGCGAGGCCGAGACCGAGACGGAGACGGAGACGGAGAGCGAGACCGACGGTGACGCCGACTTCGGCGGCGACGACGACGCGGGCGACGACGCCGACGAGTAGTCAGTCCTTGAAGGCCTTGGCGAGCGCCTCGAGCAGACCGCTGTCCTTCAGCTCGACGTAGATCGCCTCGGCTTGGCTGTGCACACCGTGGGCGCCGCCGGGCTTGCCGAACGCTCGCTCGGCGGCGCGCAGCGCCTCGGTGGGCTTCATGCCCGAGGCGTGCAGCGCATGCGCCAGCCCCTCGACCTGTTGGCCGATGTCCTTGATCTTGCCGAGGTCGCCGATGGCCTTCGACAACGCCAGGAACAAGGTCCACGGGATCTCGATGTGCGCCTTGTCGCCCTCGGTGACGGGGAGGCGCGCGAAGGGGCTCTGCGCCACCGGGTCCTGCTTGAGCTTCTCGAAGGCCGCGGTGGGCCCCTTGCTCTCGGTGTCGAGCGTGACCAGGCCCTCGAGCGCGATGAGCGAGATGGGAAGCCAGCGCAGCTGGCGGCGCAGCTCGTGCACGCCGCCTTCGAGGTCGCCCATGTCGAGGTCCTTGTTGGCGATCTTGCGGCACATGTCGGCGAGCGCGCGGCGCACGAACTTCAGGTCGTCCTTGGCGCTGCCGAAGTCGATCTTGGCGAAGGTGTCGACCAGCTCGTCCACGCGCTCGCTGCGCTCGCCCTTGCCCGGGCGCCACTGTTCCACGAGGGCAGCCAACTTGGCGCGCGCGTCGTCGACGGCGGCCTCGAGCTCGGTGGTGGCGGCGGCGGGCACGCCGGCGGCGCCGGCGGCGGCGGCGCGCATGTCGCAGGCGTAGCCGAAGGCGCCGATGGCGTCTTCGAGCTCCTTGATGCGCTCGAGGGCCTTGTCCATCTTCTTGTCGGGGCCGCGCCCCTGGTAGAGGCGCACCAGCCCCTCCAACATGAAGAGGTGCTTGCGCACGCCCTCGGCCACCTTGGGATCGTCGAGCATCTTGGTAGCGTTTTGTTCGAGCTCGGACTGCAGGCGGCCGGCATGCATGAGGAAGCGCTCGAAGGCGCGGCCCACGGAGGTGGTGTTGGGGCGATAGAGCGAGAGGGCGCGGGCGGCGTCGGGTGAGGTGGTCATAGGGAGCTTGTGGTGCAGCAGGTCTTTGCGCACGGCGCCGCCGCCGCCGCCCACCAGCGTGATCGCGGTGGGCCGCTCGCCGAGCAGGGCGCGCACCGCGCGCAGCTGGTCGTCGTCGAGGTGGCGCACGAGCTTGGCGGTGGCGTCGCTGCCGCCGGTCTCGAGCACGACCTTGGCAGCGCCCTTGGCGCTCGACAGGTCGGAGGCGGACAGGCCGAGCTTCTTGAGCGTGGCGGCGAGATCGGTGGGCGCCTTTCGGACCGTCGTCATGAGGGCACTCTAGCAGGGTGCCAGATGGCTCAGGGTGTCGAGCGCACCGTGCCTCGTCCCTCACGCCCCCAAGGAAGCCGGCCGCGCGTGTCTGCGGCAGCTCACCGCAGTTGTCGCGCGCGAGGCCTTTTGCCCCGCAGGGGCGCTGCTATCCGGGGCGCCGGAGACGCGCATGGCACGCCTGAGCATGCTCATCGATCTGCGCACCTGCATCGGCTGTCACGCCTGCTCGGTGGCGTGCAAGGCGGAGTTCGACGTGCCGCTCGGCACCTTGCGCAACACCGTCAAGTACGTCGAGAACGGCCAGGCGCCACAGGCGCTGCGCCACTTCATCCCGGTGTTGTGCAACCACTGCGAGGACGCCCCCTGCACGCGCGTGTGCCCCTCGCGCGCGGTCATCCGCCTCGACGGTGGGCAGGTCGTCATCGACAAGGATCGCTGCCGCGGCAAGCAGGAATGCATCGAAGCCTGCCCCTACGGCGCCATCACCTTGCACCCCGACAGCCACAAGGCGCAGAAGTGCACCCTGTGCGTGCATCGCACCGAGCAGGGGCAGGCGCCCGCCTGCGTGGAGGCGTGCCCCACCAAGACGCGCATCTTCGGTGACCTCGACGATCCGGGCAGCGAGCTGGCGCGGCGCCTGGCCGCGACGCCGACCGTGGCGTGGAGGGAGCACGACGGCACGCGCCCCAAGGTGCGCTACGTGGACACGCGCGGGGCGCTGCCGCTCCTGGCCGAGCAGACCATGAACCCGCGCACGCAGAAGCAGCGTCGCTGAACGAGGAGCTCCACATGGATCTGAACCGCCGCGACCTCCTCCGCTTGGGCGCCGCCGCTGCTGCGTCGCTGAGCGCCGTTGGCTGCGCGGAGCTCACCGCCACGCGCCGCGCCGATCCCGCCGGCTGGGCCGGCAAGAGCACCGGCGCCATCACGCGCATCCCCACCATGTGCCAGTCGTGCACCACGGCCTGCGGCGTGCTCGCCACCATCAAGGATGGGCGCCTCTTGCAGATCGTGGGCAACCCGGAAGACCCGAACAGCCGCGGCTCGGTGTGCGCCAAGGGGGTGGCGGGTCCCTCGATCCTCTACGATCCCTTCCGCGTGCTCTACCCGCTCCGTCGCGTGGGGCCGCGCGGCTCGGGGCAATGGAGGCGCATCACCTGGGAGGAGGCCTACGCGGAGATCGCGGACAAGCTGAAGGACATCCGCGAGCGCGGTCACCCCGAGGAATTCGCCTTCCAACAGGGGCGCAATCGCTCCGCCGACATCATCAACCGCTTCCTCGACTCCTATGGGACGCCGTCGAGCTTCAATCACCGAGCCCTGTGCTCGGCCAATCGGCGCGCCGCGCTGCTCGCCACCGTGGGCGACAGCGACTGGGACCTCGGCGACTACGAGCACACCGACTACATCCTGAATTTCGGCTGCAACTGGACCGAGGCGATGCAGGGCCATATCCCCATCGTCACGCGCATCATGCAGGCACGCGCGAATCGCGGCGCCAAGATCGTCACCTTCGAGTCGCGCCTGTCGAACACCGCCGCCGTCTCCGACGAGTGGTTCTGCGTCAAGCCCGGCACCGACGGGCTCATCGCGCTGGCGCTGTCGCACGTCATTTGCACCGAGGGGCTGTGGAACAAGGCGTGGCTCGATCGCTGGTCGAACTATCCGGCCGACGAGTACACACGGCACCTCGCGCCGTACACGCCCGAGCTCGCCGAGCGAGAGAGCGGCGTGCCCGCCGACACCCTGCGTCGCCTGGCGCGCGAGTTCGCGGCCAAGGCGCCGCGCTGCACCACCACCTCGGGCCGCGGCTCACACGCTCACTACAACGGCTTCTACAACGACCGCGCCATCACAGTGCTGAACGCGCTCGTGGGCAACATGGGGATGGAGGGCGGCTTCTGCTGGCATCCCCTGTCCACGTTCGACACCAAGAAGCAATTCCCCGAACCCGCGCCGGTA
The DNA here is from genome assembly GCA_020850995.1 of Deltaproteobacteria bacterium. Classification (GTDB taxonomy): domain Bacteria; phylum Myxococcota; class UBA727; order UBA727; family VGSZ01; genus JACOUT01. The sequence goes on from JADZDP010000114.1 coordinate 34,302, forward strand.
CCGCCGAAGCCCACGGCCAAGAGCGTCATCGCCGACGCCAAGCAGTGGCCGTTGGCCAACGCGTGGAACCGCATGAAGGTGGGCGAGATCGTCTACCTGTGGATCAAAGAGCGCCGGCAGAAGATCTCCGCGCTCATGACCTACAACACCGATCAGGCATGGTCGTGGCCCGAGATGCAGCTCGTGCAAGAGGTGTTGAAAGACGAGGAGCTGGTCCCCTTCCACTTCTGCCTCGACGTCATGATGTCGGAGACCGCGCACCTGGCGGATCTGGTGCTGCCGTGGACCACCTGGCTCGAGCGCTGGGACATCGACGCGCGGCCGCCGCTCGGCCTCATCGATTACGTGGGGATTCGTCAGCCGGTGGTGGCGCCGCTCGGCGAGTCGAAGGACGTGCGCGAGATCTTCCCCGAGCTGGCGCGTCGCATCGGCGGCGGCATGGAGCAGTACTTCCCCTGGGCCAGCGTGGAGGAGTACCTCGAACAGCGTTACGCGTCGGTGCCGGGGGGCTTCGCGTTTATGCGGCAGCATGGCGCATGGATCGACCCCGCGAAGAAGCCGAACTACCAGCCCTACGAGCGGCCGCTGGATGCCGAGGAGCTCGCAGGCTCGTCGACCGATCCGCAGTCCGGCGTCATCACCAAGGGTGAAGACCCCAAGACCAAGAAGCCCGCCGCCATCGGCATCGTGATGGACGGCGTCGCCGTACGGGGCTTCACGACACCCTCGCGCAAGCTCGAGGTGAAGAGCGAGGCCATCGTCGCGCTCGGACGTGGCGTCGACAAGGTCATCGAGCCCTTGCCCGTGTACCTCCCCATCCCTGACCTGGCGCAGGGCTTGGCTGACGATCAGCTCATCATGATCAGCTTCAAGTGGAACGTGCACAACGCGCACCGCACTATGCAATCGAAGTGGCTCATGGAGATCGTGAGCTCGAACCCCGCCTGGATGCACCCGCGCACGGCCAAGCGCTTGGGCCTTTCGCAGGGCGACTGGATCGAGGTCACGGGCCACCGCCCCCGGGCCGGCGACGTACCGCGGGCCGACGGCTCGCCCGTGGGCTCACAGCGCACACGCGTGCACCTGACCGAGGGCGTGCATCCCCAGGTGCTCGCCTTCTCGCACAACGCTGGCCGTTGGATGGGCGGGCCCATCGCCGCGCCGGGCAGCGCCGCTGACGCGTGGGTACCGGCGCCCGTCGGCGACCGCGACGCCGCCCGCGTCCCATGGCAGGACGCGCTGCGCGTACCGCAGAACAGCCTCATCCCCATCTACCCCGACCCCACCACCGGACAGCAGGCGTGGAACGACACCGTCGTGCGCGTGCGCAAGGCGTGAGCGCGAACGACGCCACGGGCGCCACCATCGACGGCGCCGACACCCCCGATGCCCGCGCCGCGCGCGCGCAGTTGCTGGCGCTGTGCGCGCGCCTGTTGGCGGAAGAGGTGGACGCGCCCCTCCTGCGTGCGTTGGCGGACCCGCGCATGCGAGAGGCCATGGCGCCGCTCGACGTCGCCTTCATCGCTGGCGAGCTCCTCGCGCAGGGCGAGGAGCGCGCGCTCGAGGAGCTGGCCGCCGAGTACTGTCACTTGTTCGTGCTGCCCGGCGCGCCCTGCACGCCCTACCAGTCGGCGTTCACCGGAGCGGCGATGCTCGGCGCGCGCCATGCCGATCGCGTGGAGGAGGTGGCCGCGCTCCATGGGCTCGCCATCACCCGGCCGGCGCGCGTCGCCACCAGCGATCACATCGCCGTGCAACTGGCGCTCCTGGCGGCCGCCCTCGGGCGCGGCCGCGCGGGGGAGCTCGCGGTCGCCGACGTGCTCGAACAATTGCTCTTGCCGTGGGCGCCGGCCTACTTCGAGGCGCTCGCCGGCGCCGCGCGCTTGCCCACCTGGCGGGCGGTGGCGCGCCTCGCGCCTGCGCTCTTGCACGCGGAGCTCGCGCCACCTGCGCGCGCATCGCTGGCGGTCTGAGGGCCGTCGTCGTCGCGTGCCCTGGGCACCTGTCGGGGACGGCGCGTCCTGCTAACGTTCCCGCCACATGGACCTCCCTCCCTTCCTCGTCGCGCTGCACGCGACCGTGCTCGAGAGCAGAGCAGCGCCCGCGCTCGCCGGCACTATCGCCGTCGGCGTGCGTCAAGACGGCGGCGCGCGCTGGTGGACCGCTAGCTTCGATGGCGGTGTGCGCGCCGCGCTCGACGTGGAGCGCCCGGCCTCGCCGAGCGCGTGGCTCCTGCTCGGTAGGCGCAGCGCCGACGCCATCGTCGAGGGGCGGACGCCCCGCGCCTCCGACGTTGACGTGGGCGGGGACCTGGCGCTGCTCGATCGCTTCCTGGCGCGCTACGGCAGCGCGGTGCGTGCGTGGCAGACGCGAGGTGGCGCGTGACGCGCGTCGGACCGCCCGATCCCGCGGTGCTCAAGGCCTTCTCGGGGCACCTGATCGCGCAGCTCGAGTCGCGCCCCACGAAGAGCGCGGCCGATCACGCCGCCGCCATCGCCATCGCCAAGGCGCGCACCGAGAGCGCGGCCGGCGTGGTGCTCTCGGCTGCGGAGGTGGCCGCGCTCCTCGAGGCCTCCAAGGCCATCGGCGTCACGGTGCGCAACGACTTTGGCACCAAGGTCAGCGAAGCGGATCTGGCGGCCTGCCAAGCGTTGCTCGAGGCCCGCGGCCTCAACGCCACCTTGGCCTTGGCCAACACCAAGGCCGGTCTGTCGTCGCTGCGGGGGGTGGTGGCGCAGAAGGGCGCGGTCAAGGCGAAGCTCGACGAGCTGGCCGCCGTGCCCATCGACGACGCCACGCGCGCGCGGCTGTGGCGCGTGCTCGAGGGCGAGCCCTTCGACGCCCGCGCCACCGTTGACTTCGTCACCCACGAGCTCGGCGGCGCCTCGGTGATGCAGGAGTGGATGGGCACCAAGGAGAACACCTCCCTCGGCACGCACACCGAGCAGGTCATCGATCGCTACCTCAAGGAGCGGCCCTTTCACGACGTCACGGTGCCACCCGGCGTGCGCCTCGAGCCCATGATGCGCTGGATGCTCACGCTGCACGACATCGGCAAGCCGGCGGCGGTGGAGGGTGGCGATCGCGCCATGCAACACGCCTTCACCGCGCCGGTGCTGGTGGAGCTCTCGAAGAAGCTCGGCTTCTCCGAGCGCGAGATCGGGCTCATGCGCGCCATCGTCGACAACGACGCCATCGGCGAGACCTTGCACTGGAGCGTCAACCGCGATCTCGATGACGCAGCCAAAGAGCTGCGTGCGCTGGCGCGCGAGGTGGGCATGGGTCCCGCCGATTACTTCGAGCTGCAAGCGCTCTTCTACGTGTCGGACGCGGCGTCGTACCGCTTCTTGCTCGAGCGCATCTTCAGCACCGACGAGCGCGGCGCGCTCACGCTCACGAACGAGAAGTTCGGCCAGCTCCGCGAGCGCGTCGCTCAGTCCTGATACTCAGGGAGCCTCGTAGGCCCCGTGATCGCGCACGCCGGCGCGCAGGTGCCCGTCGTAGTCGTAGATCTCGATGGACGATGGCGCGGCATCGATCGAAGGGGAGCCGCCCTGCAGGTGGAAGTCGTCGACGGCCACGAACTGCGGGTTGGCGTCGATGACGCTCCCGCCGGCGCCACCTTGCACGTTGGACTCGGTGAAGCTGCACAGGCCGCTGGCGGTGGTGCCGGAGCCGCGCACGATGAGGAAGGCGCCCGTCGCCGCCGCGTCGCAGCGGATCTGCGTGGGCTGCCCGTTGGTGGCCGAGTTGCTCACCACGGTGAGGTGCCGCAGGTAGGAGCTCGGATCGGGGCTGGTCTTCAGGTAGAGGCCGCCAAACTCGCTTCCCCCCGGGTCGCCCTTGCCGCAACTGACGATGACGGTGTTGCTGATGCCGAAGCTGGCGGTGTCGAGCTCGATGCCGCCGCCGGAGGCGTCATTGACGTAGCACGCGTCAACTCTGATGTCGGCGTTGTTCTTGGCCACGAGCCCCTTGCCGTTGCCCCGCGCGACGAGGCGGCAGCCCAGGAAGGTCGCGCTGGCGGCGTCGACCTCCACCGCATGCGTCGCCGAGGCGCCAGCCTGCACGGTCACGCCGATGAACACCGCGTCGGTATCGCTGTCGATGACGTCGACGGCGGCGCCCGACGCTTCACCGATGATGGTCGTGGGCGCGCTTGGATCCTGTGCGACGATGGTGACGTCTCGATCGACGGTGAGCGTGCTGTTGTTGACCTTCCACCGCTCCGGCGAGAGGACCAGCACGCTTGCCGCGCCGCTGCTGACCGCGCTTTGGAGCGCGGCGCCGCGCGCGTCGTCGCTGCCGCCGGCGTTCACGTGGAGCAGGTCGGCCACGGGGAAGCACCAGCTCGGTCGGTGCCAGTAGCACTCGTAGTCGGTGTCGACCGCACACGAGCTGCAGCCGTCGCCACCCACCTGGTTGCCGTCGTCGCAAGCCTCGAGCGCGGAGAGGACACCGTCGCCGCAGCCAAGGTCGCCTTCGCCTTCGCCTTCACCCTCGCCTTCGCCTTCGCCTTCACCCTCGCCCTCGCCTTCGCCTTCGCCCTCGCCTTCGCCCTCGCCTTCGCCTTCGCCTTCGCCTTCGCCCTCACCCTCGCCCTCGCCCTCACCTTCGCCTTCGCCCTCACCTTCGCCTTCGCCCTCACCTTCGCCTTCGCCCTCGCCGCTCGGTGCCGCGTCGCCGCAGACGTTTGCGATGCACACCTGGGGCGAGGCGCAGTCTTCGTCGACCGTGCAGCGATAGGCGACCGCGGTGGGCGGGCACGCTGGCAGCAGCGCGAGAGTGAGCGGTAGCAGCAGGCGCGCGCTGGCGACCGTCATGCTTTGACTGTAGCACGCGCGCCACGCGCTGCCCCCGAGCGACCGCGCGCGCAAGTTGCGCGGTCGCCCGTGGCCGTGGCTGGTGGAGAGCTACGCGCTCTTCGCCAGCTCCAGCACGGCGCCCACCGCCTGGGCGACCGTGGCGAAGGGGCTCGCGCCCTCACCGATGTGCGTCACCTTCACCTCGCCGAACTTCTGTCCCACGGCGCTGGCCAGCTCGGGCAGCTTCTCGGCCATGCGCAGGCGCACGCGCGAGTCGACGAGGGTCTGCTCGGCCCTCGCCTTGGCCTGCAACACCGCGGCCTCGCTCTCGCCCTCGAGCTGCTTGAGGGTGGCCTCGGCGCGGCGCTGCTCGTCAATCAGGGCGAAGCGGGCGCGCTCGAGCTCGGCGCGCTTGTGCGCGGCCTCAGAAAGCACGGCGAAGGTGGCGAGCTCGGCCTCGGCCTCCTGTTTCTTCAGCTCCTCCATGCGCAGGGCCTTCTTCACCTGGGCCTCGCGCTCGGCGACCTCGATCTCGAGCTGACGTCGGCGCAGCGCTGCGGCCTCGAGCAGCTTGTGCTCCTCGAGCTCGCGCGCCACGCGCGCCTTGATCAGCTCCTCCTCGCGTTTGATCTCGAGCTCACGCTCCACGAGCTGCTTCTTGCTCTCGGCGATCACCAAGGCGGCCTGGATACGCGCCTCCTCGATGGCGCGCTGGCAAGCGGCCTCGCGCGCGGTCACCTCCTTCTCGGCCTCGGCGCGCGCCTCGCGCGCACGACGATCGAGGCCGACACGGAAGGGCGCCTGCATCTGCGCGAAGGTGGCGTCGGACAAGACGCGCACCTCCTGGATCTCGATGGTGTCGAGCACCACGCCCCAGCCCTGGCTGGTGACGTCGTCGGGGCGTCCCTCACCGCCCACCACGGGCGCGACCTCGAGCAAGAGCTCCTCGGCGATGGCGACCTTCCGCTTCTGCAAGCAGTCGTCGAGCGTGAGGTTGGCGATGAGGCGACGCGCGGCGCCCACGAACATCGATGTCAGCGTCTCCTCGAGCTTCTCTTGCGCGCGCTCGGGGAAAGAGAAGTTGAGCACGCGATACGCGATCTGCGGATCGGCGATGCGATAGACCGCCAGCCCCGTGACCTCGATACCCACCTTCTCGAGCGTGACCTGATCGGCCCTGAAGCGCAGCTGCTGCAGCGAGGTGGGGATGACGGCCACCGAGTCCCAGGGCCACTTGAAGCAGGTGGCGCCCTGGCCGCTCGTCGACAGCACGCGCCCGCGGCGCACGTGCACCAGGAACTCGGAGGGCTTGGCCGACACGAAGCCCCAGCGCTTCACCTTGTCTGGGTCCTCGACGGGGCGGCCGGCGCGCCACCCTTCGGTGACCTTGGGGCGATCAGTGAGGTGGATCTGCGCGGGCTTCGACATGGTGGTCCTCCTTGGACACCACCAATCAAGCTGCGTGCCACCACGCGCCCGCGCTGCAGCGCCAAAAAGGAGCGCGGCGCCCCCTGGGGCGCCGCGCCGTTATCGACCTGCTGTGCCGTTTTCGTGCGGCTCATCCCGAATGATCGATGATCAGCGACCAGCGGGAGCCGTCTTGGGTGGGGGGCCCGCGTCCGGCCTCGGCGGCTGCGGGGGAGGGTCTGGCGACAGACCCTCCCAGGGGGATCAGAGGCTGGCGTACTCGGCCTCGGTGAAGGCGCACAGGGCCGCGTCGCCGCTCTCCTCGTGGTTCAGGTAGGGCTCGAGCTCGTCGGGGTTGGTGTCGGTGTAGTCGACCACGAACACGTCGCTCCAGCACTCGACGATCTCGACGGAGTCTGCGCTGGTGCCGGGGATGTGTGTCGCCAGGTCGGCCGGGACCTCACCCTCGCTCACCTGCACGTCCGAGCGACCCTGACCGGTGGCGAGCCAGCGCGAACGCACCGCGAAGATCTCCTCCTGGGGCTTGTTCTCCTCGACGCCGTGGATGTTCTTGCGGAAGGCGAAGTCCATGCTGCCGGACGCGTCCTCGGCCTCGGTGTAGATGTAGTGCGAGTCCGTCGGCTCCTCGCCATTGCACTCGTCGGCCACGCCCTCGAACACGACGTCGAGCATGCGGGGCTCGGTGGTGGTGTCGTACTCGACGTGGATCTCGCCGATGAGATCGCAGTCGGCGATCACCAGGTTGCGGCGCGAGCCGAGGTGCCAGTTGAGGGTGCCGGTGCCGCGGTCGTCCTCACCAGGGAAGGCCTCGCCGTCGAACACGATGACGAAGTCGCTCTCCTCGGTGTTCTCCTTCAGGCGCGCCTCGAGCTTGTAGGTGAAGTGGCCCTCTTCGACGCGGTTGACCGTGAAGCGGTAGGCGAGGCGCTCGAGGCCGCGGGGCTCGCTCGGGCCCCACACGGCCTGGTCCTCGTCGAGGGTGGTAGGCGGCGTGTGGATGATGGCGTCGATGACGTCGAACACCCACAGCACGCCGCCGTTCACCGACGTCGAGATGCCGAGGGTGGCGAGGTACAGCTCCGACTGGTCACCGGCGGCCAGCGCCTGGTTGTTGGCCGGGACGTTCATGCGGATCTGGTCCTTGGTGGGGACCGCGCTGGTGAACATCTGCGCGCGACCACAGGCGGTGGCGGCGAGGATGAGGGGAAGGGCGATGGCAAGCTTCTTCAACATGGTGTGTGTCCTCCGTTCGCCCCAATGGACCCGGCTGGGGCCGGGCGGGGAAAGGGCGGGTGGTGACGGGTGTGAGGGCGGTCGCAG
>JADZDP010000115.1 GCA_020850995.1 Deltaproteobacteria bacterium
CATGGTTAGTGTTTACTCACTTCAGCAACGAAACGCAAGCCTGATCGGGGGTTGGCGTTGTGCCACGGTCCGGGGCCGCCTTGCGCCCCGGGGCGGCCAATACCAGAGTTCGCCAATGTCCGGCGAGCCCCCCTTGGATGCGCCAGCAGACGCGGCGCTGCGTCACGCCGCGCGCGCCCTCGGCAGCCACGATCGTGCGGCGCGTGATCAGGCGGAAGCCACCTTGCTGGCCGCGGGGCAGGCCGCCCTGCCCCACCTCATCGAGGCCATCGGGGTCGTCGCGCCGACCGCCTCGCCGGTGGCGCGCGCCGCGCTGATCCTCGGCGCGCTGCGCGCGCGCGACGCGCTGCCCGCCCTGTACGCGCGCATCGAGGCGCGCGACCTCAGCCCCGTCGAGCGCCCCTTTGTGGCGCGCGCCTTGGCCGAGCTGCTCGAGGGCCAAGACGCCTTCGACGATCGCGCGCGCGCCGCCGTGGAGGCGCTGGCCGCAGACGCCGAGCGCACCACGCGCGCCTTCGCCGCGCAGGCCTTCGGCGCGCTCTCCGACCTGCGCAGCAAGGCCCGCGTGCAGGCGTTGGCGCGCGACGCCGATCCCTGGGTGCGCGACAAGGCCGAGGCAGTGCTCGCCAAGCTGGCCGAGACCGAGGCGCTGGCCGCCGCCGAGAGCGGCGCGGTCGACTTCGCCGCGCTCGTAGCGCAGGCCAACGCCGACGGCGGCGCCCTCAAGCCCTGGCTCGACGACCTCGGCGACGCGCGCCGCGCCGTGCGCGACGCCGCCGTGGCCGCGTTGGTGGGTGCCGGCAAAGGCGCCGTGCCTTTCCTCGTCGACAAGCTCAACCAGCCGCAGCCGCGCGCGCGCATCGGCGCCGCGCAGGCGCTCGGGCGGCTGCAAGCCGCCGAGGCCGCGGTGCCCCTGCTCATCGCCGCCACCGCGCCCGCCGCCACCGACGACGAGCGCGAGCTGCGCGCCGTGGCGCTGCGCTCCCTCGCCAACTGCCTCACGGGCATGGAGGACGGCATCGCCGCCTCTATCGTGCCGCTGGCGCGGGACCCCGATCGCTTCGTGCGCGCCGCCGCCCTTCTTTGCCTGGGCCGCCTGGCCGACCGCGCCGGCATGCGCGCGGTGGTGCTGGCCATCCTCGAGGATGATCCCTTCGTCGTCGAGAGCGCCGCCGTGGCCCTGGCGGAGGGTGCCCGCGAGGACGACGTGGAGCTGGTGCGCCCGCTCATCGCCGCTCTCGAGCGGCGCTCGCCGCGGCCCGCGGTGCGCGAGGCCATCCTCATCGCGCTCTCGCGGGTCACCATCGCGCCGCCGCCCTTGCGCGTGCGCGTGCGCCACCGCGTGCGCGTGGAGGTGCACGGCGCCACCGCCAGCACGCGCAAGGCCGCCATCGCGCTGCTCGAGGGGCTCTACCTCGAGGACGATCCGCCGCCCATCGTGCTGGTCGACGACGTGCTCGGCCGCCTCGAGGACGATCACCCCGAGGTGCGCGTGGTGGCAGCGTCGTTCACGCGCACGCACCTGCCGCCAGGCATGAGCGGTGCGGTGGCGCGCCTGATGGCTGCCTTTCGGCGCGGCGAGCAGACGCTGGCGCTCTTGTGCCTGGAGGCGCTGCGTCGTCACGACACGCCCGAGGCCAGGAGCGCGCTCGAGGCCGCGCGCGCCTTCGGCGAGCCCTACGCCGGGCGCGCGAGCGAGCTCCTCGGCGGCTTCGCTCCCACGTCGAGCACGTGGGTGTGGGTGCCACGCGTGGCGCCGGCCCCCACCACCCCCCCGCGCGCCGAGAGTCAGCGCCCGCGGCCGGCCGACGGCGCCGCGCGTGTGCGCGCTGTGACCCTGACCCCAGCGGCGGCGCCCGGGCAGAGCACGCCCCCCACCGAAGGCAGCAGCGATGTCGTCGAGGCGCGCTTCAATCGCGACGGGTGACGAGCCCCGGCCACCGCCGCAACCTGGCGCGTGACAAGCGACGCAAAAACGTGAAACTGTCCCCGTGCCGCGCTGCGGCACACGGGAATTCGCGACGTGTTCGAGAAGCTCTCCACCCTGTTCTCTACCGACCTCGCCATCGACCTCGGCACCGCGAACACGCTGGTGCACGTGCGCGGCAAGGGCGTGGTGCTGAACGAACCGTCGGTGGTGGCCATCTCGAGGAACGGCAACCAGACCAAGGTGCTCGCCGTGGGGCGCGACGCCAAGGAGATGCTCGGCAAGACGCCGGGCAACATCACCGCCATTCGGCCCATGCGCGACGGCGTCATCGCCGACTTCACCGTCACCGAGGCGATGATCAAGTCCTTCATCGAGAAGGCGAACGAGAAGAAGTACTTCGCGAGAAGCCGCCTGATCATCTCGGTGCCGGCGGGCATCACCAGCATCGAGCAGAAGGCCGTACGCGAGGCCGCGCTTGGCGCCGGCGTGCGCGAGGTGCACCTGATCGAGCAGCCCATGGCCGCCGCCGTAGGCGCGGGGCTGCCCGTGCAAGACGCGCGCGGCAGCATGATCATCGACATCGGCGGCGGCACCACCGACGTAGCGGTCATCTCGCTCGGCGGCCTGGTGTCGTCGCAGACCCTGCGTGTTGCCGGCGACAAGCTCGATGATTCCATCGTCAACTTCGTGCGCAAGCGCCACAACATCCTGATCGGTGAGCGCACCGCCGAGCTCATCAAGATGAAGATCGGCTCGGCGCACCCGCTCGACGACGAGCTCGACATCGACGTCAAGGGCCGCGATCTCATCACCGGCGTGCCGCGGCAGATCACGCTCACCTCCATCGAGATCCGCGAAGCGCTCAGCGACTGCATCCGGCAGATCGTGGCGGCCGTGAAGGCCACGCTCGAGAAGACGCCGCCCGAGCTCTCCGCCGACATCATCGACCGCGGCATCGTGCTGTGCGGCGGCGGCGCCATGATCAAGAACCTCGATGTGCTGCTCTCCGAGGAGTGCCAGCTGCCGGTGTTCGTGGCGGAGAACCCGCTGAACGCGGTGGTCGACGGCGTGGGCACGGTGCTCGAGAACCTGCCCAAGTACCGGAGCTTGCTCTTGTGAGCGGCTGAGCGTTCGTGGGTGGCCATGGCGGGCGCGTCGGACTTCGGTGGCGCCGCGGGTGCGCCGCTACCTTCCTTCATCGCTGTGCCACCACCCGCCCCGCTCGGCATCAAAGGGCTGGAGGTCGACGTCATGCGCGCCATCACCCTGCTGGTCCCGAGCCTGCTCCCCCTTGCCCTGGCCGCGTCGTGCGCCACCAGCACCACGGAGCGCTTGGGCCTCGAAGAACCGAGCACCGTGCAGGGCTTCGAGCTCGAGCGCTACCTCGGCACCTGGTACGAGATCGGCAACTTCCCGCAGTCCTTTCAGGAGGGCTGCACCGGCACCACGGCCACGTACACGCTCAAGGACGACGGCAACGTCGAGGTGCTCAACCGCTGCTTCAAGGGCGGCCTCGACGGCCCCGAGGACGTGGCGCGCGGCACGGCACGGCCCGTGGACATCGACCGGGCCAAGCTCGAGGTCAGCTTCTTTCAGCCCTTCTGGGGAGCGTACTGGGTGCTCGAGCTTGGCCCCGACTACGACTATGCCGTCGTGGGGCACCCGAGCCGCGACTACCTGTGGATCCTGGCGCGCGAGCCGCGCCTGCCGAGCGAGGTGCAAGACGGCATCCTCGAGCGCCTCGAGAGCGTGCACGGCTACGAGCTCGATCGCTTCGTGCTCACCACGCAGGAGTAGGGTGGGGCGCGAGGGCGTGCGGCGAGTCGTGAGCTCGGTCGCTCGCCGCCACGAACGGCGTACGCAGGACACGTGATTCACGAAGGAAGAACAAGGATTTCGGGTGCTGGTGCGAGATGCGCCCACCTTGTGTGACCCAGGTCGCCTTGGCCCCTGTTGCGCACTGCGTCGAACGAGAGATGAGGGGCCCATTCCTTTTTCAGGAGGGGTCCCATGCAAGGTTCACGTCACTCCGCGCTCGCCGCGCTCGCCCTAGTGGCGGCCGTCGGCTGCAGCAACCAAGTCAACCGCGACGACGGGCTCGAGCTCGCCGACAACGACGGCACCGGCGCCTTCACGGCGCCCGTGGGCGTCGACTCGGTGCGCATCTACCTCGGCGAGGAGCGCAGCTTTACGCTCACCGACGATCTGCTCTGGCAGTACGGCGCCTTCGAGCTGAGCCCCGGCGGGCGCGTCTGGATCGATGTGTGGAACAGCGACGAGTCGGACACGCCCGTGGGCTTCAAGGTCTACCGCGTGCTTGCCGACGGCAGCCTCGCCTACCTCGGCAGCGTCGACGGGAACTGGGGCTGGGCGTGGACGCGCCTGCGCTCGAAGAACGGCGGCACCTACGTGGTGGAGGCCGCGGGCAGCACGCTGCCCCAGTCGCTCACCTGGTCGGTCACCTGCGCGCGCCCCGACGGCAACTGCGCGCCCACGGCACAGCCCGGCGAGCTGTGCGGCACCCGCGGCGTGAGCAAGGACTGCGACGAGGGCCTGTACTGCGCCATCGAGGAGGGGTGCGGCAGCGACGATCGCGGCGGCGAGTGCGCGCGCCCCGCCGAGATCTGCATGGCCGTGTACGGCCCCGAGGTGTGCGGCTGCGATGGCAAGACCTATGGGAGCCCCTGCTCCGCCAGCGGCGCGGGTATCAACGTCGACTACCAGGGCGCATGCGCGTGCGATCCCATGGTCTGGGAGAAGCCCGAGGGCTTCGTCGACGTGGTGGGCGCGTGGATCGGCGGCGCCGAGGATGGCACCTACGGCATCTCGTCGCGCCTGGAGCTCTTGGCTGACGGCACCTTCACCTATCAGCAGGTGTGGGATCCGCTGTGCGCCCACGTAGCGCCCTTCTGCCGAATGGCTGTGCGCCTCTTCGAGATGCACGGCACCTGGGAGCACCAGGGCTTCGCCGTGCAGCTCTACCCGGTACAGGATCCCGAGGGCCTGCCCATCCCCGAGCAGCTCGCCCAGAGCTTCGGCATCGAGAGCACCTGCATGGGCGACGTGCGGCTCACCACCACCGAGCTCGGCGTCGACCGCGTGCTCGATCGCGATCGCTGCTGGCAGTTCGAGTGCGCCGAGGGCGAGCACTGCGAGCTCGAGCAGGTGATGTGCATCCGCGCGCCCTGCCCGCCGTTGCCCACCTGCGTGGCGAACTGAGCCCTTCGCCGCCGCGCGAACGACGACGTTCACGGCACCAACGAGCCCCGTCGCGAGACGGGGCTCGTTTCTTTTCTTGGGTCATCACCCGAGCGTCAGCTTGAAGCCCACGTGGGACGCCGAGAACCCCAAGCGGCGGTAGAAGCGATGCGCCCCCTCGCGCGTGGCGTTCGACGTGAGCTGCATGCGGAAGCACCCCACGCGCCGCGCCTCGTCGACGCAGTAGCGCACCAAGCGCTCGCCCACGCCACGGCCGCGCTCGCGCTCGTCGACCACCACGCTCTCGAGCTGCGCCACCGGTCGGCCGCCGTGCGACAGGTTCGGCAGCACCATGAGGGTTGCGGTAGCGACGACGCGCCCGCCCTCCTCCACCACCAGCACGCGCTGCCGTGGGTCGGCCTGGATGTCGGCGAGCGCGCGCACGTAGGCGGGCACGCAGGCGGGATCATGCGGGTCGCGTTCGCGCGGCGCCTCGGGGGCGATGGTCATCTGCGTCAAGAGCTCGATGACGCGAGGCACGTCGGCGGCGGTGGCGTCGCGGATGCCCATGTGCGACCGCATCACTCCAGCCGCAGCGTCGCTTCCACGTCGAGCCACACGGGCTCGCTCGGCGCGCTGCGGGGCGCCGGTGGATCGAGGGTGGCGCGCACGGCGCGGTAGCCATGCTTGCGCAGCACCAGCTCGCGTCGGCGCGGCTCCTGAGCGACGTCCCACGACAGCGTGAGCGGCGTGACGCCGAGCAAGCGCGGCAAGCCGCCCTGCATCTCGAGCACGTCGGCGCCGGCGGGCGTGGTCTTGATGCGCACGCGCGCCTTCTCGGCGAAGGGCCCCGTGGGTGAGGGCGGCACATGCACGGTGCTGGTGCTGGCCTCGTGTGCCCACAGGCGCACGATGAGCGGGTCGAGGCTGCCCAAGCGCCACGCGATGATACCGACGCACAACACCAGGCCGAGCGCGATGCCGGCCGCGATGGCGGCCCAGGGCCGACGCGGCGGCCGCGCGATGACGGACAAGCGCGAGCCCACCCGCGACGACGGCGTCAGATCGTCGAGGCGCAAGGCGCCGGGCGCCACCGTGGAAGGGGCGGTCTGCTCCTTTGGCGGCGTCGGCCACCTCGGCGCTGGCAGCTGCGCTGGTCGCGCGGGCACGGTCTGCTGTGCAGGTGGCGGCAGCTCGTCGGCGGAGAAGCTCGGCTCACCCAAGGGCGCGCCGTCGACCAGCGAGCTGGCGGGGAGCTGCGGCGGCAGCGAGGCGCGCTCGTCGGAGAGCACCACCACGCTGACGCCGCCGAGCTCGGCGCGCGCGAGCTTGAGGCGCTGGATGACAGCGTCCATGGTCTGCGGCCGCTCGCTCGGCTCCTTTTGCAGGCAGTCCATCACCAGCCGTTCGAGCGTCTCGGGCACCTCGTCGACGGCGAGGGGCGGCACGCCGTCGTGCAGGTGCTTGAGCATGATCTCCACGGGCGTCTGGCCGTCGAACGGCGTCTTGCCCGAGAGCAGGCGATAGAGCACGCAGCCGAGCGAGTAGATGTCGGCGCGTCCGTCGATGGGGCGACCCTCGACTTGCTCCGGCGCCGAATAGCGCGGCGAGCCCATGAATGAGCCTGACTTGGTCAGGCCCGGCACCGGTTTGGCGCCGTCGAAGGTGCGGGTCTTGGCGAGCCCGAAATCGAGCACCTTGACGAAGTCACCCTCGGCCTCGTCGTCGTCATCACCGTGATCGGGGCGCAGCACCATGACGTTGCCGGGCTTCAGGTCGCGATGGACGATGCCCGCGCGATGCGCCTCGCGCAGCGAGCGGCAGATCTGCAGGGCGATGTGCACGGCGCGCGGCGGCGGCAGGCGGCGCCCTTGCGCCACCAAGCGCGAGAGCGGTGCGCCATCGAGCAGCTCCATGGCGATGAAGAACAGGCGCTGGTCGTCGACGACGCTGCTGCCGTAGTCGAACACGGTGATGGTGTTCGGGTGCTTGAGGCGCGCCACGGTGGCGGCCTCCAAAAAGAAGCGCCGCTGGAACTCGGCCTCGCGCGCGCCGCTCTCGTCGTCGTGCGCAGGGGCGCTCATCACCTTGAGCGCCACGCTGCGCTCGAGGCTCGCCTGGTGGGCGCGATACACCACGCCCATGCCGCCGCGCCCGAGCACGCTTTGCACGGTGAAGCGCCCGTCGATGACACGGCCAATCAGCGGGTCGTTCTCGTCGTCGGTGCGCGACACGTCCCCAAGCTTACGCACCGCGTCATGGGATCGTCAACGTCCAGCGCGATCCAGATCACCCTCGGGGAGCACCAGGCGCTGCACCTCGGCGCGCCGAAGCGCGTCATCGCGGTACACGCCCGAGCAGGCCTGCGTCACCACGCGCTCGTCGCTGCGCCGATCTTCGCCCAACACCAAGCACAGCTGCACGCTCTCGACGACGACGACGGCGCCTTGCGCCTGACCGTGGGTGACGAGGGCGTCGGCCACGTCGCGCGTGAGCCACTCCTGGTAGGTGAAGCGGTGGGCCAGCGCGTCGACCAGGCGCGCGATGCGCCCGAAGCCGTGCAGCCGCCCGCCCGGCAGATACGCCACGTGGGCCTTGCCGCGGAAGGGCAGGAGGTGGTGCGGGCAGACCCCATGGATGGCGATGCCGCGCACCACGACGACGTCGGCGCGGGGGTCGGCGAAGCCCTCGCCCAGCTCGGCCGCCGGATCCCGGCGGTAGCCGTCGAGCAGGCGATCGGCCCAGAGCGCGCGCACGCGCTCGGGGGTGGCGCCCAGGTGCTGGGGATCGTCGACGCCGCAGGCTGCCACCAGCGCGCGCACCGCCCCCTCGAAGGCCGCCGCATCGAAGGGCCGCGCCGCCCTGATCCCGGCACCTGCCTCGCTCTTGTCCACGTGCTCGTGCGAGCCGCTCACCATCGCTACAGTAGGGGGTGGATGCGCGGGGCGGAAGAGCCATGATCGCAGACCAGCGCCTCGCGAGCGCGCTGCAGGCGCTGCCGTTGTTCCCGCTGCAGTCCACGGTGTTCTTCCCGCACACGCTGTTGCCCTTGCACGTGTTCGAGGAGCGCTACCGCCAGCTCACCGAGCACGTGCTCGAGGGCCACGGGCACCTCGGCGTGGTCTGGCGCGACGCGACCTGCTGCGGCGGGCCCTTCGCCGAGCTCGCGCCGGTCGCGTGCGTGGGACGCGTGGTGCACCACGAGCGCCTCGCCGACGGCCGCTACCACGTCCTCGTCCAGGGCGTGGCGCGCGCCGCCCTGCGACAAGAGCTGCCGCGCGAGGGCTTGCTGTATCACCGCGCGCTCGCCGAGCGCCTGGTGGCCGACGACCACGAGCGCGTCGATGACGAGCTGCACGCGCTGCGCGCCTGCTACGCGCGACTTCTGCAGCACTGCCCCGAGGCGGGCTACGCGCTCGGCGAGCTGCCGCTCTGTTTGCACGAGCCCTGCGTGCTCGCCGACGTCGCGTGCTCGTGCTTGCTGCAAGACCTCGCGGCCCGCCAGCGCGCGCTGGCCGAGCCGAGCGTGCTGCGGCGCCTGCGCTGCGCCAACGAGGCGCTCGCCTCGCTCTTGCTCGACGGGCTGCCCATGCCCAAGTGCGGGCCGCACTGACGGTTCCGGCGGCTGAGCGTTAGCGCGGACCGCTATTTCTTGCACGCCACCTCGCTGGCGGTGGCCCACTTGCCAGGGGCCACTTGCACCTCGACGAGCGAGCTCAACTCGGTGGCGCCCTTGCGCGTCAGCGTCTCGCGGAACACGACCTTCTGGGGACCTATGGCAAGCTCGCCGTCCCAGACTAACTTGTCGCCGGACCACCCCTTCGACGTTCCCTGCAGGCTCGCCCCCATGCTGTCGACGCCGCTGCGTCGCAGTCCGTCCTTGCCGTCGCTGCCCATGATGGCGAGGTTGTTGTATGCCGCCGGTCGCGCCGACGACGTCTCCTCGGCGAGCCGGAAGGTGAGCCAAAAGCCGCCAAGCTCGATCTTGGACACGATGGTTGCCTTGAATGCGCGCTCGGGCCCCATGGCGGACGCGTGCTCCTTGCCGACGCACCTCCAATTCCCCTCCAGCGCCGACAGCTGCGCGGCGACCGCGGGAGGCGGCACCGGCGTGACGGGAGCACCCTTGGCATCGACGGGCTTCTTGTCGTCGGCGCGGGCAGAAGTGGCGATGACAGCGGTGACGATGGTGAGCGCGATCCAGGTACGTGCCATGTTTTCCCCCTCGGGCTCATGCGCGAGCCCTGTCGGTGCAGCTGTGCGACAGAATCGCGAAAAGAAGAAGATGGTTTGGCGCACGCCCGTTCGACGGGCTGCCCATGCCCAAGTGCGGGCCGCACTGAAGGTGCTCGATGTCAGCGCGCCAACATGCGCCGCGCCGCCGCCGCCGCGCCGAAGCCGTTGTCGACGTTGACCACCACCACGCCGCTCGAGCACCCGCTCAGCATGGCGAACAACGTCGTCAGCCCGCCCAGGTTGGTGCCGTAGCCCACTGAGGTGGGCACGGCGATGACGGGCTTCTTGGTGAGGCCGCCCACCACGGAGGGTAGCGCGCCCTCCATGCCCGCCACCACGATGACGACGTCACGAGCGTCGATGGCCTCGCGCACCGCCAGCAGCCGGTGCAACCCCGCCACGCCCACGTCGACGAAGCGCTCGACCTCGATGCCCCAGGCGCCACACACCGCGGCGCACTCCTCGAGCACCGGCAGGTCGCTGGTGCCCGCGCACACGAGTGCAGCGCTGCCGAGGCGAGGCGGCGCCGTGCGCACGACGCTGAGCACGCGGCCGCGCTCGACGTAGCGCGCGTCGGGCGCGAGCGCGCAGAGCGCGGCCGCGGTGGCGGCGTCGGCGCGCGTGACCACCACGTTCTGCCCGCGCTCGAGCAACGCCTGCGCGATACGCGCCACCTCGTCGGCACGCTTGCCCTCGCCGTAGATGACCTCGGCGGCGCCCTGCACCAGCGCGCGATGGGTGTCGACCTTGGCGAAGCCAAGCTCCTGGTAGGGCGCGTGCGTCACGCGGCGCAGCGCGTCCTCCACGCTCACGGTGCCGTCGACGACGGCTTGCAGGAGCGCGCGCAGCGCGTCGGGCGTCATGGGCGCCGCTCCGCGGGGCGCCGGCGCTGCCAGGCGCGCAAGCGACGCGCAGCCTCGTCGAGCGTTTGCTCGCGCTTGCAGAACGCGAAGCGCAAGAGACGGCGCCCCTCGTCCCTCGCATCCGCGTAGAACACGCTCGGCGGGATGGCGGCCACGCCCGCCTCGTCGATGAGCCGACGCGCGAAGCTCACGTCGTCCTCGTCGCTGAGCCCGCGGAGGTCGCACAGCACGAAGTAGGTCCCCTCGGGGACGTAGGGCGAAAAGCCGACCTCGCGCAGCGTCGACACCAGGAAGTCGCGGCGCGCCGTGTACTGCGCGAGCAGCCCGTCGAAGTAGCTCGCGCCCATGTGCTCGAGCGCTGTGGCCATGGCCGCGTGCAAGGGCGTGGCCGCGCAGAAGGTGAGGAACTGGTGCGCGCGCTGCACGCACGCGATGAGCGGCGCGGGCCCCGTCGCCCAGCCCACCTTCCAGCCGGTGAACGAGAAGGTCTTGCCCGTCGACGACAAGGTCACGGTGCGCTCGCGCATGCCGGGGCGCGAGGCCAGCGGCACGTGGCGCGCGCCGGCGAACACCAGGTGCTCGTACACCTCGTCGGACAAGGCCATCAGGTCGCGCTCCACGCACACGCGCGCGATGACATCGAGCTCCTCGACGGTGAACACGCGGCCGCTCGGGTTGTGCGGCGAGTTCACCACCATCATGCGCGTGCGCTCCGTGAGCGCGGCGCGGAGCGCGGCCTCGTCAACGCGGAAGTGCGGCGCGCGCAGCGTGACCACGCGCGCCGTGGCGCCGGCCATGGCCACCGTGGCGGGGTAGCCGTCGTAGAAGGGCTCGAACAGCACCACCTCGTCGCCCGCCTCGAGCAGCCCGAGCATGGCGGCCGCGATACCCTCGGTGGCGCCGGCGAAGGCGCACACCTCGCTCATGGCGTCGAACGACAAACCCCAACAGCGCTGCTGGTGCAACGCGATCTGCTCGACCAGCGCCGGCAAGCCCATAGAGCGGCCGTATTGGTTCTGGCCGCCGCGCAGCGCCGCCACCGCGGCGCCGACGATCTCGCGTGGCCCGTCGAAGTCGGGGAAGCCCTGCGACAGGTTGACGGCGCCGCGCTCGGTGGCGAGCCGGGTCATCTCCGAGAAGATCGAGGTGCCGAGCGCCGCGAGCGCCTGTCGTGCCATGGCGGGTGAGACGCTACCCCACGCGCGTTCTGCGACAACCATCCACGGAGCGGTGGCCGAGTGGTTGAAGGCATCAGACTTCCGTGTTGAGTCGAATCGGGGACAACAAGGTCCCCGCTTCGACCTGCGGCGCCGGACCTGGCCTCGGGCCACGTGGCGGGGCGAACCGGCTGCAATGCCAGGATCCCTCGCCGCCCTTCTGCTGCGGCACCTGGCCTCCTCCCATCCCGTGCGCCGCGATGTGTGGCGGCTTGCCGCTCGCTCCGCCGGCGTAGCCGTCTCCGCTCGCCGTCGCGTTCTGCTACAACCATCCGCGGAGCGGTGGCCGAGTGGTTGAAGGCATCAGACTTGAAATCTGACGTACGGGCAACCGTATCGAGGGTTCGAATCCCTCCCGCTCCGTGTTCCGGCAACAACGGGTTGTGGTGGTCGCGGCGCTGACCGGCGCTTGCGGCGCGGGCCGTTTCCACCTCGTCGGCGCGGCCAGCGACGTTGCAGCGTTCCTGGCATGCACCTATACTGAACATCGGTTCAGCCGCTGCCCAGCGGCGGGGAGGCCCGCGATGTCGGACGAGCTGCGGCCGGCGCGCATCGCCTGCCTCGACCTCGACACCTTCTTCGTGTCCGTCGAGCGCATCCTGCATCCGGAGCTGGCCGGGCGACCGGTGGTCGTTGGTGGGGCGCGCGGCGGGCGCGGCGTCGTCACGGCGGCGAGCTACGAGGTGCGGCCCTTCGGCGTGCGTTCGGGCATCTCGTTGCGCGAGGCCGACCGCCTCGCGCCCAAGGACACCGTGTTCATGCCGCCGTCGCACGGCGTGTACTCCGACTACGCGCACAAGGTCCGGCTCATCGCGCAGGACTTCACGCCCGAGAGCCGCGTCGCGAGCATCGACGAGATGTACCTCGGCTTCCAAGGCTGCGAGGAGCTGTACCGCCGCGCCGGCGACGTCGACGACGATGCCACCATCGAGCGCGTGTGTCGCGAGATGACCGCGCGCATCCTGCGCGAGCTCGGGCTGCCGGCCAGCGTCGGCATCGGGTCGAGCAAGACCATCGCCAAGGTCGCATCGGGGGTCGCGAAGCCCGCGGGGGTGCGCTTGGTGCGCGCCGGCGACGAGGCCGCGTTCCTCGCGCCACTGCCGGTGCGCAAGCTGCCGGGCATCGGCCCCGTCGGCGAGGAGCGGCTGCAAGCGATGGGGATCGCGACGCTCGGGCGGCTCGCTGCCTGCCGGGTCGACGAGCTCGAGCCCATCTTCGGTGTGCGCGCTGGCGACCTGGTGCTGCGCGCGCGCGGCGCGACCGACGCGAGCGCGGTGCTGCTCGGCCGCGAGCGGCCCGCGTTTCGCGAACACGACCCCGAGGGGGAAACGCTGGGCAGCATCTCCAACGAGCGCACCTTCGCCGAGGACGTGCGCGATCCGCGTGACGTCGAGGCGCGGCTGTGCGCGCTGGTCGAGCGCGTGTGTTGGCGCGCGCGCAAGCGCGGCGTGAAGGCGCGCACCGTGACCCTGAAGCTGCGCTACGCGGACTTCGAGACCCTGACCAGGAGCCGCAGCTTCGCGGCGACCAGCTCAGAGCTCGACGTGCTTCCCATCGTGCTCGCGCTCTATCGCAAGGCCCGCACACGGTCGACGGCGGTGCGCTTGGTGGGGATCCAGCTGAGCAACCTGCACGAGCCCGGTGCGCAGCTCGAGCTCGAGCTGACCACGCACGAACGACTCCACCGCAGCGTCGACGGCATCCGCGCCAAGTACGGCTTC
The DNA here is from genome assembly GCA_020850995.1 of Deltaproteobacteria bacterium. Classification (GTDB taxonomy): domain Bacteria; phylum Myxococcota; class UBA727; order UBA727; family VGSZ01; genus JACOUT01. The sequence goes on from JADZDP010000115.1 coordinate 13,166, forward strand.
GACGCCGTCGGCGCCGCTGCGGCGCGCAGGCGCGATCGTCGCTCCGACAGCGGTTCCCGCACTCGTTGATTCGTTCCTCGCTCGGTCCTTGCCCCGATGGCTGCGGCGCGCGCTCGGCACGTGCCGACAGGCACGCGCCTCCGCTGCTCCGTGCCCTCGTGGCAAGCCCCTTCGCGATCCGCCGATCAACGAATGCTGGAACCGCTGTCATCGCGCGCGGACCTTGGTGGACCACGAGCAGGGACCGGCGCCGAAGCAACGCCGCCCTCGCCTCCGCTCGATCCTGCGACCGTCGAGCGTCGTTCCCTCAGGGCTGCCCCCACGGGGTTGCGTCGTCGCCGTCGAGCACGCCATCGTCGTCGAAGTCCTGGCGCGGCGGCGCTGGGTGGGTCACGACGGGGGCGCGGCCCTCGGCGTGATCGCGCAAGACACCCACCACGAGCTCGTGCGTTTCCCGAATGGGGTTGTTGATGATCACCGGCCTCTCGAGCGCGAGGTGCTCGACGTCGTCCTCGCCGAACAGGCCCCACTCGCGCTCGCCGAGCTCGCGCGTCCAGTTGGTGCCGTGGCAGGCGGGCGATTGCTGGATCATCACCGCTGTCTGCCCCTCGAGGTTGGCGGCGGCGCTGCCCTCCACCACGGCGAAGCGCTGGTCGCCGTCGTACGAGGGGCCGAGGACCGGCATGCCCATGGCGAGGGCCAGCGCGTTGGTGGCGCCGTTGGCCATGATCTCGTCGTTGATGGCCTCGAGGATCAGCACGTGGCGCGGCGGCAACTCGGCGCCACCAACGCGCGCGCGGTCGTGCAGCACATGGGGCGCGAACGAGATCGGGTCGGCCCCGTCGAGCAGCGCGCTGCCGAGCGACAAGAGCGTGCTGAAGCGATCGAGGGGCTCGATGGACCCGTAGGCCGAGGGCAGGAACAGCTCGAGGAAGGGGCGCAGCTCGGGTGCGTTGGCCGCCGCGTAGTCGAGGATGCCGCCGCCGGGCACGTCGAGCACGAACAAGGTCACGGCGGGCTCGACGGCGGCGAAGGTGGCGCCCAGCACGCCGCCGTAGCTCTCGCCCAGGTACACGATGCGCGCGCCGTCGACGCGCGCGCCGGGCACCAAGGGCGCGAGATCGAGCGCCGGGTCGCGCAGCGCGCGCACCACCTGCGCGAGGTCGATGACGCTCTGACGCATCTGATCGCGCATGGCGAGGATGTTGACGAAGTCGTGGAACAGCCCGTACGAGGTCACGGGCCCGTCGACGTCGCCGAAGCCGTCGGGCCCCACGTGGCTGCCGCCGTAGCCCTCACCGAGCAGGCGCGCCACGTCGTTGCGCTCGTCCTTGTCGACGTAACGGCTGCCAAAGCCGTCGGCGTCGATGGCCACGGTGAGGTAGCCCGCGCGCGCGAAGGTCTCGATGAAGGCGAGCATCTGGTGGCGACCTGCGCCCAAGCCATGGCCGAAGATCGCCACGGGCCAGCCACTCGCGGGCATGTCGCCCGAGGGTACGGCGACGCTGATGGGGAAGGACGCCGGCCCCTGCACCACGGGCACGCCGTCGGCGCCCACCACCCAAGTGCCCGAGTCGGGCCTGTCGGCGGCGCGGCCAAAGAGCTCCTGGCGACGAAAGGTGACGCCGGTGAGCACGCCGGTGCCGAGCGCCGCGACGCCGTCGTGCGCCATGCCCGCAGGCTGGCCCCAACCGAGACGCGCGCGGCCCTGCTCGTCGCGTGGTGCCGTGCCGAGCAGGGCGCTCAGGCGCTCGTCGCCCGCGAAGACGAGCGCGGCGTCGGGGAAGCTGATGCCCGGCGCGGGCAGCGCATCGAGCGCCGCGCGCGCGGCGTGCACCGGGCCGCGCGCGTCCTGGGTCACGAAGGTCGCCAACGACACCACGTCGCTGCGACCGCTCAAGCGCGCGACCGCGTCCACGGCCGCCCGCGTGCTCGCGAGGTGCGCAGGCAGCGCGTCGGGCGCGGCCTCTCGGAGCGCCACGAAGCCGGGCGCGGGCCCCAAGCGCCCGCCCTCGCCACGCACGCCCTCGGTGAGCACGGCCGCATAGCGCGTGCGCTCGCGCAGCACCTGGCCGCGCGCGATGGCACCGCGGACGCGCGCGCCCTCTGCGTCCCAGCGCCAATCGTAGGGCACCACGCTGCCATAGCCAGGCGAGGCCTCGTCGACGTCGATGACGAACACGGCCGCTGTGGCGTCGCTGGTGCGCGCGGGGATGCTCTCGACGTCCACGGGGCCAGCGATGGGCAGCTCGATGACCGGGCGCAAGCCGAAGCCGTCGAGCGTTGCCAGCTGCGCGCCGAGCACGTCCACGGCGAGGGGCGCGAGCGCGTCGATGCCGGCGATGGGCCCGATGCGGCCCTCGAGCACGAACAGGTCCGAGGGGAAGGGCGCCTGGCCCCAGGTCGGCGTGTCGTTGGCGGCGGGAAAGGCCGCGGTGGCCACGGGCGGCGCGCAGGCACCCGCCACGGTCAGGAGCACGAACGAGATCACGAAAAAGGAAACGTTCGTTTTTTCCATGACACACCAGTCACCCGCCCCACTGCCCGTGTCAATCGGGGGGGGGGGGGTGGCGGCCGAGCGGGGGCGCGGCCTGGCCGGCGCGCGACGGCCCGCCTACCATCGCGACATGCGCGGGCTGTCCATCTGGTGGTTCGCGTTCGGCTACTTCGCCTGCTACGCGCCCTACAGCGCGCTCGCCAAGCTCCTGTCGAAGGGTCAGCTCGCGGGCATGGCGGCGCCCATCGACGGCTTC
>JADZDP010000116.1 GCA_020850995.1 Deltaproteobacteria bacterium
GCAGGATCTGCGACACGTCGGCGACCGTGGGGTAGAGGGCCGCCACCGTGCGCGCCGGCTCGAGGTCGATCACGAGCACCGACGAGGGCTGCGCCATGGCGGCGTGGGTCCGGACCAGGAAGGGCGACAACTTGTGGCTGATGCGCCCCACCACCACCAGGAGGTCCGCCTGGCGCGGCGCGGTGGCGTCGGTGGGCTGGCCGATGGGGAGCGCGCGCGGATCTGCCCACGGCGCCGTGTCGAGGCCGGGCAGGGCGCCCACCACCGCCAGCCCCACGCGGCTGCGTCGGCGCGCCCAGCGCGCCAGCGGTGCCAACAAGGCCGCGAGCGCCGACTCAGCCACGCGGCGCTCCCTTGCTGTCAGTCGTCGAGGCGGGCGGCAAAGCTTCCGCCTCGACGGTGCGCAGAGCGCCTCGGCGCCAGGCCCACCAGGCCGCGACCAGGAGCGCGCCCGCGGCAGTGGCGCCGAGTGTCTGACCGCCGCTCGGCGCCGCGGCGACGCAGAACAGCACGGACAGCACCGCGGCCGCCGTGGTGGCGAGCGCCACCACCTCGAAGGTGCGCGCGGGGAAGCGCTGCCGTCCACCGCTCGGCTCGAGGGCGCGCAGCGCGGTGGCTGAGCGCGCGCTCATCTCGGTGGGACGAAGCACGCGGTGCAACGCCGCCGCCAACGCCGCCGCAAGCACGACCAGCGACGCGACGGTGACCACGGCGGCGAGCGCGGCGACCATGGGGCGCGGTAGCGCGGACGGGCCGCGATGGAAAGGGCGGTGGGCCGTGCGTTGCGCGCCGGCACCGTTGTGCCATGGCACGCGCATGGTCGCGTTTGCCGACATCCAGGCCGCGCGCGAGCGCCTCGGCACCTCCGTGCGCACGACCCCTTGCGACGTTGCCGAGGCGCTGTCGGCGCACACCGGCGCGCGGGTCACGCTCAAGCTCGAGAACCTGCAGGTGACCGGCTCCTTCAAGGTACGCGGCGCCGGCAACAAGCTCGTGCTCCTCGACGCTGCCGAGGGCAAGCGCGGCGTGGTGTGCGCGTCGGCGGGCAACCACGCGCAAGGCGTGGCCTTCCACGCGCAGCGCCTGGGTATCGCCGCCACCATCGTGATGCCGGTGGGCACGCCGCTCATCAAGGTGTCGCGCACCCAGGCCCTCGGCGCTGCCGTGGTGCTGGCGGGCGAGAACTACGACGACGCCTTCGACGAGGCACAGCGCATCGAGCGCGAGCGTGGCGCCATCTACGTGCACGCCTACGACGACGACGCCATCATCGCCGGGCAGGGCACCGTGGGGCTCGAGATCGCGGAGCAGGTGCCCGACGTCGAGGTGCTGGTGGTTCCCGTGGGCGGCGGCGGGCTCATCGCGGGCACCGCGCTGGCGCTCAAGACCCGCGTACCACACGCGCGCGTGGTGGGCGTGCAAGTGGCGTCGTTGCCGTCGATGAAGGCAGCGCTCGAGGCCGGTCACCCCGTGAAGCTGCCGCCCACGCGCACGCTGGCAGAGGGCATCGCCCTGCGCCGTGCCGGCGAGCGCTGTGTGCCCCTGGTCAAGCAGTACGTCGATGACATCGCCTTGGTGGAAGACGAAGACGTCGCGCGCGCCATCCTGCACTTGCTCGAACAGCAGAAGACCGTCGCCGAAGGCGCCGGCGCGGCCGCCGTGGCCGCGCTCTTGGCCGGCAAGGTGAGCGACATCGCGGGCAAGCGCGTGGTGGCGCTGGTGTGCGGTGGCAACATCGACGTCAGCGTGCTGTCGCGCATCATCGAGCGCGGCCTGGTGGAGTCAGGTCGGCTCGGGCGCCTCGAGGTCACCATCCCCGATCGCCCCGGCGGACTGGCCGAGATGCTCGGCGAGGTCGCCCGCCAGCGCGGCAACATCGTGGAGGTGCAGCACGAGCGCGCCTTCGCGCGCGGCACCTTCGGCACGGTGGTGGTGCAGGTGGTGGTGGAGACCCGCGGCCACGAGCACGTGCAGGAGATCGTGCTGGCGCTCGAGCGCAAGGGCTACGGCTCGGCGCGCGTACTGCCCACCTGAGGGTCGGCGGCCTCGGTGGGAGGCAGATGGTCGCCGATCGATGCGTTGGCCCGCGTGTGATTGCCGGATTTCACGCTACTGCTAGGGTCCCTGGTATGAGAACTCCGCTGCCCGTCTCGCTCGCCGCCGCCGTTGCCGTCGTCACCGTTGTCACCGCGTGCTCCACCACCGAGGGCAAGCCCGTGGAGAAGGGGACGGCTCGCGCCGCGGGCTCGTGCGCCGAGGCGTCGCTGGCGCTGCCCCCCGACACGGTAGTGGGATCGCTCGATGGCGCGCCGGTCAAGCTCGCGGACCTCGGCGACGACCTGCGCCGCGCCGAGGAGAAGGCGCTGTGGCAGTACTGCGACGCCGTCGCCGAGACCCGCAGCCGCGCCTTCGAGGGGCTGGTGGTCGAGAAGCTCGTGGAGAAGGCCGCCGGCAAGGCCGGTGTGTCGCCCGATCAGTGGGTGAACGCCGAGCTCGGCAAGCGCGCGACGCCACCGACCGAGGCCGAGCTGCAGGCCTTCTACGACTCCATCAAGCCGCCCGACGCGCCGCCGCTGGTCGAGGTCAAAGACCGCCTGGTGATGATGATGCAACAGGAGCGGGCACAGACGAGTGCGCGCGCGCTGTTCGGCGAGCTGCAGGCCGCCGCCAAGGTCGAGCGCTCGCTTCCCGATGTGCGCTCGCCGCCCCGCACCATCGAGGTGCCGGCATGGACGGGGCGCAAAGGCACGGCGGGAGCCAAGGTGCGGGTGGTCGAGTTCGCCGACTACCAGTGTCCCTATTGCAGCCGCGCGGCCGATGCCATGCGCGCGCTCGCCAAGCGCTACGGCGATCGTGTGGAGTTCGCGTACCGCAACTTCCCGCTGCGCAGCATTCACCCCGACGCCGATCGCGCTGCCCAGGCGGCGCAGTGCGCGGGGCGGCAGGGCAAGTTCTGGGAGATGCACGACAAGCTGTACGGCGCGCAGGACAAGCTCGACGTCGAGAGCGTGCTGGCGTTCGGCAAAGACCTGGGGCTGGACACGGCCAAGCTCGAGAGCTGCATCGCCAACGGTGAGACCGCGGCCGAGGTAGAGGCCGACCTGAAGGAGGCGACCGACCTTGGCATCGAGGGCACGCCGAGCTTCTTCATCAACGGTCGGCCGCACCAGGGCAACCCGTCCGAGGCCGCGCTGGCGGCAGCGATCGACGCAGAGCTTGCGAGGAGAGACTAGACTACGTCGCGAGGAGCGGCGGTCGGCGATGAGTGAGAGCAAGCCCGCGGTGGACGAGCCGGTACAGCGTGTGCGTCGCCGCATCGGCACGCGGCTGGCGCTGGTGTGCGCCGGCGCCGCCATCGCGCTCGGCGCGCTCGCGCTCCTGCTCCTCGAACCGGTGGAGCGCTCCACCGTCGCGCGCGTCGCGTCGGATCAAGTGGGGCTGCTGGCCGAGGCCGTGGCCGCTACCTACCAGGTGGCCCCGCCCCGCGCCCACGACGACGAGCCCGTTGACGACGAGGCGTCGCCGCCGGCGCCGGAGCGCGCGCACCGCGCCGAAGAGGTGCTGGCCCAGCTCACCCATGCCGAGGGCGTCGAGTGGATCGACGTGCTCGATCACGAGGGTCGCGTGCAGCGCTCCACGCGGCCCGGTCGCGTGGGCGCGCAGCGCGCGGTGCCGCGGCGCATGCGCGACGCCGCCGTTGGCGACGAGGAGCTGGTGGTGAGCTACGCCATGCCCTTCACCCAGGCGTGCCACCAGTGTCACGATGGGCAGCGCGACCCCGTGGGCGTGGTGCAAGTGGCGGTGGCGCGCACGGTGGCGCAGTCGGCCTTCACGCGCTTCCACTTGCTGTACGCGGGCTCGCTGGCGGTGGCGTTCGGCGCGCTCGCGGTGCTGGTGTTTTTCGCCACCAACCGCATGGTGGCCCGCCCGGTGGCACGGCTGGCGCGCCTCATGCGCCGCGCCGAGCAAGGCGACTTCCTGGCGCGCGCGCGCGTCGAGGGCAACGACGAGCTCGGCGACCTGTCGATGGCCTTCAACCAGATGCTGCGGGCCATCACCAACCTGAAGGCCAGCGAGATCGAGCGCGAGGGCGCGCTCAAGTCGGCGCAGGCGCAGGTGGCGATGAAGAAGCAGCTCGAGGACGCCGCCGAGCGCCTGCAGCTCTCCAACACCGCGTTGCAGCGGCGCGTGCAGGGCCAGAGCCTGCTGATGGAGGCGGCGCACCGCTTGGGCTCCACGCTCGACAAGGGCGCGCTGGTGGAGCGCCTCGCCCGCCTGGTGGCCGACAACCTCGGCCGCTCCGACTTCGCGGTCTGGCTGGTGCGCGAGAACGAGCACGGCGAGCCTGTGCTGCAGGTGGGCCACGCCGCCGGCGCGCTCGATCGACCCGACGTCATGTCGGCCTCGTTCGCCGTCGGCGAGGGCGTGGTGGGGCTGGTGGCCGAGACGGGCGCGCCCGTGCTGGTCAGCGACCTCGCCGACCCGCCGTCCAACGTGGCGGAGCTGCGTGGCAAGCACCTGCCGCTGGCCGCCGGCTCGCTCCTGTGTGCGCCGATGTTGCACAAGGGGCGCGTGGTGGGCGTGCTGACCTTCTACGCCGCCAGCGCGCACTCCTTCGACAGCGACGATGTGGCGCTGCTGCAAGCGCTGGGCGCCCAGGCGGCCATGGCCGTGGTCAACGCAGACCTCTACCAGCAGACGCTCGAGCTGTCGGTGACCGACGCGCTCACCGGGCTGATGAACCGGCGCGCCCTCAACCGCATCCTCGACGCCGAGCTGGTGCGCGCACAGCGCTTCACCACGCCCTTGGTGGTGCTCATGCTCGACGTCGATCACTTCAAGCACTACAACGACCGCATGGGTCACCTGCTGGGCGACGAGGCCCTGCGCGCCGTGGCACAGGCGCTCGGCACCTCCATCCGCAAGGTCGACGCGGTGGCGCGCTTCGGTGGCGAGGAATTCTGCGTGATCCTGCCACGCACCGACGAGGCCGCGGGGCTCGACGTGGCCGAGAAGCTCCTGCGGGCCGTGCGCGCGCAAGCAGTGCCCGGCGCCGAAGGCCAGCCCCTCGGCCGGCTCTCGATCTCGGTGGGCCTGGCCGTGTACCCCGACGACATGCCGCCGGCCATCGAAGGCAGCCCCGTGGAGGTCTTGCTCGACACGGCCGACAAGGCCGCCTACGAGGCCAAGCAGCGTGGCCGCGACCGGGTCGTGCTGGCCGCCGACCTGGCGGGCCGCAAGCGGCGGCCCAAGCTGGACGAGCCGAGCCGGCCCGAGAAGGCCAAGTTGCCGAGCTGAGCCGGGTCGGGCGGGCCTGCGTGGGTCCGGTCACCCAGGCCGTGTCCCAGGGGCACGCCGGAGGCTGCGCTTTGGGGCGAATGGGTTAGATTCAGGGGTGCGCTGCGCGCGCGGCAGATCCGGTGATGAGAGAGTGATGAGAGACTGATGCAGGCCGTGATCCTCGTGGTGATGGTGGTGGTGGCGGGCACCGTGGCGGTCTACGGCCCCATCGCGTTCGGCAGTTGGCTCATGCGCAAGGGCAAGTTGCGCGAGGCCTGGCGCGTCGAACCGAACCAACTGCCGCCGCGCCGTCGCATGCAGTTCTCGCGGCTCTTGTTCCAAGAGGCGGTGCACGCGCACCAGGCGGGCGATCACAACCGCGCCGCCGAGACCTGCCGACGCGTCTTGCGCTTCGAGAGCGACGACCCGCAGGCCAGTCGCCTCTTGGTGGCGAGCCTGTTCGCCGGCGGGCGCTTCGACGAGGCGCGTGACGCCCTCGAACGCCACCTGCAGGCCAACCCGGGCGACGAGGCCGCCAAGCTGGTGCCTGCGGCCATCTACTGCGAGCGCGGCGACCTGGTGGCGGCGCGCGAGGCGCTCGACGCCATCGACCCGCAGAAGCTGCCCACGGCCGACCGCGCGCTGTGGTTCAACAACTACGCGTTCACGCTCTCGGGCCTCAAGATCGACCTCGATCTCGCGCGGGAGTACGGCGAGAAGGCGCTGCAGCTCGCGAGCCAGGCGGACCGCCAGTTCGCGCTGCGCACCCTCGGCGTCGTGCACCTCGCGCGCAAGGAGCCCGAGACCGCCATCGAGCGCCTCGACGCCGCCTTGCGCGAGCGCCAGCACCTGCGCCCCGGCGACATCGAGTTCACGCGCTACCACCTGGCGCGCGCCTTCCTCGACCTCGGGCGCGAGCGCGAGGCCAAGGGCCAGCTGCAGCTCATCGAGAGCGGACGCACGCTCTATGCCGAGAAGGCGCGGGCGTTGATGCGTGAGATCGCGCCGTCGGCGGCGGCGTAGTCACGTGGCTCAACGCACAGACGGCGAAGCGCCGAGGTAGCGTCGACGCCGTGTCGACGCCGTGTCGCGCGTGCCCCGCTATCGGTCGCTCGTCCGACGCGGCGTTCCCTGTGGGCACCGCACCTCCATGTCGCGCCGACACTCGCTCTGCCGCTCGCCACCTACGTCCGAGGTCCCATGCCCATCACGCTGACCCCCACCGGCACCACCTCGGTCAGCACCGAGCCGACACCGGCGAGCAGCGCTGGGGCAGGCGCCACGACGAGCACGTCGCCGCCGGTGCCGGTGGCCACCGCCACGGGGCTCGAGGCCGCGACGGTCGCCCACGGCCCACCACAGGGCTCGGTCCCGCCGCCCACCATCGTGGGCACGGGCGCCACCGCTTTGGTCACGCGCCTCGGCGGCGCGCTCACGAGCCCGGGTCCGGGCCTGCTGGAGTTGCGCCCCGGCGTGGTGCCAGACGCCGTGAGCCTCTCGGTGGTGCTCAAGGGCCTGGCCGGGACGCCGAACGCCCCCAAGGCCGTGCAAGGGATCGTCGACGAGCTCGAGGGCGCCCTTGGCATCAAGGTGCCGCCTGCGCTGGTGGCGGCGGCCATCGCGAACCCCGATCGCCTGGCAGACATCCTGGCGCTCACGCCCGACGAGATGAAGAAGGGCTTCGACGCCATGCACGCGGCGCACGGCGCGCGTCAGGCACAAGGCGCCCCCGCGCACGCGGGCAAGGCGCGGCACCTGCCGAAGCGCGTCTCGCTCGACGAGGCGCTGCGCATGCCCATCGCGCGCCCCGCGGGCGACCTCAAGGAGCTGGCGCCCGGGCTCTTTCGTGGCGACGTGCCCTCATCGATCCCCGACGACCAAGCGCGCCGCAACCTGGTGCTGGCCGAGATCTTCGATCGGCTCGGCGAGAACCCGAGCGCGGCGCCGGCCGAGCGCTTCACGCTCACCTTCCAGGGGCACACCGTCACCACGCTGCCGGCCTTCCTCAAGGTGCTCGTCGACGCGGGGTACACCGTCGAGGGCGAGGTGGCGCACCGCGTCGCCGACTTCGCCGCGCTGAAGACCAAGGCCCCAAACGGCGCCATCCTCGACGTGCCCGCGGCGGTGATGGTGCGCACCGGCTACCGCGATGCGCAGGGCGAGGAGGCGGTGGTACCAGCGGTGCACTCCGAGATCGTGTTCCATCTCCGATCGGGACCGAACGCGCGCGGGCCCAAGCTCGACGCTGACCTCAAGTGGTACCAGGGCGTACCGAACACCGGCTTCTTCGCCTGCGACCTGATGCGCAAATCCACCTGGACCGGCACCGTCGTCGCGGACCACCTCGACCAAGGGCAGGCGCTCCACGCGGCTGCGCTGTGCGCCAACCTCTCCGACCTCATCAACGACGTGGCCGCGGCCGCAGGCCTGGCCATGAACGGTTACGGCGTCACTGGCGTGTGCAACGACTCCGTTGCGGTGGTGCAGCAGGCCATCGCCGGCCACATCACGGGCTATCCGCTCTTCATGCGTGATCAGGTGCTCCAGCCGGAGATCGAGCGGCGCCTGCGCGATCGCAACCGCCGCGATGACGCCGCGCTGCGGGAGCTCAAAGCCGCCATGGGAGCGGCGCCGAGCGACGAGGTGCAGACCACGTCGTCGGCCACGCGGGCGCGCGCGTCGATCCCCTGGACAGCGGGAGCGGAGCCCTTCGACTCGACGGTACGGGCGCGCCGGATCCTGGCCGCTCACTGACGCGTCGACGCCAAGGGCCGGCGCATCGGGAGCGCGGGCCGGGCGATGGCGCCTTGCGCCGGTCCGCGTCCGCGGAGATAACGGGGCATGCCCACCGCGCCAGCGAACTCGGGCGTGTGCTTGACGCGCCTTGGGCGCGCCGGTCACATGGTGCGCATGGTCGTCGGCAGCGAGTCGTTCCCCAGCGTGGCGTTCTTCGCGCCGGGCGCACCGAGCTTCGCCGAGGATCCGGCGCTGCGCATCGAGCAGGCTGGTGATCGCCGTGTGCTGCTCGAGGGCGACGCCGTCATCCTCTCCACGAGCGCGCGCACGGTGCCATGGTCGCTCTCGGTCGACATCCCGCGCGGCGCGCGCGTCTTCGGCTTCGGTGCGGCCACCGGCGCCGCCACCAAGAACGGCGCGCGCTTCCGCCTGATGACGCGCGACACGCTGTTCTTCGGCATCGACGGCGCGAGCTACGGCGCCTTCCCGATCTTCTGGGTGCGCGATGGCAGCTCGACCTTCGCGGTGCTGGTGCTCTCGACCTATCCCCTCGACGTAGAGGTGGGCGAGGCCGCGGTCACGCTGCGCGGCGCCTGCGACACCGAACACAGCGCGGTTGACCTGGTGCTCTTGCGCGGCACGCCTGCGGATATCCTCGCGGATCTCGGCGCGCTGGTGGGGCGCACCTTCTTGCCGCCGGCCTGGGCGCTCGGCTTTCACCAGAGCCGCTGGAGCTACAAGACGCAGGGCGCCGTGCTCGATGTCGCCAAGCGCTTCCGCAAGGAGGCGCTGCCCGCCGACGTGGTGCACCTCGACATCCACTACATGGATCGCTACCGCGTCTTCACCTTCAGCCCCGAACGTTTCCCCGAGCCGCGCGCGTTGCACGACGAGCTGCGCGCGCTCGGCTTTCGCACACTGGCCATCGTCGACCCAGGCGTGTCGGTGGCGCCTTACCCCGTGTACGACGAGGGGGAGGCCGCGGGCATCTTCTGCACCACCAGCGACCAGCGGCGCTACCAGGGCAAGGTGTGGCCCGGCGCCACCGTGTTCCCCGACTTCACGCGCGCGCGCGTGCGCGATGCGTGGGCGCGCTTCCACGCGCCGCTGCTCGACGCCGGCGTGGGCGGCGTCTGGAACGACATGAACGACCCGGTGTTCAAGGTGGGCGAGGTCTATGACCCGCTGGCCGAGGACGTGCGGCACGGCGAGCACGGCGAGATCCCGCACCGCCGCGTGCGCAACCTGTACGCGAACCAGATGGCCGAGGCCACGGCGCAGGCGTTGACCTCGGCGCGACCACAGGAGCGCCCCTTCGTGCTCACACGTTCGGCGTTCCTGGGCATCCAGCGCTTCTCGGCCGTGTGGACGGGCGACAACCTGTCGCGCTGGGAGCACCTGCGCAGCAACCTCGCCGACGTGCTCAACCTCGGGCTCTCGGGCGTGCCCGTGTGCGGCGCCGACATCGGCGGCTTTGGCGGGCGCACGGGCAAGCTCGGTGCCGTCAAGTGGCGCCCGCCGGCGGAGCTGTTCGTGCGCTGGATGGAGCTCGGCGCGCTCCTGCCCTTCATGCGCGTGCACACGACCTTGTACTCGCCGCGCCAGGAGCCGTGGTCGTTCGGCAAGGCGGCGCTGCAGCACTGTCGTCGTCAATTACAGCGCCGGTATCAACTGCTGCCGCTCTTCTACCGCCTGGCGCTGGAGGCACACGAGCGCGGTCTGCCCATGGTGCGGCCGTTGTGGCTCGAGCACGACGTCGGCGCCGCGGGCCCCCTCGATCAGCTCATGCTCGGCGACGCGCTCTTGGCCGCGCCCGTGCTGGTGCCGGGTGCCACGTCGCGCAAGGTGACGCTGCCGCCGGGGGCGTGGATCGACTACGACAGCGGCGAGGTGCTGGTGGGCGGGCGCGAGGTCGAGCGCCCGGCGCCGCTCGGGCACTGCCCGCTCTTCATCAGCGCGGGCACCGCGCTGTTCACGCTGTCGCCGGGGCGAAACGCCGAGGACACGCTCAAGGGCGCGCTGGCGCTCGAGGTGTCCGCGCCGCCGCCCGGCCGGCCGGGCCGGGGCTCGCTCTTCCTCGACGACGGCGTGGCGTCGGACGGCCGTCGCTTTCTGCTCGACGTCGCCACCGAGGACCTGGGCGGCCGGCTGCGCCTGCGCTTCACGCGGCGCGACACCAGCTTCACTCCTCCGCAGACCGAGCTCGAGCTGCGCGCGCCGCGCGCCTTCGATCGCGCGGTGGTCGACGGGGCCACCGTGCCGCTCGTGCCACGGGAGCTGTCGAGCGAGGGGCGCGCGCAGAGCATCAGCGCGGCGCGCGTGCCCCTGGGGGCGCGCGAGATCGTGCTCGAGTAGCGACCCTACTTGAGGAGCAGGGGGGCGCCGTCGAGCAGCTTGACGCCCTTCACGATCGGCTGCGGCGCGGGCTCGTCGGGATCGTTGATGGTGTCGCAGTCGGCGCGACAGCAGGCCCACACGTCGTCACCCGAGGCACCGCACTCCACGCACTTCGTGTTGTTGTCGCCCTCGCCGCAGTCGAGGATCGGCACGGGGGTTCGGCCGGTGTCCATCGCCGCTTCGGTCGTGCTGGCGCTGGCGCCGCGGGCGTCGAGCGGTGCGTCGTCGGCGCCGCAGGCGGCGAGGGCGAGCAAGCAGGCGAGGGTGAGGTGCTTGAGGACCATGCGGTGTTGCTCCGGTGAGGGTCTGATGCGCTATCGCGAGCCCAGGGTGCGGGCAACGCGGGCGGGCGCCCATCGTGGCCGCGCGCACAAGGGGCGCCTGGGCGGTGGCGCGCTGCTGCGCCCACGAGCTCGGCCGGTCGCGGCTCACGAGCAAGGCCGCATCCGGACGCGGCGCGTTTCGCCTTGACAGCCCAGATTCCATGAACGAACGTTCATGTAACAAACGATCTCCCGATCGCGCGCGAGGCGCCCATGACCATCACCGCCAAGGCCTGGTTTCTCGTCGAGCCCAAGGCGCCCCTCGTGGAGCGCGAGCTGCCCATCCCGGTGCCTGGGCCAGGCGAGGCCGTGGTGGAGGTGTGGGGCAACGGCGTGTGCCACACCGATCTCGGCTTCGCCGACGGCGGCGTGCGCCCGAACCACCCCTTGCCCCTGGTGCTCGGCCACGAGGCGGTGGGTCGGGTGGTGGAGGCCGGTGACGCCTTCGTGCACCTCGTCGGCAAGACCGTAGTGGTGCCGGCGGTGCTGCCCTGCGGCGAGTGCGCGCTGTGCAAGATGGGTCGCGGCAACGCGTGCCCCAAGCAGAAGATGCCGGGCAACGACATCCACGGCGCCTTCGCCACGCACATCGTGGTGCCCGCGCGGCCCTTGCAGGTGCTGCCCACCACCGGCGACGTCGACGTGCGCATGTACTCGGTGGTGGCCGACGCCGTCTCCACCGCGTGGCAGGCCACCCGCCGCGCCGGCGTGAGCGAAGGTGACCTGTGCTACGTGGTCGGCGCCGGCGGCGTGGGCGGCTTTACCATCCAGGCCTGCGCGGCGCTCGGCGCCAAGGTCATCGCCCTCGACGTGGCCGACGAGCGCTTGTCGCTGATGGCCAAGCACGGCGCCGCCGCCACCATCAACACGCGCGGCAAAGACGTGAAGGCCGTGCGCGAGGAGGCGAGCAAGCTCGCCAAGGGCTTCGGCATCGACACCTGGAGGACGCGCGTGTTCGAGTGCGCCGGCCTGCCGGCTACGCAGGAGATCGCCTTCTCGCTCATCGGCCGTTGCTCGACCATGGTGCAGGTGGGCTTCACGCCCGAGCGCGTCACGGTGCGCTTGTCGAACCTGATGGCGTTCGACGCCACCGTGCACGGCACCTGGGGCTGCCCGCCCGAGCAGTACCCCGAGGTGTTGAAGCTCATCGCCGAGGGCAAAATCGCGCTGGCGCCCTTCTGCGAGGTGCGCCCGATGCGCGAGGTCAACGCCGTGCTCGACGCCATGCGCGCGCACGCGCTCACCCGCCGCGTCACCCTCGATCCCCGCCTCTGATCCGCACGCACTCCACAGGAGCGAACCATGGCCCTCACCCTCAGGAACCACGAGCTCGTCGCCGACTACGTCTTCTCGCAGATCAAGTACGAGACCAAGCCCGTGCTCGACAACGCCGGCAAGGACGTTGCCGGGCTGCACCAGGTGTGGATCTCGCTCAACAACCCCAAGCAGCTCAACAGCTACACGACGGACACCGTCAAAGAGGTGATCCTCGCGTTCCGTCGCGCGAGCTGTGATCGCCGCGCCGTCGCCTTGGTGTTCACGGGCGTGGGCGACCGCGCCTTCTGCACCGGCGGCAACACCGAGGAGTACACGACCTACTACGCCGGTCGGCCGCTCGAGTACGCGCAGTACATGCGCTTGTTCAACGACATGGTCACGACCATCTTGCTTTGCGACAAGCCGGTAGTCTGCCGCGCCAACGGCATGCGCATCGGCGGCGGGCAAGAGATCGGCATGGCGTGCGACTTCACCGTCTCCGGTGATCACGCGCGCTACGGCCAGGCGGGCCCCAAGCACGGCTCGGCGCCCGACGGTGGCAGCACCGACTTCCTCGACCTCTACGTGGGCGTGGGCCGCGCGCCCGAGTCGCTGGTGCTGTGCGAGCCCTGGTCGGCGCACAAGGCCATGCACTATGGCGTCGTCAACGAGATCGTGCCCGTGCACAAGAAGAAGGACGGCAGCTACATCGCCAATCCCTACGTCGTGACCGATCGCTTCCTCGACGAGTACGGGCGCGTGGTCTACGGCGACTTCAAGGACGGCGACGCCAAGGAGAAAGCGAAGGCGCTGGCCAGCGAGTGCGAGATCGATCTCTCGCTCCTCGACAAGGCCACCAACGCCCTGGTCACCAAGCTGCTCTACACCTTCCCCGACTGCACCAGGAAGACGCTCGAGAGCTTCCGCAAGAAGAAGCTCGAGGCGTGGCAGAAGAACAGCGAGACCAGCCGGAGCTGGCTGTCACTCAACATGAACACCGAGGCAATGGCGGGCTTCCCGGCCTTCCACTTCGGCGAGGGCAAGGAGCGCGAGATCGACTTCGCGCAACTGCGCCGCCGCGTGGCCGAGGGCGCGCGCTTCGATGCCAAGCTCGTCGAGGAGGTGCTGCCCGCGTCGGCGCGGCCCGCATTCAAGAAGCTGATGGAAGGCTGAGCGGTCGCGAGCCCACGAGGAGGTTGCCATGACCCGATTGGTGCGCACCGAGATGCTCGAGGACGGACGAGTGCAGCGCGTGCTGCTCACGGGCGGCAAGGGGAACATCTTCTCCACGGCGATGATGGCCGCAGTCACCGCCGCCCTCGATGAGCACAAGGACGATCCCAAGCTCAAGCTGGTGGTGCTCGAGGGCGAGGGCGCGCACTTCTCGTTCGGCGCCTCCGTCGAGGAGCACAAGAAGGAAGCGGCGCCCGGCATGCTGAGCGCCTTTCATCGCTTCATCCGCGCGCTGGCCGCGCACCCAGTGCCGGTGGCGGCGCTGGTGCGCGGGCAGTGCCTGGGTGGTGCGTTCGAGGTGGTGTGCGCCTGCCACTTCGTGTTCTGCACTGCCGACGCCAAGTTCGGCTGCCCCGAGGTGAAGCTCGGCGTGTTCCCGCCGGTGCTGGCGGCCATCGGCTCCTTGCGCCTCGGCCACGCGCTCAACGAGCGGCTGGTCATCACCGGCGCCACCATCGGCGCCGACGAGGCGCAGCGCTGCGGCTTCATCAGCAAGATCGTGGTCGACGAGGCAGAGCTGTTCGCCTGGTACCGCGAACAGCTGGCGCCGTTGTCGGCCTTCGCCGTGCGGCAGGCCACCAAGGTGGCACGCCGGGCGAGCGGCATGTTGCACGCGCTCGAGGGCGCGCTCGACGTGGCCGAGCGCCAGTACGTCGAGGAGCTGTTGCCGAGCCACGACGCCAACGAGGGCATCGCGTCGTTCCTCGAGCGTCGCAAGCCCGCGTGGGAGGACCGGTAGTGGCACGTCCGTCGCGCAAAGCCGAAGGTCGCCTCGAGATCCTCGAGGCCGCGGCAGGCGTGCTGGCGAAGCACGGCTTCCACGGCATGTCGATGCGCGACTTGGCCAAGGCGCTCGGCAAGACGCCGGCGGGCTTCTACAACTACTACGAGTCGAAGGAGGACCTGCTGGCCGACTTGCAGCAGCGCGCCTTCGAGACGCTGGTGCAATCGGCCACCACTGCGGTGGCCCAGGGCGAGTCGCCCGTCGACAAGCTGTACGCCTTCATCCAGCAGCACGTGCAGTACGTGGCGAGCAACCACGCGGTCATGCAGGTGCTCATCCAAGAGGCGCACGCGCTGCCGCCCAAACAGCGCGCCACGGTGCGCGCCGTCAAGGAGCGCTACTACGCCATTGGCCGCGACGTGGTGGCCGCCGTGCTCGACGAGGCCTCGTGCGCGCCCAAGAAGGGCAACGGCAAGCGCGCGCTCATCGATCCCCTCGAGCTCGAGCGCCAGACCTACGCCATGTTCGGCATGATCAACTGGACCTACGGCTGGTACCGCCCGGCCGTGCACGGCACGCCGCAGGTGCTGGCGCACTCGCTGCTTCGCCTGCTCTTGTGCGGGCTGCGGCCCGCATGCCCCATGCACGACACCAACGCCGACGTCACCGAGACCGTCGAGCGCCTGGCCGGCAAGAAGCCACTTCCTCTGTTGCACCTCGTCAAAGCCCCGGGAGATAGCGCATGACCGCAGAGCCCACCGCACCGCAGAACGATCCGGCCGCCGCCGTGCTCAAGCGCGCGCATGCGCTGACGGCCGACTACGGCACCGCGCCCGTGAAGGCATGGAAAGAGAAGAACCAGGGCGGGCTCGCCATCGGCCACATGCCGATCTACACGCCCCGCGTCTTGCTCGAGGCCATCGGCGTCTTGCCCGTGGCCATCTACGGCGCCGGTGACAAGGACATCATCCGCGGCGACTCGTATTTCCAGAGCTACATCTGTCACATCCCGCGCAGCACCATCGAGCTCGGCCTTACCGGCATGCTCGACTCGCTCGACGGCATGATCTTCCCCGCCATCTGCGACGTCATCCGCAACCTGAGCGGTATGTGGCAGATGCTGTTCCCCAAGAAGTGGGCGGCCTACCTCGACCTGCCGCAGAATTTCCGCCCCGAGGTGGGCGGGCGCTTCTACAAGCTCGAGCTCAAGCGCATGGCGCGCGAATTGCACGAACGCGGCGCCAAGGCGCTCAGCGACGAGGGCCTGCGCGCGGCCATCAAGGACGAGAACCTGCGCCGCGTGGCGCTCGACAAGCTCGCGGCGTTGCGAAGTGACGCGTCGTGGCGCGTGCCGGCGTCGGAGGCGTACCTCGTGACGCGCGCCGGAGGCGCTATCCGCGCGCGTGAGCACGCCGCGCTCGTCGAGGAGTACGTGGCGGCGGCCAACAAGCGCAGCGGCCAGCCCAAGGACAACGTGCGCGTGGTGCTGGTGGGCAGCTTCTGCGAACAACCGCCCTTCGGCCTCATCAAGAGCCTCGAGCGTGCGGGTTGCGACATCATCTCCGACGATCTGCAGCTCGGGATCGACTACATGGAGGGCGCCATCGACGAGAAAGGCGACCCGCTCGACGCCCTCGTCGACGCGTTCCTCCACAAGGGCAAGGCCACCGCGTCGCGCTACATCGGCGAGGGCAGAAAGGGCGCGGCGCTGCTCGATCAGGTCAAGCGCGCCAAGGCCGACGGCGTCATCTTCGCGGCGGCCTCGTTCTGCGATCCCGCCTTGCTCGATCAACCGATGCTCGAGACCGCATGCGAGGGCGCGGGCATCCCGTTCACTTCGTTCAAGTACGCCGAGAACACCGGACAGTTCCAAGTCATTCGTGAACAGGCAGGCGCCTTCTCCGACGCCGTGCGCCTGTGGGAGTCAGCGGCATGAGCCTCGTCACTATCGGCAACAAGGGTCTTAAGGGCGCGCCTCCAGCGGGGGCCGAGGGTTCTGCGGTCACCGTGCCCGTCACCAAAGACGCGAGCCAGCAACGCCAGAAGCGCATGATCGCCGAGCACTTCGATCGCCTGTCGACGGCGAAAGAAGACGGCAAGAAGGTGGCCTACACCTTCGTGCCCGGCAACCTGACGGAGTTGATGGGCGCCTTCGAGATGCTGCCCGTGCTGCCGGAGATCAACGCGCTCCAGTCGGGCATGCGCGGCAAGAGCGGCGCCTACATCAGCGAGGCCGAGCGTGGCGGGCACAGCGAGGACGTGTGCAGCTATGTCAAATGCGACATCGGCATGCTGCGCACCGGCAACGTCGGGCCCACGGGCAAGGTGCTGCCCAAGCCCGACCTGCTGCTGCTCTCGTACACCGGCTGCTTCACCTTCATGAAGTGGTTCGAGCTCTTGAAGGAAGAGTACAACTGCCCGGTGGTGATGCTGCACGTGCCCTACCAGGCCGACGGCATCATCACGCCCGAGATGCGGCAGTACGTCGTCGATCAGCTCAAGAGCGACGTCATCCCGCAGATGGAGCAGATCACCGGGAAGAAGCTCAACCTCGACAAGCTCTCGGAGCAGCTGGCGCGCTCGCGCCGCGCCGAGGACGCGCTGGTCAAGGTGTGGGAGTCGGCCAAGAACAAGCCCTCGCCCATCGACGGCTACTTCGGTGGCGTCTATTACATCGGGCCCATCTTCTCGGCGTTCCGCGGCAGCGAGGACGCGGTGGCCTACTACGAGGAGCTGCTCGCCGAGGTCAACGAGCGCATCAAGGACGGCGAAGGCCCAATGACGCCCGCGGGTGTCATGAACAACCAGAAGTACCGCCTCGTCGTCGAGGGCCCGCCGTCGTGGACCCACTTCAACGAGTTCTGGAACATGTTCTCGAACGAGGGCGCCATCGCGGTGGCCTCGACCTACACGCGCGTCGGTGGCCTGTACGATCAGGGCTTCCGCCATGATCCACAGGACCCGCTCGGCACGCTCGCCGACTACTGCCTCGGCTGTTACACCAACCGCTCGCTGCCGAGCCGCATCGACCTGCTCGAGAAGTACATCAAGCAGTACTCGGCCGACGGCTTCCTCATCAACTCCGTGAAGAGCTGCAACTCGTTCTCGGCGGGCCAGCTCATGATCCTGCGCGAGCTCGAGAAGCGCACCGGCGTGCCGGGCGCCTTCGTCGAGAGCGACCTCGTCGACCCGCGCTACTTCGGCAAGGCCAACATCGAGAACCGCCTGCAGAGCTACCTGCAGATGCTCGAGGCGCGCAAGAGCGGCGCGTTGGCCGCGGCCACGGCAGAGAAGCCCTTCGTCATCGGGAGCAACCCATGAGAGTCTGTGTCGGCGTCGATCTCGGCTCCACCACCACCAAGGCCATCCTCATCGACGAGGAGGGCAAGATCGTGGGCAAGGGCATCACCAACAGCCGCTCGAATTACGAGGTGGCGAGCGCCGTGGCGCGCGACGAGGCGGTGACCTCGGCGCGCTTCAACCTGCTGGCGCGCAAGCTCGAGGGCCTCAAGGGCGAGGGCGCCACGGAGATCGGCGCGCTCGATGAGAAGCTGCGCGCGGCCTTCCGCCTCGAGCTTTACCTCGACGAGCTGGCAGCGTTGCGCCAGCGCGTCACCGAGGTGGTGGCGGCGGCGGGCGTGCGCGGCACCGCGCAGGTGAAGGACGCGCTGGCGGGCATCTTCGATCGCATGACCACGGACGCGTCGGCGCTGTTTTTGGGTGGCGACGCGCGCAAGAGCGACTTCTTCCGCGACATCGCGGGCGCCGCCTTCATGCATGCGGCCGAGAAGCTCGCCAACGAGCGCGGTATGCGCTTCGAGGAGCTGACCTGGCCCTTCGATCGCGCCATCCTCGACGTCGAGACCGAGCTGCGCGAGCTCGACTTCGCCGCCACGCTTGGTCGCGCGGCGCGGCGCATCGCGGGCGGGCTGCCCGAGGGCGCCAAGAAGCGCTTCTTCGAGATCGTGGACTCCGTGGGCACGGAGCCCATCGACGAGGTGGCGTTCTCGGGCACCGGCTACGGGCGCCAGACGCTGCCCTTCCCCAAGGCCGCCGTGCGCTCGGAGATCCTGTGTCACGGCCGCGGCGCGCACCGCTACTTCCCCGGCACGCGCACGGTGCTCGACATCGGAGGGCAAGACACCAAGGCCATCCAGGTCGACGACAAGGGCGTGGTCACCACGTTCCAGATGAACGATCGCTGCGCCGCCGGTTGCGGCCGCTACCTCGGCTACATCGCCGACGAGCTGAACCTCGGCCTGCACGAGCTCGGGCCCCTTGCGCTCAAGTCGTGCAAGAGCGTGCGCATCAACTCGACCTGCACCGTGTTCGCAGGCGCCGAGCTGCGCGAGCGACTGTCGCTGGGTGAGGAGCGCGAGGACATCTTGGCGGGCCTGCACAAGGCCATCATGCTGCGCGCCATGAGCCTGCTGGCGCGCTCGGGTGGTGTGAAGAGCGAGCTCACCTTCACCGGCGGCGTCTGCAAGAACGACATGGCCACCAAGGTGTTGCGCGAGCTGGTCGATGAGAACTACGGCAGCGACATCACGCTCAATGCGCACCCCGACTCGATCTACATGGGCGCGCTCGGCGCCGCGATGTTCGCGCTCGACGATCTCAGGGCCGGCAAGGCCAACCTGCTGGTCGTCAAGCGGCCCGACAAGCAGGCGATGAAGAACTACGCCAATCCCGACGACGCCTGCGCGAGCTGCGGCTGAGAAAGCGAGGACCCATCATGACCATGACCAACGACGCTCCCTGGGTGTATTCGGCCGGCATCGATATCGGCGCCGGCGCCGTGAAGGTGGTGATCACCAAGAGCCGCGGCGGCGAGCAGGGTGAGATCGTGACGCGCGTGTGCGAACGCATCCGGCGCCGCAACGTGTACGAGCTCGCTGAGCGCGTGTTCGACGACGCGTGCAAGAGCGCGGGGCTCAAGCCGGACAAGCTCGTGTATGTCGCCTCCACCGGCGACGGCGAGGCCGCCGAGAAGTTCGCCACCGGCCACTTCTACTCGATGACCACGCACGCGCGCGGCGCGCTCTTTCTCGATAACGACGCGCGCGCGGTGCTCGATATCGGTGCGCTGCATGCGCGCGCCATCAAGATCGACGATCGCAGCAAGGTGCTCAACCACCGCATGACCTCGCAGTGCGCCAGCGGTACCGGCCAGTTCGTCGAGAACATCGCGCGCTACCTGGGCGTGCCGCTAGAGGATGTGGGCGGGCTCTCGCTCAAGGCCACGGCGCCCGAGCAGGTGAGCGGCATCTGCGCGGTGCTGGCCGAGACCGACGTCATCAACATGGTGAGCCGCGGCGTGTCCACGCAGGACATCCTCAAGGGTATCCACCAGTCCATCGCGGGCCGCCTGGGCAAGCTCTTGCGCGCCATCAAGGCTGAGCACACCGTGTTCGTCTCGGGCGGTATGGCGCTCGACGAGGGCATGATCACGGCGCTGCGCGAGGCGCTGGCCACCGACCGGGGCGTGCCGCTCAAGGTGGTCGCCAACGCCGACAGCATCTTCGCGGGCGCGCTCGGCGCCGCGCTGCTCGGCGCGTATCGACGTCACCAGCTCGATCGCCGCGGCGGTGCGGCCCAAACGAATTCCGGAGGAACCCATGAACGCGCGGCTTGATCTCGACGAGCTGATCGGTTGGCAGAGCCTGCTGACCGAGGACGAGAAGACCATTCACCGCAACGTCAAGCGCTTCGTGCGCTCGCGCTGCATGCCGCGCATCGTCGAGGACTTCGAGAATCACACCTTTCCCAAGGAGCTGATCGGCGAGCTGGCCGACCTCGGCTTGCTCGGCGCCAACCTCGAGGGCTACGGCTGTGCCGGCATCTCCTCGGTGGGCTACGGGCTCGCGTGTCAGGAGCTCGAGGCCTGCGACTCGGGCCTGCGCAGCTTCATCAGCGTGCAGACCAGCCTGGCGATGTACGCCATCCACGCCTTCGGCTCCGAGGAGCAGAAAAACAACTACCTGCCGCGCATGGCCGCGGGCAAGTGCATCGGCTGCTTCGGCCTCACCGAGCCGAACGCGGGCAGCAACCCCGGGCAGATGACCACGCGCGCCGTCAAAGACGGCGACTCGTGGGTGCTGAGCGGCGAGAAGATGTGGATCACCAACGCGCAGATCGCCGACGTGGCGGTGGTGTGGGCGCAGACCTCGGCCGAGTCGAAGGACGTCACCGGCTTCATCCTCGATAAGGGCATGCAGGGCTTCAAGGCCACCGACATCCCGCACAAGCTCTCGCTGCGCGCGAGCTACACCGGCGGCTTGTCCATGATGGACGTGCGTGTACCCGACAAGAACCGCTTGCCGAACGTGCACGGCATGCGTGGCCCGCTCTCGTGCCTGACCAGCGCGCGCTACGGCGTGGCCTTCGGTGTGCTCGGGGCGGCGCGCGCTTGTCTCGAGACCGCCGTGGAGTACGCGCGCGAGCGCAAGCAGCTCGGTGGGCCCATCGCGAGGAAGCAGCTCGTGCAGGTGAAGCTCGCCGACATGGCGAATGAGATTACCAAGGGCAGCCTGCTGGCCGTGCACTACGGCCGCCTCAAGGACGAGGGCAAGCTCTTGCCCGCGCAGGTGAGCTTGCTCAAGCGCAACAACTGCAAGATTGCGCTCGACGCCGCGCGCGCCGCCAGGAACATCCTGGGCGCCAACGGCATCACCGGCGAGCACCACGTGATGCGCCACGCCATGAACCTGGAGTCCACCTTCACCTACGAGGGCACCGACGACGTGCACGCGCTCGTCATCGGTGAGGCGTTGACCGGCGAGCGCGCCTACTGATACCGAGCCTGCGAAAGCGGCAAGCGAGAGCACGAGGAGACCACCATGTTCCCCCAGATGGACAAGAGCAACGCGAGCGATCTTTCACCCAGCCACCCGGTGCGGGTGTGGATGGAGGAGCACGACACCTTGCTCGGATTCCTCGACAGGCTCGAGGCCATCGCGGCGGAGGCGGGGAAGAGCCCGGCCGGGCTCGAGCCCAACGGTCCTGTGCGCCAGGCCTTGGTGAAGCTCGCGTCCGATCTGCTCGACGCCGAGCCACACCACCAGCGGGAAGAGCAAGCCTTGTTCCCGCGCATGGAGGAGGTCGGCATCGAGGGGCCGCCGCACATGATGCGCCTCGATCACGACGAGCTGCGCCTGGCCAAGCGAGCGCTCAAGGACCACGTCAGCACCGACGCTGCCGCCGACGAGGCCTTCGTCGAGCGCTTGTGCCAGGTGGCCGACTTCATCGTGCCGGTGTTGCGCTCGCACATCCAGAAGGAGAACCAGATCCTCTACCCAATGGCGCTGCAGGCCATCGGCGCCGACGGCTGGCGCGCCATCCAGGTCGACTGCGAGCGCATCGGGCCCTGCTCGTTCACCAAGGCGAAGTAGCCGCCGCTACGGCGTTGCGATCACCAGCGACACCGCGCGGTCCTCGGCGTCGCCGCTGCCGTCACTGCTCCAACCTGTCAGGCGATCGATGAGCCCGAGCGCGCGCCCGAGCGCGGCAGGGGCGTCATCGTCGGTGCGGAAATCCACGGGCGTGGCCTCGAGCCGCAGCGTGCCGTTGTCGTCGTCGTAGATCTCGATGAGGCGGAACTGGTGTGGCCAGTCGGCGAGCGCGCTGGTCATCACTTCGAAAAAGGCGTGGCCCGGCGTCTCTTGCGCCTGCACGCGGTGGCGGTGCGAGTGCGCCACCAGCGAGAACAAGATGTTCGGGTAGGCGGCCAGGTACGTGCGCCAATCGTCGCTGCTCAGCGCGTCGGGCTCGGCGGCGCCGAAGACGCCGCCGTCTTGCGAGAGCGAGCCGAGCGCGTGGTGTGACGCCAGGATCACGAAGCGGCCGCGCGCCAGCGCATCGTCGAGCGCGGGCTTGACGAAGTCGTCGACGTGGGATGCCTGCAAGACGCCGCTGGCACCGCCGCGCGCATGTGAGGTGTCGAGCACCACCATGGTCAGCGGCGTGCCCTCGAGATCGAAGGCGGCGAAGGCCTTGGCCGCGGGCCGCTGGGCGCCAGGGGGCAGGGGTTCGCTCGCCGCGAGCCCGTGACCGTCACCGTCGCCACCCACCAACTCGAGGAGCGCGTCACCGTCGAGCAGTGTGCGCGCTTGGTCGGGCATGGCCACGTCGCCGTCGGCGATGCTGCCGAACCCTTCGCCCTGATAGATGCGCGTGCCCATGGCGGCCTCGCCGCCGAGGGCGGTCGCCGCCTGCGTGGCGTCGACGGCGAAGTTCCCTTGCACCAGCACGTCGTGGTTGCCGCTCACCCAGCGCCAGGGCACGTCGAGCCCCGCGGCTGCGAAGGGGTCCTTGCCGTCGTCACCGGCGAGGTCGAGGTCGTTGTCGTCGCCGGAGTCGCAGTGGACAGAGGGGCTGCCGCCGAGGATGTCGAGCACCCAGCGCAGCTCGTTGCCTTGCGCTGAGTCGGCGTTGTCGCCGCCGAGCAGCACGAGGTCGACGGGGTCTTCGGCGTTGATCGCGTTGATGGTGCGCACGGCGGCGTTCAGCATGCGACACAGCACGGGATCCTGCGGGCGCAGCGCGGCGCTGACCGCCACGGTGTCGAAGGCGGCCGCGCGCGTGGGGCTCTCGTCGTCCATGAGCTGCAGGTCGGCGAGGTGCACGATGCGCGCGAGGCGTCGCGCGTTGGGGCCGGGCGGCGGCAGGTCGCCAGCGTCGAGCGGCGCGCCGGCGCCCACCACGGTGCCGAGCGCGTGCACCATCACGTCGTCAGGCGGACCCTCGGTGAGCTCGCCCAGGCCGAGCTCGAGGTAGCCCGGCAGGTTCTCGGGGCGCCCGGGGTTTGCGGGGTTGCCGGGCAGGGGGTCGTGCACGGGCACCAGCGTGTGCGCGCGCGTGGTCGGCGCGTGCGCGAGGGGAGGCAGGGGCTCGAGCGCGGGCGGCTCGGTGATGGGCGCGTTCGGTACGCACGAGCAGGCGAGCGCGAGCATGACGAGCATGCATTTTGCCCATGTGGCTCGCCATGCTCGCATGCGGATGAGGCTGGCACTGGCCTCGAGCTGGCGCAACGTGCCGACCGGAGCGGGGCTGGCGATGCGCGTCCCTCGCACCATGCACTAGAGCTCGTTTCATAACCCCTCGCGTCGCGTGCATCGCGCCAAGCGTGCGATCACTGCGTTGCTGCGGGCCGTCCATCCGTCGAGGATGGCCGGCTCGTCGCGCCTTGTGCTCGCAAGCTTGGCGCGCGCCCGCTCGGTCCGGGGTTATGAAACGAACTCTAGGGCGTGTACCTGAACTCGGAAAGGCCCCCTCCGGGTCTGAGCGTGACGTCGCCAAACCGCTCCCCCGAGATCCTCACCATTCGTCACATCTTGGCTGGCGCACGTCGACGACGCCCCGTCCTCAGCTCCCCGAATGCTCGCCAGGCCGCTCCCCCGAACTCGGGGGAGCCCTCGCGGTACGCACCATGCGGCCTCCACCGGTTTCGGGGGAGGTGACCAGGTCCGATGCGCTCCGCGCGAGAGGGGGCCGACGTGTGCCAGCCAAGATGTGACGAATGGTGAGCCCGATTTCGGGGGAGGAGCCGCGTTCCCATGCGGCCCCGCGAGGGGGGGGCCTCTGGCGTCGCGAGTTCCGGGACACGCCCTAGCGCGACAATCCGTTGGCGTGCAGGCGGTTGTTGGCGATCGTGCCCGTGCTCAGCGGATGCTTCGCTCGCCCGCGGGAGACGCTATGGCGCCACCAGGCTCGAGAGGATCGGCAGCCGGCTGCGCCTTCCCGCGTACGCCAGCGATCGGTATCCGGACGAAGAAGGTCGTGCCCGCGCCGACCTTGGTGTCGAAGCGCAGGGTGCCGCCGTGCTTCTGCGTCACCACCGACCAGGCAAGGGCCAGGCCTTGCCCAGTGCCCTTGCCGAGCGCCTTGGTCGTGTAGAAGGGCTCGAACACGTGCGGCGCCACGTGCTCGGGGATGCCGCTGCCGGTGTCGGCCACGACGATCTCGATGTGATCGCCATCGACGCGAGTGCTCACCTTGATCTTGCCCCTGGCGCCACTCTTGCCCACGACCTCGCCAATCGCGTGGGCCGCGTTGACGACGAGGTTGAGGAACACCTGGTTGAGCTCGCTCGCGAAGCACGTCACGGCAGGCAATTCGCCAAGCTCCTTCTCCAGGTCGGCGACGTACTTGTACTCAGCGCTCGCGATGGTGAGTGTGTTGTCGATGGCGCGATTGAGGTCGGCCGGGGCCATGTCGCGCTGGGGTGGGTGCGCGAACTCCTTGAGGGAACGCACGATCGAGGACACACGCTGCAACCCATCCGCGCAACGCTCGAGCGCCTTCGGTACCTGATCGAGCAGGTAGCCAAGGTCGGCGCGTTCCTCGGCGTCGGCTGCGGCCGCTAGGGCGTCGGGCAGCGAGCCATGCTCGTCCTCGCCGGCGGCCAGACGCCGCACCGCGCGTAGTCGCTCGAGCAGGCTGAACACCTCGCCGACGCTCTCACCGATGAAATGGATACTGTCGGAGACGAACTGCACCGGCGTGTTGATCTCGTGTGCCACACCGGCGGCGAGCGTGCCTACGGAAGCGAGTCGCTCGGACTGGCGCAGCTGCGTCTCGAGTCCCTTTTGGGCGCTGATGTCCTCGTGGATGCCCACGAAGCCCACGAGATCACCGTGCAGATTGACCAGGGGCGCGATGCGCGCGCGCACCCAATACAGCTCTCCGCCTTTTCGCTTGTTGCGCAGCTCGCTGTTGAACACCTTGCCGGACATGATGGTGTGCCAAAGCGCTTCGTAGGTTTCCTTGCTCGTGAGCCCCGAGCGCCAGCTCTTCGGCGTCTTGCCGATGAGCTCCTCCTTCGCGAAGCCGGTCATCTGCTCGATGTGCGGGTTGACGTACTCGATGACGCCGCGGGTGTCGGTGATGAACACGCCGATGGGGCTCTGCGCCACTGCGGTGGAGACATTGCGCATGGCGCGTCCCACTGTGCTCTCGGTGTAGGCGTCGAGCACGATCATGGCGTCGAAGGCGTGGACTTTACTGATCGCGCGCAGCGCCACCCAGATGCGCGTTGGATCGGCGGCATAACTAGGGTGCGCCGCCAGCGCCTCGGCGATGCGCTGCTGCATCAGGTTGAGCGCGCCGTAATACCACTTGGGCTCGAGGCCGATACGCGCGTGAACGCGCCCGATCTCGGCGCGGCGCCGCGTATAGTTGTCGTCGATTGGCGCCTCGAGCTGCTCGCGGAAGGCATCGACCAGCTTGGCCGCAACCTTGTCGAGGCGACCCTCGCCTGCCACCCGCGAGAGCTGCTTCGCCGGTGGCCCGTACTGCATGAGGTCCTGGGTGTAGGTGCGATGCACGAGCTCGGGCAGGCGCTCGCCGATGGCGGCGGCCACCTCGCGCAGGCAGCGTAGGTCGTCATCGTTAAGCTCGAGGAGGCGGCGCCGCGCCGCAAGCTCCTCGGCGGGGAGGGCATCGTCGGCGTGCGCTGGAGAGCTAGCAAGAGGTTCGTCGGGCATGCGCCGGTTCCATCGGCGGCGCGGACGGCGGACTTGAGGCCAACGCGACACGACCGAGCGGACCGCTGTAAGCGCACGGAATTCGGGTCTTTGCTCGACGGTCGCCCCGCGGCGGCCAGATCCTCGTGCGCGGCAAGCAGTGAGCCCGAGCGCGCCTCATGTGGAGTTGGCGAGATCGAGCCCAGCGCCGACAAGTATGCGGGGCTGTCGACCTTGCCGCCGCAACCCCTCAGCCGGCCGCGCGCCGCCCCCGCGGGCCGCGCGCGGCCTCAGGAGGGCCCGCGGTGGCTCGCAGGGTCTTCTCGTAGACGGCCAAGAGCTCGTCGGTGCGCTGCTCGATGGACGCGCCGCGCGCGATCTCCTCCGCCTCTTTGCACTTGCGACGGTAGAGCACCTCGTCCTTGAGCAAGCGCTGCGCGGCGTTGGCGAAAGCCACCGGATCGTCGGCGGCGAACAAGCAGCCGCGCTCGCCCCGCATGGTCGACGCGGGCCCCATGGCCTCGACGCTGACCAGCGGCACGCCGGCGGCAAGCGCCTCGGTGACCACCAGGCCTTGCGTCTCGGTCGTCGACGGGAACAGCACCAGGTCGGCGGCGGCGTAGGCGTCGACTTGATCCTCGCCGCGCACGAAGCCGGTCCAGACCACGTCGACGTTCTTGTCTTGGGCGCGCTGGCGGAGCTTGCTCAGGTAGTCCTCGGGCCCGCCGCCGGCAATGACGAAGCGCACCCGCTCTTGTCCGCGTCGCGCGAGCTCGGCGAAGGTGTCGATGACCAGCTCGACGTTCTTCTCGGTGCCGATGCGCCCGAGGTAGAGCACGACGTCGTCGTGGGGTGCGATCCCCCAGCGCTGGCGGAAGCGCTCGTTGTTGCCGCTGCGGAAGCGCGCGACGTCGATGCCGGTGGGCACGACGCTGATCTCGCAATGGTCGGGCTTGATGCCCCAGTCGCTGATGAGCACGTCGCGCATCTTGTCGCTCGGCGCGATGAGGGCGTCGAAGCGCTTCTGCGCCGTGCGCGGCGCGAGGAAGCGCAACAGCGGCTGCGAGATGAGCTCGGGGATGGGCAGGTAGAACAGGTACTCGGTCCACAGCGTGTGAAAGGTGTGCACGCGCCGCGTGCCGAGCGGGCCGAGGCGCGTACGCCAGTACGACGCAGACCACAGCCCGAGCGTGAACTCGGTGTGGCTGTGGATGATGTCGGGGCGCCAGTGCGCGAAGCGCTCGGCCACCACGCCATGGCCCATGCTCCTCCAGAACTTGCCAAGCGCCGTGTCGGGGTAGATCCAGTCCGACGCCACGGCCGGGATGAGCAGCGTGTCCGGATGCATCGGGCCGTACTCGTGATGTGGATGGCGCGGCGCCACCACCACCACCTCGTGCCCGCGCCTGCGCAGCTCGTTGGTGAACAGCTCGATCGAGATGGTCATCCCATCGATCTTCGGTGGGAAGGTGTCGACGAACATCGCGATGCGCAACGAGACCTCCGCGGCACGTGCTGGTCTTGCATGCGGAGCCAGCGCTGTCGACGAGGTCACGCTGGCGGGGGCGCGGCGCCTTGCGCGCGGCCGAGACCAGCGGCACAGTGGCCTCCATGCGCCCCTTGGCCGCGCTCTGGCCTCTCGCCGTGCTCGCCGCCGCGTGCCCGCCGCCCTCCAACTCTACGTGCCCGGAGCCCCTGATGACCGCCGCCGACAAGACCACGTCGACCGAGCGCTACGCCGAGCTGTACCGGCCGCGCTACCACTTCTCTCCCGAGCGCGGCTGGTTGAGCGATCCGAACGGCCTCATCTACCTCGACGGTGAGTGGCACGTGTTCTTCCAGCACAACCCCGACGACACCATGTGGGGCAACCTGTCGTGGGGACACGCGGTCAGCACCGACCTGGTGAACTGGCAGCACCTGCCGGTGGCGCTGCGCCCCCACGAGCAGCTCGGCTTCGTGTTCTCCGGCTCGGCCGTCGCCGATCGCGCCAACTCGAGCGGCTTGTGCTCGGGCCCCTCGTGCCTGGTGGCCGTGTTCACCCATGCCTTCGGCGACGACGGGCGACAGAAGCAGAGCATCGCGGTCAGCGGCGACGGCGGGCGCAGCTTCGTCGAGCACGCGGGCAACCCGGTGCTGCCGAACCCGGACCTGGCGGACTTCCGCGACCCCAAGGTGCTGTGGCACGCGCCTACTTCGCGCTGGGTGATGGCGCTGGCCGCCGGCGACCGGGCGCACATCTACACGTCGACGGACCTGAAGAGCTGGACCAAGGTGAGCGAGCTTGGTCCCTTCGCTGGCCTCGAGGGCGCGTGGGAGTGCCCCGACCTGTTCCCGCTCCAGCTCAACGGCGTCGAGAAGTGGGTGTTCAAGCTCGATCGCAACGTAGGGCTCGGCGAGGCCGACAACCACGGCTTCGCCATGGTGGGCAGCTTCGACGGCGTGCAGTTCGTCCCCGAGACCACGCCGCCCGGTCGCCGCCTCGACTACGGCCCCGACTTCTACGCCGCGCAGTTGTTCAACGACGCGCCCAACGGGCGGCGCGTGTGGCTCGGCTGGCGCGACAGTTGGCAGTACGCGCTCGGCACGCCCACCGACCCCTGGCGCGGCTCCATGAGCGTGCCGCGTGAGCTCGCGCTCGTCGACGACGGCGCGGGCCCCCAGCTCATCCAGACCCCCGTGGCCGAGTTGCGCGCCCTGCGCGGCGCCTGCCCCATCGCGTCGCTGGCGTCGGTGGACGTGCCTCCCAGCGGCAGCGACGTGCTGGCGGGTGTCGACGGCGACGCGCTCGAGATCTCGCTCGTGCTCGAGCCCATGGACGCGAGCAGCGCGGGCCTGGCCGTGCGTCGCGGCGAGGGCGAAGAGACGCGCATCGGCTTCGATCGGGAGCGCGGCGTGGTGTTCGTCGATCGCAGCCGCTCGGGCGACGTGTTGTTCGCCTCTGGCTTCGGCGCGCGCTTCGAGGCCCCGGTGAGCGTGCGCGAGGGCGGTGTGCCGCTCACCATCTTCGTCGACCGCGCGTCGGTGGAGGTGTTCGCCGACGGTGGCCGCGTGGTGTTGAGCGTCAACGTCTATCCGCTGCCGAGCTCGGTGGGGCTCGCGCCCTTCGCCGAGGGTGGGCCTGCGCGCTTGCGCGACCTCGAGGTGCACCGCCTGGCCAACGCGGCCTTCACGCCTGCGCCTTGACCTCGCCGGCGTGATCGCCAGGCTCGCGGAAGCGCCAGTATGCGAACACGCTGACGAGCGAGGTCACCACGGTGGCAGGCCCGATCAGCTGCACGCCGAGCGGATTCTCGACGCTGTTGCCGAGCGGCAAGAGCGCGGCCAAGACCGCAGAGCTTGCGCCCAGGTTGACCTTCATGAAGAAGGCCTGCGCACCAAAGAACATTGCCTCACCGTTCTCGCCCGTGCGCCTGGCCTCGGCGTGCGCCAGGTCGGCGAGCATCGCGTTTGGCAGCGCCATCAGCGCCGCGATGGGGATGCCCGCGAGGCCGAGCACGATGAGGCCCGTCAGCGTGTCGTGCACGAGCGGCAGCGCCACCATCACCAGGCACAGCCCCACGGCACCGCCGATCATCGTGCGTCGTTTGCCGATGCGGTTCGCCAGCTTGGCGACAATGGGAAAGCACACGCCGGTGATGGCGAAGGTGAGGGTCAAGACGGTGCCGGCGAATTCCACCTCGCGGCCCATGAGCACGGTGACGAAGTAGGGCACGCCGCTGGCGATGGCGTTGAAGCCGAACCAAAACGAGATGGTGGCGAGCAGATACCAGCCCATGCCAGGCGCGCGCAGCGTGGCGCGTACGCTTGCCAGGATCGGCTGGCTCGCTGGCGTCGGTGCTGCCACCAGCTCTCTCTCGGGTACGCCGACGATGGGGCCGAGCATGAAGAGGAAGGCGATGAGCGCGAAGGTGACGCCCATGATCTGGTAGCGGGGCACCGCCGCCACGTCGTGCAGCGCGCCGAGCAGCAGGGGCGAGCCCACCATCACGATGGCGGCCCCAACGAGCGTCAGCGCGGCCTGCAGCGTGCTCAGGTTGACGCGATCGCGCTCGGTGCGCGCCAGATCCGGCAGCAGCGCTTGATAGGGACACGCGTAGATGGTGAAGGCGACGAAGTAGGCAATGAGCACCACGGCGGCGAACACCGCGTTGCCCCACGAGGGCGCGAGCGTGGGCGCGAAGAAGAGCGCGCCGGTGGCGATGGTCAGCGGCACGATGCCCGCCACCATGAACACGCGGCGCCGGCCCCAGCGATGGGTGCTCCGGTCGCTCATGGCCGCCACCAGGGGGTCGGTGACACCGTCGACGAACCGAGCCAACAAGTTGATCACACCCCACACGGTCAAAACACCGAACAGGCTCCACGCGGGCAGGCGTTGCGGCAGGTCCTCGCCCATGGGCGGCGCGAACACGAACAAGCCCCAGGTCATCAAGAGCCGATCGCCGATGGCCCAGCCGGTGGCGCCGAGCGCCCAGCCGATTCTGCGAGGCAAGGTGAAGGGCTTCACGTAGAGCTCGGTGGGCACCATATCCCAGGGTCTTTGCACGTGGTGGGCCAAGCCTCCGTAGACGGGTCACGCCGCGCGGACTAGCCGACACCCAGGTGCGGTGCGACCGCACCCGAGCGCGGAGGCCAAGCGGTGAAGGCGGCGATTCTCCTGTTGAACGTCGGCGGCGGCCATCAAGAGGCAGCCAACAACCTGAAGGCAGCGCTCACCAAGCACCACCCCGACATCGAGCTGCGCGTCATCGACGCGCTCATCTACACGCCCCGCTGGTTCCAGGTGCTGTTCGCGTGGTGGTGGCTCAAGATGCAGTACACGGCGCCGCGCATCTGGGGCTGGATGTACGAGTCGCCGCTCTTCGCCACGCGCTTCTGGAGCTGGTGGATGTACCAGCTGCCGTGGTGGGGCATGCGGCGCGAGCTGCGCGAGTTCAAGCCCGACCTCGTGTTCATCACCCACTTCGTGTGCAACCCGGTAGCGGCGCGCGTGCGGCGAGAGTCGAAGCTCGACATGCGCATCAACTACATCTGCACCGAGTTCATCTGGCTCGACCTCTACTTTCGCTGGCCGGAGACCGATCACAGCTTCGTGTCGACGGAGAAGCAGCGCGAGCAGGCCATCGCCTCGGGCCTGGCGCCGGAGCAGCTCGCCATCACGGGCATTCCCATCAAGCCCGCGTTCGCCGAGGAGCTCTCCCGCGCCGACGCGCGCGCCAAGCTGGGCATCCCGCACGACGCCACCGTGCTGTTCTTCTTCGCCGGCACCTTCGGCGGCACCAACATCGATCGCATCGTCGGCTCCATGAAGGACAAGCGCGTGTACCCGGTGGTGGTGTGCGGCAAGAGCGCCGAGGCCAAGGAGCGCATCGAGAAGCTCATCGCCAAGGCCGGCATCGACGGGAAGGTCTACGGCTTCGTCGACTTCATGGACGTCATCATGCGCGCCGCCGACCTGATGGTGGGCAAGGGCGGTGCGCTCATGTGTGCCGAGTGCTTGGCCACCGGCTGTCCCGTGCTCCTGTACGGCTCGCCGCCGGGCCACGAGCTCGGCAACGCCAAGTGGCTCGAGACCATCGGCGCCGGTGTCGTCACCGACACCATCGACGACGTGCTGCGCGCCATCGATGACCTGCTGGCGCACCCCGAGAAGCTGCGCCGCATGCACGAGGTGTCGAAGGCCGCCGGCCAGGCGCGCGCCGCCGAGCGCGTGGTCGAGCTTGCGATCAAGGACCGCTTGGCCACGCGCGCGGCCGCGCCGCAGCTCGACGCTTGACGGCGATGGCCTGGCTCGTCGCGGCGCTCGTGCTCGTCGCCTCCCTGGGCTTCAACCTGTGGTGGAGCCTGCGGCGCACCGTGCCCGCCTCGCGGGTCGAGGAGCGCCCCGGCGCCACCTTCCCCACGGGCTTCCTGTGGGGCGCCGGCGAAGACGCGTACCAGCACGAGGGCAACAGCTTCAACAACGACTGGAGCCGCTGGGAGCGCAGCTCGCCGCCGCCCATCGATCGCGGCGCCGTGCAAGAGCGCGGCAGCGACTTCTGGGAGCGCTGGCAAGGCGACCTGGCGCTGGCGGCGCAAGACCACCACAACGCGCATCGCATCGGTCTCGAGTGGTCGCGCATCGAGCCCTCGCCCGGCGTGTACGACCACGCCGCGCTGGCGCGCTACCGCGACATGCTGCGCACCATGAAGGAGCAGCACCGCTTCAGCACCTTCGTCAACCTCTGGCACTTCACCTTGCCGCTGTGGGCGGCCGACGACGGGGGCTGGGAGAACCCGCGCTTGATGGAGCGTTGGCGCGCCTACGTGCAGCTGTGCGGGCGCGAGCTCGGGCCCTGGGTCGACTGGTGGTCGACCATGATCGACTCGCAGATCTACGCGCTCACCGGCTACCTGATCGCCGAGATCCCACCCTGCGTGTCCGACGCGCCGCGCGCGCTGCGCGTGTACCGCACCATGATCGACGCGCACGCGGTGGCGTACCGTGCGCTCAAAGAGGCCACACGCGCGCCCGACGGCGGCGACGCCAAGGTGGGGCAGATCTACTTCTTCTTCGACGTCTTTCGCCGCGGCTTCCTCGTCGACGTGCCGATCCGCGGTGTGTTCGAGCGCGTGTTCAACTGGGCGCTGCTCGACGCGCTCAGCACCGGCAACATCGATGTGTTTCTGCCGCCCACGCACCGA
This sequence comes from Deltaproteobacteria bacterium, assembly GCA_020850995.1. GTDB lineage: Bacteria > Myxococcota > UBA727 > UBA727 > VGSZ01 > JACOUT01. The sequence goes on from JADZDP010000116.1 coordinate 32,100, forward strand.
CTGCGCGCGCACGACCCGGCGTGCGCACACACGCTCGACTGGATCGGCGTGAACTACTTCACGCGCGCGGTGACCTCGTTCTCGCCGCTGGCGCCGGGCTTGATCAGCGCCGCGCGCCAAACGCCGTGGACCACCAGCGACCTCGACTGGGAGATCTTCCCCGAAGGCCTGCACCGCACGCTCACCAGGGTGCAGGCGCGCTATCCGGGCGTCCCACTCTTCGTCACCGAGTGCGGCATCGCCGACGCCGACGACTCGCGCCGCCCGCGCTTCATCGTCGACCACGTGGCGTGGACCCACCGCGCCATCGAGGAGGGCGTCGACGTGCGCGGCTTCTTCTACTGGTCCATGACCGACAACTGGGAGTGGAAGCGTGGGCCCTGGCCGCGCTTTGGGCTCTACGAGGTCGACTACGCCACCGGCGAGCGTCGCGCGCGCGCGAGCGCCGCGCTCTTCGCAGCGATCGCGCGCGACAACGCCCTGCCCGCCGTACTGCCGCCCGCCGTGCTGCGCGTACAACGCGAGAGCCGCATGCCGCCGGATCTCGACCCCGCTCGACGACAAAAGTGAGGGTTCCCCCTTGCGAAGTCGTGATCCGCGTGGCCAGCTAACTGGCTGAACGTGCGACTCTTTCTCCCCTCCCATTTCACACGAACTTCACACGGTTCGCAGGTCGAGCGGACGGCGGAGGGCGCGCCCGTCCGCGACGATCGCGTGGCACGCGAGGTGAAGGTCGACCTGGGTGAGGGCAAGGCCAAACGCCCGGAGGAACCCATGGTCGCGCTGCGCAAGCTCGAGAGCCCTCTGGTGGAGCCGGCCGCCGCCAAGCCCCACGTGGTCATTCCCGCGGCAGGCTTGGGCACGCGCATGCTGCCAACCTCGGCGCGCATCCCCAAGGCGATGATCCCGCTGCGCGAGAAGCCCATCATCAGCTGGATCCTCGACGAGCTCATCGGGCAGGGCTTCACGAGCTTCACGGTCATCTATGGCCATCTCGGCCACTTCCTCACCGACTTCGTCAAGCGCTACTACGCGGGCCGGCCGGGCCTCGAGATCAGCTTCGTGGAGCAGACGGAGCTCGACGGCGTGGCCAGCGCCATCGCGCTCGCCGAGCCCTGGGTGAAGACCAAGGGCATGCTGGTGGTGCTCGGCGACACCGTATTCCAGCAGCGCCTCGAGCTGCCCGACGATCGCTCGTTCGTGATGTACAGCCCGGTGAACGACAGTTGGCGCTGGTGTCTCATCGAGACCGACCCGGCCGGCAAGGTGGTGGGCTACGTCGACAAGCCCGACGGCGCGGTAGACACCGACAAGGCGCTGGTGGGCATCTACTACCTGCACGACGCCAAGCACTTCTACGACGGCGTGCGCCACATCAGGAGCGAGAACCGGCGCATCAAGGGTGAGTTCCAGATCAGCTCGGCCCTCGAGTACTACGAGCGGGCCATCCCGGTGTACGGACAGCTCGTCGAGAAGTGGTTCGACTGCGGCTCCAAAGACACCTACCAGGCGTCGAAGAAGTCGATGCTGGTGGCGCCGCGCGAGTTCAACACCCTCGAGATTTCGGGCAACACGGTCACCAAGCGCAGCAAGCACAAGGCCAAGTTCCTCGACGAGATCAACTGGTTCGTCACGCTGCCGAAGAAGCTGCGCAGCTACATCCCCACGGTGGTCGACTACGACCTCGACCCCGACGACCCGTTCCTGACGCTCGAGTACGTGCCCACGCCCACGCTCTCCGAGCTGTTCCTCTACGAGAACCTGCGCGTGGAGATGTGGCGCAAGATCCTCAACAACCTTGTCGACACCTACATGGAGCGCTTCCGCACCGTGAAGGCGTGGGAGTCTGACGATTGGCAGGGCGACTACCGCCGCCACTACCTCGAGAAGACCTTCGAGCGCATCGACGACGTCAAGAACAACACCGAATTCTGCGAGATGTTCAGCTACGGCAAGGTGGTCATCAACGGCCAGAGCTATACGCCGTACCGCGATCTCTTCAAGCGCGTGGCCGAGGTGATGTTCCCGCGCATCGCCCGCGAAGATGACCTCTGCCTCATCCACGGCGACCTGTGCTTCTCGAACGTGCTCTACGACGTCGACGGCCAGAGCTTCAAGCTGGTCGACCCGCGCGGCAGCTTCGGCAGCATGAAGCTCGGCGGTGACCTCAAGTACGACATGGCGAAGCTCTACCACTCAGCGGTAGGGCTGTACGACTTCATCACCCACGACCTGTTCCATCTCGATCATCGCGACAGCGAGTTTACGCTCACCATCTACGCGAGCGAGGACCACCAGCGCATCGGGCAGATCCTGAAAGAGACGCTGACCCAGCGCCACAAGCTCGACCTCGACGAGATCGAGTTCATCATGAGCATCCTGTTTTACTCGATGCTGCCGCTGCACCAGGACCACCCGCAGCGCATGAAGGCCTTCTTCTGTATCGCCACCGAGGCGCTCAACCGAGTTGCTTCTCGCGTGCTCGACAAGTAACGCGGTCTGCATGGTCGAGAAAAAGCGCATCTGCTTCGATCTCGACGGGACCATCTGCACCCTGCAGAACAAGACGGGTGACTACGAGAACGCGGTCCCGCTGCCGGGCGCCGTCGAGACCATCAACCGCCTCTACGACGAGGGGCACTACATCATCATCTACACGGCGCGCCGCATGCGCACCTGCGAGGGCGACGTGCAGAGGGTGGTGGCCATGGTGGGCGAGGTCACGCGCACCTGGCTCGAACGCCACGGCGTCAAGCACCACGAGCTGATCTTCGGCAAGCCCTACGCGCACCTGTACGTCGACGACCTGGCACATCGCTTCGACGGCGACTGGAGCGGCGTGGGCGCGCTCGTCGACAAGATGGTGAAGGTCGAGCAGCTCTGAGAATCTGGCAGGAAATCTGCTGTGCGACCCGATGGCTGCGTTGCGGGTCCCTCCGCTTCGGCGTCACGTACCTCGGTACGTTCGCCTCGCGGCCCCGCCCGCGCCTCGCCAGCGGGCCGCTCGCGACGATTTCCTGCCAGATTCTGAGCAGGCTCACCCGAGCGCAGCGTCGAGCTCGGCGCGTGTCGGGAGCGCGGGGATGGCCCCGTAGCGGGTGGTGGCGAGCGCGCCGGCGGCGTTGCCGCGCAGCGCCGCGGCGGCCACGCGCTGATCGCTGACGTCGCGCGGCTCCTTGATGCCGAGCCGCACCCACGCGTCGAGGAATGCCGCCACGAAGGCGTCGCCCGCCCCCGTGGTGTCGACGACCTCAGCGCCCAGGCTAGCCACGTGCACCGGATCGATGTCTGGCGAAAACACGCTGCAGCCGCGTTCGCCGCGCGTGACCACCACCGCCGTCGCCCCGCGGGCCAACAACTGGCCGACGCCCTCATCGCGCTCTTCGCCGGTGAGGAAGTGCAGCTCACCCTCCGAAACCTTGACGATGTCGGCGAGCGCCATGGCCTCGATCATGGTGCGTCGCGCAGTGTCCAGGTCGGGCCACAAGCGCTCGCGCAAATTGGGGTCGTACGACACCCACGCGCCGGCGGCGCGCGCGCGCTCGGCGGCGGCGCGCGTGGCGGCCGCGCTCGGCTCGGCGATGAGCGAGATGCTGCCGAAGTGAAACACGTCGAGCTCGGGGCCGAACAACGCGTCGTCGAGGTGCGCGGGCGCGAGCAGCTGGTCGGCGCAGGGCTTGCGATAGAAGCTGAAGCTGCGCTCGCCGCGCGCGTCGAGCGCCACGAAGGCGAGCGCGGTGTTGGCCTGGTCGGTGCGCCGCACCCCGCGGGTGTCGACGTAGTGCTCCACCATGGTGCGCTCGAGGAAGTCGCCGAACAGGTCGCGCCCGAGCATGGTGATCATAGCGGCGCTGGCGCCGAGCTTGGCGGCGCCGCAGGCGACGTTGAGCGGTGCGCCGCCGGCCTGGCGCTTGAAGTCGTCGCCGCCGTTGACCTGCAGGAAATCGATGAGCGCCTCACCGAGGCAAAGGATGCGCGGGTCTCCCATGTGGTCCTCCATGCGTCTTGCAGACGGTCTCGATGTCATAGGGGCGCGGGTCCGGCACCCGGCCCGCGGCGATGTGCTCGTCGAGGATGCGCACCGAGCGGCTCGAGCAGCCGATGGCCCGGTAGCGCGCGCGTTGCGCGGCGACGTGCGGGCGCGCCAGCAACCGACACTTCTCGCGCATGGCGCGCTCGACGGCGGGCCAGATGAGGTCGACGTAGGTGTTGCCGTAGAAGCTCTCGTCCCAACACGGGTTGACCCACTCGCCGACGTCGAAGGGCCGCTGCAGCACCCAGCCGCGCGTCGTCTTCAGGAGCTCGGGGCGCTGCGCGTCGCACAGGCGCTGGAAGAACACGAGGCCCTGGTAGTTCGCCTCCAGGTCGGCGAAGGAGAAGATGCCGTCGATACCGAGCCCCCAGCCGCCAAGCTCGGTGGCGACGCCGATCTGATCGATGGCCGCGCGCAGCGCCGTGTCGTCGTTGTCACCGGCGGCGCGCCGCTCGCGATAGACCCGCCAGTAGCGCCAGCCGGTGGGAAAGAAATGCGCGATCTTGTCGGTGCTGAACGTGACATCGCCCACGCGCAGCTCGCGCTCGAGCGGCGCGACCGTCAGCGGCACCCACCAGAAGGGCACGTAGTGATAGATGCTCCTCGGGCGATACTCCTCGACGTCCTCGGTGTTGGTGCGCGGCGCGTAGTGCAGGCCAAAGTGCGGCTGCGCGCGCAACAAAAAGCGATATTCGGTCCAAAAGAGCCGCTCGGTCATGGCGTGCGCCGCATCGACGCAGGACATCGAGGACCAGGCGCTGCCGCGGTTCAGATCGCGCAGCGCATCGGTGAACACCTGGTTGTAGCGGCGGTTGAGCGCTGTGCGCGAGTCGTCGAGCGGGCGGTGCCAGGGATAGAAGTCGTCGCCCTCACCCGCGTGCGCGGCATGCGTGACGAGCGACGTCAACGCGATCAGGGCGAGCGCACGCATGTCCATGGCCTCACGCACCGCGCGCGAGCCGCGCCACCAGCTCGCGCGCGGCCGCGCTGGCGCTGATGCGCCCGGCGCGCACGTCGTCGATGGCGCCGGGGAGCGCGGCGCGCACCGCGGGGTGCTCTTGCAGCAGCGCGAGCAGCGCGCGCTCGAGCGCCTGCCACAACGCGCGCTCCGCCTGCGCCGCGCGGCGCACCTCGAGCAGGCCCGCGTCGATCAGCGCCTGCCGGTGTGCGCGCACGCCGTCCCAGAGGCGGTCCACGCCCTGGCCCTCGAGGGCGCTCACCACGAGCACCGGCACAGTGATGCCGGGCACGCTCTTGAGGAACAGGTGCGCGGCGTTGGCGTAGTCGGCGCGCGTGCGCTCGGCGTCGGCCACGCGCGCGCCATCGGCCTTGTTGACCGCGATGACGTCGGTGCGCTCGAGCAAGCCGCGCTTTTGCCCTTGGAGCTCGTCGCCGCCGCCGGGGGGCAAAAGCAGCACCACGGTGTCCACGAGATCCGCGATGGCGATCTCGCTTTGCCCAACGCCCACGGTCTCCACCAGCACCACCGAGAAGCCAGCGGCCTCGCACAAGAGCAGCGCGTCGCGCGAGTGCGGCGCGGTGCCGCCGAGCATCCCCGTCGACGGCGAGGGCCGAATGAAGGCGCGCTCGCTGGCCTGCAGGCGCTCCATGCGCGTCTTGTCGCCGAGCAGCGAGCCGCCGGTGGTGGGGCTCGTGGGATCGATCGCGAGCACGGCGACCTGCTCACCACGCGCCACCAACAGACAGCCGAGCGCCTCGATGAGCGTGGACTTGCCGACGCCCGGCGGCCCCGAGATGCCCACGCGCGCGGCCGCGCCGGTACTCGGCAGCACCAGCTCGAGCAGACGCGCGGCCTCGTATTGGTCGTCCTCTCTCGCGCTCTCGACCAGCGTGATGGCACGGGCCAACGCGCGGCGATCGCCGGCGCGCACCGCGTGGGCCAGCTCGTCGACGTTCACGCGCGCCGCCGCGGGATGGCCTTGAGCACGGCGCGCGCGGCATCGGGAATGGGCGTGCCAGGCCCGAACACGCACGCGCAGCCCGCGGCCTTGAGGAGCTCGTGGTCCTTGGGCGGGATGACGCCGCCCGCGATGACCACCACCTCGCCGGCGCCGCGCTTCTTCAGCTCGTCGATGAGCGCCGGTACCAGCGTCTTGTGTCCAGCGGCCAACGACGACACCCCCACCACGTGCACGTCGTTCTCCGCGGCGGCGCGCGCCGCCTCGTCGGGCGTGGAGAAGAGCGGGCCCACGTCGACGTCGAAGCCGAGGTCGGCGAAGGCGCTGGCCACCACCTTCTGGCCGCGATCGTGCCCGTCTTGCCCGAGCTTGACCACCAGGATGCGCGGTCGGCGTCCCTCGCTCTTGGCGAAGGCGGCCACCTCGGCGCGAATGTCGGCCAGCGCGGCCTCGTCGCCAAAGGCGCTCTGGTACACACCGGACACCAGCTTCGACTGCGCCTGGTGGCGACCGAACACGCTCTCGAGCGCCAGGCTCACCTCGCCCACGGTGGCGCGCGCGCGCATGGCAGGGATGGCCAGCTCGAGCAGGTTACCCTGACCGCTCGCAGCGGCCTCGCGCAGCGCGGCGAGCGCGCGCTCAACCGTGGCGGCGTCGCGCGTACTCTTGATGGACGACAGGCGCGCCACTTGCTCGTCGCGCACCGCGCGGTTGTCGACGTCGAGCAGCTCGACGCTCTGGTCTTCGGCCGCGATGCCGTACTTGTTGACGCCCACGATGGTCTCGAGCCCGCGGTCGATGCGCGCTTGGCGCCGCGCCGCCGCCTCTTCGATGCGCCGCTTGGGCATGCCCTGCTCGATGGCCTTGGCCATGCCGCCCATGCCCTCCACCTCGGCGATGAGCGCGCGCGCCTTGTCGGCCAAATCGGCGGTGAGGCGCTCCATCAAGAAGCTGCCGCCCCAAGGATCGACCACGTCGGTGATGCCGGTCTCCTCGGCGAGGATGAGCTGGGTGTTGCGCGCCAGGCGCGCTGAAAACGGCGTAGGCAGGGCGAGGGCCTCGTCGAAGGAGTTGGTGTGCAGGCTCTGCGTGCCACCAAACACGGCGGCCATGGCCTCGATGGTGGTGCGGATGATGTTGTTGTAGGGGTCTTGCGCCGCCAGCGACCAGCCCGAGGTCTGGCAGTGGGTGCGCAGCATCTTCGACTTGGCGTCACGCGCGCCGAAGCGCTCCATGATCTCGCACCAGAGCACGCGGGCGGCGCGCAGCTTGGCGATCTCCAGGTAGAACGCCATGCCGATGCCGAAGAAGAACGACAGGCGCCCCGCGAAGGCGTCGACGTCGAGGCCGCGGGCTTGGGCCGCGCGCACGTACTCGATGCCGTCGGCCAGCGTGAAACCGAGCTCGAGGGCGGCATCGGCGCCAGCCTCCTGCATGTGGTAGCCGCTGATGGAGATCGAGTTCCATTTGGGCATGTGCGCCGCGGCGAACGCGATGATGTCGGCGACGATGCGCATGCTCGGTGCGGGTGGATAGATGTACGTGTTCCGCACCATGAACTCTTTGAGGATGTCGTTCTGGATGGTGCCGGCCAGCTTCTGCGGCGGCACGCCCTGCTCCTCGGCGGCCACGATGAACGCGGCCAACACCGGGATGACCGCGCCGTTCATGGTCATCGACACCGTCATGTCACCGAGCGGAATGCCCTCGAAGAGGATCTTCATGTCCTCGACGGAGTCGATGGCCACGCCCGCCTTGCCCACGTCACCCACCACGCGCGCATGGTCGCTGTCGTAGCCGCGGTGCGTGGCGAGGTCGAAGGCCACCGAGAGCCCCTTCTGGCCGCCGGCGAGGTTCTTTCGGTAGAAGGCGTTCGACTCGCGCGCGGTGGAGAAGCCGGCGTACTGCCGGATGGTCCAGGGGCGCTGCGTGTACATGGTGGCGTGCGGCCCGCGCAGGAAGGGCGCCACCCCCGGCAGCGCGCTCGCGGCCTGCGTCGGCACGTCGTCGTCGGTGTAGAGCGGCTTGAGGCGGAGGCCCTCGGCGGTGGTGACGCCGAGCCCGTCCGCGTCCTTGCCGGTCTCCTTGGCAGCGAGCTTCTTCCACGTCGTCAGGTCGGCCATGCCTCGGATTTGCCTGCGCGCGCAGGCGGGTGCAACCCCGTGGTGCCCCCGCGCGCGCTACGGGGTTCCCTTCCCAGTGCGACCCCGCGCCGCTATCTAGGCCTCGTGCGTCTCCTCATGATGGCTTTCGTGCTCCTCGCCAGCGCGACGGCGCTGGCCGTGCCGCGCGTGTACCTGGTACCGCTGCGCGCACCCAACGTCGACCGCGCCGTCACCGAGGTGCTCGCGGAGCAGCTCCTGGTGTCTGCCCGTCGACACCAAGGGCTCTACGAGGTGCTCGGCGCCACCGACCTCAAGACGGTCCTCGATCTCGAAGCGGCCAAGGCGGCCATGGGCTGCGACAGCGACTCCTGCGCCAATGAGATCGCCGATGCCCTCAACGCCGAGCAGCTGCTCGCGGGCCAGGTGGGCCGCATCGGCGACGTGTGGCTCTTGACGCTGACCCGCACCGAGAAGTCGACGCTGAAGGTGCTGAGCCGCGTCTCGGTGGAGGCACGCGGCGACTCCCCCTCGGCGCTCTTGCCGCTCATCCCCAGCGTGGTCGACGAGGCGCTCGGCGTGGAGCGGCCGCTCAAGGTCTGGGCCTGGACCGGCGGCGCGGTCGCGGGCGTCGGCGTGCTCGCGCTCGCCGGCGCTGGCGGGCTCTATGCGTTGTCGCTGGTGGAGTTCGAGGCCGCCAAGACCGCGCTCGATCCCGCCGAGTTCAACGTCACACGTGCGGCGCAGGCGAGGGACTGGAGCAAGGGCTACTACACGGCCTTCGTCGTCACCGGGGCCACGGGGGGCGGGCTCGTCGTCGTCGGCGCGGCCACCGTGGTGATTTCGCTCCTGGCGGAGGAGTGACCATGCGAGGCCCATCGGTTGCACTGCTGCTCATGGTGATCGCGCACCTCGCTGCGTGCCCCCCGGATTGGGACTCACTCCCCTTCCCCGATGCGGGTCCGGGCGAGGGCGAGGGAGAGGGTGAGGGGGACGTCTGCGCCGGCTCGCTCGATGAGCAGGGCCTCTGGCACGTCGCACCGGGCATCGGGAACATCGTCGACATGATTCACGACGAGGGTGACAGGCTCATCGCCACCACCGAAGAAGGTGTGATCGCGGTGCTCGACGTAGATGGCGTCGTCACCTCCCTCGGGCAGTGCCCGGGTACGCCAGGCCAGGGGCAGCTGCTGCGTGCGTCGACCGGGGTCTTGATCCGCACGGGCGACAATCAGCTCTGCGCCCTCGCACCGGGCGGTGAGGAGGCGCAGCAGGTGCAGGTCTCTGCCGGTGGGCCCGCCGACCTCAGTGTCGGCGGCGCCATCTTGGTCGATGGCTCGGTCACCACCGTGCTCGTGGCCTACGGCATCGATGACACCACGCTCGCCCTCGCGACCTACGAGGTCACCAGTGACGGGCTCCTGGCCTCGCAGGGGAACCAGGTTGCCGTGACATCCGCGGGCACAGCGGCGCGGCTCGAGCGCGTCGGCGATGACGACCGCGTGGCGGTGGTGACCATCCAGGGTGCAATCTACGAAGCAACCCTCAGCGACAGCGGCGACATCGACCTCGCATTCCTCGGCCAGCTCGACGAAACTGCTTGGCAAGCGCAGGTGGCCCTCGGTCGGCCGTCGGCGAGCGGTACCCCCGTCGTGGTCTCGGTCGCCGGCGAGCACTCCGACGTGAAGGTACGAACCGGTGTCTGGGAAGATGGTCCGCAGTTGTGGGCGCCGGTCGCCCGCAGCGATCGCTTCCGCCTGGCGGACGACGACCTGCCTGCCGGCGTCCTTCTCAGCTCCGGCGGCTGCGTGGTGCACTACGGCGACTATGGCTACCTCGGGGTGCAGGCGACCACGACCGCAGCCATGGAGCCCGCCAGCGGCACGTTTCGCGCGAAAGACCTGCAGCGCCTGGCGCGCGGCGTGAGTGATGGATCGCTCTGGGCGCTGACGACCACCGGAGGCGTGGGCCGTTGGGACAGCGACGAGCCCTTTTGTGTGGGGCCACTGTCGCCCCCTGCGTACGCGCTCGCGCTCCCGGCGCCGTCGAGCGGCGCCATCTTGCCGCTGGCCGATGGCGCGGCGCTCATCCCGCTGACCGCTGGCCTGGCGCGCGTGGCGGTGCCCTTCCCCGCAACGCCCGACGTCGCCTTCGCGGGGCGGGCAGTGAAGGCGGTGTTCCTCGACGACACGAGCGCGGCAGTGCTGGTCGTGTTCGCGTCTGGTACGGCACGACGCATGGACCCAAACAACCTGAACCCCCTCGGCACCGAGCTCTCCCTCGGGGTGACGCCCGCGGGCGCGGAGGAGGTGGAGCGGCTCGATACCATCGCCGTCGTGGTTGACCCATTGAACCCGGCAGCGAACCTGTTCTGGGTCGCGGCCATCGAGAGCGGCACCCGTGTGCTGCAGCGCTGCACGTGGTCCGCCACTTCCGAACCGAGCTGCGCTCTCGCCGCAACCATTCCAGCTGGGCCGCAAGAGCTCATCCCTGCCAATGATCGCATCGGTGGCCTTGGTGTGGTTGGCGATGCGATCGTGGTGCTGATGTCATCGGGTGTTCGCGTCGCACAGCTCGACGCGCCGCACGACACACTGCTCGATTGGGATGCCGGCGTACTCGAGCTTCCGCCATCGCCCGAGGAGTTCTTCACCCATTCCCTCATCGGCGCCGAGCTGCACGCCTTTTCCTCGACGTGCACCTTGGTTGCCGGCTTCGGCCCGCGGCTTCAGCGCCTCGGGGTCGCGTACGGCACGGAGTTCCTCGAATCTGCCGACGCAGTGGATCGCGATCCCTATCAGTCCACGCTCATCCCGGTGTGCGATGGCACCACGATCCTCAGCACCGGTGGCCGCGGCGCCACGTTCTACGCGCGCACCTTCGATCCCGCGACCTGCACCCTCGGGGAGCCCAACGTGCTCGGGCCGGATCGCCCGAAAGACCGCGTCAGCGCGGCTGCCGAAGCCGGCGGTTACGTGTGGGTCGCCGAGGGCACCGAGCTGTGGCAGTTGCCGGCGCCATGACCAGTCACGCTCACGTCGATCACAGTGTCCAGTCTTGCTTGAGCGTCTCGCCGTTCTTGACGGTGATCTTCTTGGTCACGTCCTTGCCCGCGTCCTCGTTCACCAGACGCACCGTGTGCGCGCCCGCGCTGAGCGGAACCTTCGCCACGGGCGTCGAGCCCCAGGGCTGACCGTCGATGCTGATCTTGGCCCACGGCGTGGTCTTCACCGTCAGAAAGCCCTTGCCGCTCTCTGGCGGGGGCGGCTGCGGGGCCGCCGCGGTCGGTGCCACGCAGCGGCTGCCCACGCGCGTGCTCCCCGCGGGGCAGGGCTCGACGCCACGCTGCTTCTCCAGGCGGAGCACCAGCGCGACGCGTTCGCCCGGCTTGCCCGCCACCTCACGTGAGGCGCGGTAGCGATCCTTGCCACGCTCGAGCAGCGCCGTGAGCGCGTGCGCGCGATCGGGATCCACCGCCAATTCGATCGGCGTCACCCCCACCTCGCGATCGTCAATGGTGATGGTGGCGCCCGCTGGGATGCTGGTGAGCGCGAGCGTCGCCTTCTGTGGCGCGAGCATCGCCATGATGCCGCGCATGTCGCCGGCCGTGAGCGTCACCTTCTCGACGCGCGGCTCGTGCCCCGGCGCGCTGATCTCCACCTCGTGCTCGACGTTGGGCACCACCTCGACCGTGACCGGCGTCGTCCCCACCTCGGCGCCGTCCACGCGCACGCGCGCGCCGGCAGGCTGCGCGTCGACGGCGATCTTGGGCGCGGCTGCCACCGCGGGTGCGATCGGCGCCGGCTCTTGCGGGAGCAGGACCAGCGCCGACGCCGCTGCCGCAAGCACGAGCGCCATGACGACCCCGGCGGCGATGCCCACCGAGGCCTTGCTCTGGCCCACCGGCGTCACCACCGTGGGCGCGGTGGGAGGCTTGTCCCCGTGTGCCAGGTTGATGACGAAGTTGTTGGCGCCCGACGGTGTCAGGTCGACGGTCTTGGCCGAGATCTCCTCGCCCAAGGTGTCGCCGACGAAGCGCGCCGTCTCCAGCTGTACGTTCTTCAGGCCGCGCACGTCGAGGTACGCCTTGAGCTCCGCGCCGGCGTCCGCCAGCGTGGGATAGCGCCGCTCCACGTCGCGCTCGATCATGCGCGCGACGATGCGCGACAGCTCCGGCGGGCAGCTCGGCTCCGCCTCGACCAGCGGCGGCATGGGCGCGTGCAGCACGGCGCGCAGCACCTCGATGTCGTTGCCGCCGCTGAACAGCTTGCGCCCCGCCACCAGCTCCCACAGCACCACGCCGAGCGCGAACTGGTCTGTGCGCCCGTCGACCTGGCCGCCCATGATCTGCTCGGGCGCCATGTACTGCACCTTGCCCTTGAGCAAGCCGGTGGCCGTGCGCGACGAGCGGTTCGCGGCCTTCGCGATCCCGAAGTCGACCACCTTGGTGACGCCGTCGGTGCGCACCAGGATGTTCTGCGGGCTCACGTCGCGGTGCACGATGTGCAGCGGCGTGCCGTGCAGGTCGCAGGCCTTGTGTGCGTGGTCCAGTGCGTGCGCGGCCTCGTGCACCACGAACGCCGCCACGTCGACGGGCATGCGCCGCTTGGCGCGCTCGGCGGCGCGCGCCAGGCGCGACAGGTTGTCGCCGCGGATGTACTCCATGGCGATGAAGTAGGTGCCGTTCCACAGCCCCACCTCGTAGATGCTGACGATGTTTGGGTGATTGAGCGTGGCGGCGACGCGCGCCTCGTCGAGGAACTGGTTGACGAAGTCCTCTTGCGCGGCCAGGTCGGGCAAGAGGCTCTTCAGGATCACGAGCCGATCGAAGCCGGCCACACCCGACTGCCGCGCCAGGAACACCTCGCCCATGCCGCCGATCGCGAGGCGCCGGATGATCTGGTAGCGCCCGAACACGAGCTCGGACGTCTGCGGGGCCACGGAACCCGTTGCGGCGCCAGTGGGCGTGGTGGTGGGAGCCACGCCTCGAGCATAGCGAGGACGCTCCCGAGCATCGCGACCTGTCTCCCGCCGTGCTGGTGTAGGCGCTGGTGCGCAGCGCCTGTCCCCAGGTAGCAGGCGGGCGCGAGTGGGCGCTACCCTCGGCGTGGCATGTGGCGCATCGTCGTCGGGCTCCTCGTCGTCGCGCTCGCAACGTCTCCCGCGGCGTTGGCGGGGGCACCGGTGCCGGCGACGAGCCACCTCGACAACGCCGAGCTCATCAAGCGCGCGCGCGCGCAGTTCGCCGAGCTCGAGTACGACGCGGTGCTGCCCTTGGTCACCGAGCTGCTCGCCCGCGGTGACGCCGTGCCCATCGACGTGCGCCTCGACGCCTATGTGCTCGAGGGCTCGTGCCGCGCCATCGTGGGCGATCCCATCGAAGCGGAGAAGCCCTTCCGCGCCCTGTTGCGCGGCCGCCCCGACTTCGAGCTGCCGCGGGACACCCCGCCCAAGATCATGTCGGTGTTTCGCAAGGTGCAGGCAGAGGAGCGCGCCATCGTCGACGAGATGAGGACGCTCACCCGCGCGCGGCACGTGCGCGAGATGGAGCTCGTCGGGGCGCACCCGAGCGCACTGCAAGGCGGGCGGCCCGCGACCTTCTCGTACCTGCTGAAGGACCCAAACGGCGCCGCCAGCGCGGTGCGCGTGCAGTACCGCAAGCAGGGCGAGCCCGCGTTCTCGTCGCTCGCGCTCCTGCGCGACCAGGTGACGGGCACGTGGAGGGGCGTGTTGCCTGCCGAGGTCACCGCCAACCCTGGCGGCGCCACGCTGGAGTTCTACGTCGAGACCGCAGACGCTGCGGGCCCGTTGCTCTCGGCGGGCTCGGCCACAGCGCCGCTCACCGCCGCGCTGACGCCGGGCCAGGTCGATCACAGCGCGCCGCCGCCACTGCAACCGTGGGTGGTGTGGACGGGCGCGGGCATCAGCGCCGCTCTGCTCGCCACCGGCGCCTCCTTCGGCGCGGGCATGCTGGTGGTGCAGCAGGACCACCGCCAGCAGGCGGAGCTCTCGGTCGAGGTCCCGCAGCTCGCGCCCGAGCTGAAGACCAAGGAGACGCTGGGCATCTCGCTCGCTTGGACGGCCGACGGGCTCTTCATCGCGTCGGGCGTCGCGGCCCTCGCCACCGGCGCGGCGGCGCTGTTCTTCACCGATTGGGAGGGCCGCGCCGACGCGGCTGAGGCCACGGCCGCGACCCCACCGCCGGGCACCTGATGATCGCGCACGCTGCCCTGACCCTGCTGGTCGCGGCGGCCGACGCCTCGACCATCACGGTGGGTGGTGTGGAGCGCAGCTATCAGCTGTTCGCGCCCGCGAGCGCCGCGCCCAAGGCGCCGCTCGTGGTGGTGCTGCACGGACGCCTCGGCGCCGCCGCGCAGGTGCGCCAACACACCGGCATGGACGCCGAGGCCGACAAGCGCGGCGCGCTGGTGCTCTACCCGCAAGGCATCGATCGTCGATGGAACGACGCGCGCCAGCTCACCCTCGATCCCGCGCGGCGCTTCGCCGGGAACGACGACGTGGGCTTCGTGCTGGCGGTGATCGACAAGCTCAGCGCCGAGGGCCGCGTGGACCCGGCGCGTGTGTACGTGGCGGGCCACTCGAATGGCGGCTTCCTCGCGCTCACCCTCGCGTGCACCCACGCCGAGCGCTTCGCCGGCGTGGGCGCGGTGGCGGCGAGCCTGCCGAAGACCACCTGTGCGCTGTCGCGCGCGCTGCCGGTGATGCTCTTTCACGGCACGGCAGACCCGCTCGTCCCCTTCGAGGGCGGCGGCGTGGGGCGCAAGAACGAACGCGGCCTCATCTCGAGCAACGCCGACACGGCGCGGGTGTTCGCCGACAAGGCGGGCTGTCAGCCGCCCACGCGGCGCGCGCCGATCGATCGCGACCAGAAGGACGGCACCCGCGTCATCATCGAGGAGCGCGCCGGCTGCAGCGCGCCGGTGGTCAACGTGATCATCGAGGGTGGCGGCCACGGTTGGCCCGGCCGTCCGCCGCGCCTGTCGGCGGCCACGCGCGAGATCGACGCCACTGTGGCGCTGGCGGCCTTCTTCCTCGACGGCAAGCTGCCCTGACCGGCGCCGCGGCCGACCTCACCCGCGCAGCGCAGCGGCGGCGAGCTTGGGGATGCGCAAGAGCGAGGGATCCTGCTCGGCCTTGAGCATGGTTGCGCCCACCTGATTGAGCGTGCGGTAGCCGTGGAAGTACACGTGCTTCATGCGCGGACGGAAGGGCCCGCGCACCACGCTCTTCTCGGGGAAGTCGAAGCCGAAGCCGTTGTGCACCTTGCCCATGCCCGACTGGATGTCCTCGGGCGAATGGCCCGGATAGGCGCCCCAGGCGAGCTCGGTGAGCCCACCACCCGCGCCCGACCACACGTTGACGCCGATGACGCCGTAGCGCAAGCGCGCCAGCTCGTCCTCGAAGCGCGCCCCCAGGCGCGCCTGGGTTGCAGGATCGATGATCACCTGCGCGCCCAGCGTGCCCCACACGACATCGTTGGCGAAGTCGACGGCGCCGGGCAGGAAGTCCTCGCCGCTCCGGCCGGGCAGCTCGACCTGGGCGATGACGGTGCAGAAGGCCTCCTGGGTCAGCGCGTACTCGTCTTTCTGCGCGGGGACGTTCGGGATCAGCGCCCATGGCAGCGCGCCCTCCTGAGCCTCACCCAGCACCTCGGCCTTGGGGTAGCGATCGAGGAATGCCTGGTGGCGCTCGGCGGCGCCCGGGTAGTAGGCCTTGCGCGGCGCCGTGCGCGCCATCTCCTCGCGCAAGCACTCCAAGAAGCGATCCTTCTGTGGCCAGTCTTTGGCCAGCACCAGCACCTTGCCGGCGACGCAGGCGAAGCTCGCGTTGTTGGCCATGGTCGCGAGCACGTGCGCTGCCTGGTAGTGCAGGTCCTTGTCGCGCCACTCGCCGGGCACCACCAGCACCGGGCCCACGCCGCCAAGCTCGGCAGAGAAGGGCTTGGTGACCTTCTTGTCGCCGCTCTTTTTGCGCCGGGCTTGCTCCTCTGGGGCCGCTCCCCAGACGATGGCGTCGTAGGTGCGGTTGCTGCCGGTGATGTGCAGCGACTCCACGTCGACGTGGGTGGTGAGGTAGGCCCCCACGTCACCGGCGCCGTAGCACACCTCGAGGAAGCCGCGCTCGATGAAGGGCGCGAGAATCTTCTCGAGGTGCGGCCCGCCAGCCTCGAGCACGGGGTTCATCTTCATGATGACCACCTCGTGCTCGAACACCAGCTTGTAGAGCGCGTCACAGGGCGCCAGGAAGCCCATGTTGCCAGCGCCCAGCACCAGGCCGACGCGCCCCTTGGCGGGCTTGGCGTTCACCATGGCGCCTTGGCTCGGCGCTTTGCCCTTCTCGATCCACACCTCGGCGACCCATTGATCGAGGAGGAGCTTGTCGAAGAGGTTGCGCGGGAACACCTGCGCCACCCAGCGCCCATCGGCGCGCTGGCGCAGGCTGGCCGGTTTTGGATGGCCGTCGTGCTCGAGGAGCTCGATGTACTGACGCAGGTTGCGCGCCACGATCACTGGCCCATCGAGCCAGGCCTCTCCCGAGGCCGGTGACTCCGGATCGAAGCCCTTGATGCGCGCCAAGGTCGCGGCCCAGGCCGGGCCCTCGGCCTGCAGGCGCTCCATGGTCGCGCGCAAGAGCGCGATCTTCTCCTTGCGCGGCACCTGCACCCAGGCGTCCTTCTGCTCCCGCAGACGCGCGAGCTTGCGATCGAGCTCTGCAGTGGCCGTGGGCGGCACCGACGAGGGCGGCGTAGGGAAGGCGGGCGAGCTCATGGCGGTACTCCTGGTGCCCTCGATAGAGGGTGCAGGGGCGGGTTTCAAAGGGGGCAGGGCAGGCGTGGCGCGCAAGCGCTATCGTTTGGCATGTCTTTGTACCGCGCCGGCACCACGCTCTCGCTCCTCGCCTCGCTCGCCGTGGCCGTCGCCGGGTGCCCCACGGCGCCAGCCGAGGGTGAAGGCGAGGAGGGCGAGGGCGAAGAGGGCGAAGGGGAAGGTGAAGGCGAAGGCGAAGGCGAAGGCGAAGGCGAAGGCGAAGGCGAGGGCGAGGGAGAGCCCATCGTTGAGCCCGGCGATCCCGGCGCAGCCGAGCTGCTCTTGCAGGTGCGCGTCGACACGGGGAGACGAGCCATCTCGCCGCTCATCTACGGGTGGAACGGCGGCGATAGCGCCGAACAAGACCGACCCGCGCTGATACGCAGCGGCGGCAACCGCCTGACGGCCTACAACTGGGAGAACAACGCGAGCAACGCTGGCAGCGACTGGTGTTTTCAGAACGACGCCATGCTCGGCGGACCGAGCGCGCCTCCGGCCAACGCCTTCGTCGACCTCCTCGACGACGCTGAGGCGCGTGGCACCAGCGCGCTCGTCACGCTGCCCATGGTCGACTTCGTGGCCGCCGATCACGACGACCTCGGTGACGGCGGCCAAGGCCCGCCGTCCTGCGTGGGCGACGTGGCGAACTCCGGCGCCGACTACGTGCAGACGCGCTTCGTCGAGAACCACGCCGCCAAGGGCGCGGCCTTCGCGGACCCGCCGAACGAGAGCGACGGCGAGGTGTTCCAAGACGAGGCGCTGGCCTACCTGCGCGCGCACTGGCCCGCGGTGCCGCTCTTGGTCAACCTCGACAACGAGCCCGACCTCTGGTCTCAGACGCATGCGCGCATCCACCCCGATCCCGTGAGCTACGCCGAGCTGCGCGATCGCACGCTGGCGTTCGCCGGCGCCATCAAGGACGTCGACGAGGGCGTCACGGTCTTGGGCTTCGTGAGCTACGGCTACGCCGGCTACACCACGCTGCAGGGCGCGCCCGACGCAGGCGCGCACGGCGAGTTCATCCCCTGGTTCCTCGACGAGCTGGCCGCCGCCGACGCCACGGCGGGGCGCCGCGTGGTCGACGTGCTCGACCTGCACTGGTACCCCGAGGCGCGGGGCGAGGGAGTCCGCATCAGCGATGCGCAAGACGACACCGCCGCCGCGGCGCGCGTGCAGGCGCCGCGCTCGCTGTGGGACCCGAGCTACCAAGAGGACAGCTGGATCGCCAACGACGTCCTGGGCGGCCCGGTGGAGCTGCTGCCGACGCTGTTCGGGCACATCGACGCCCACTACCCCGGTACCGGCCTGTCGTTCACCGAATGGAATTACGGCGGCGGCTCGCACATCTCGGGCGCCATCGCGGTGGCCGACGTCCTCGGCGTGATCGGCCGGCTCGGCGTGTTCGCTGCCACCTACTACCCGTTGGCCGGCGACGAGCCCTTTGCGCGCGCTGGCCTGCGCGTGTTCACCAACGTCGACGGCGTCGGCGCTGCCTTTGGTGTTACCGCGGTGTTCGCCGGCACCGACGACGTCGAGCGCGTCACCGTCTACGCCTCGGATCATCCGCTGGTGGTGGTGGCCCTCAACAAGAGCGGCGACAGCATCGATGCCGCGCTGACCTTGGCCGCGCCCGCCACCGCGCAGCTCGCGCGCTTCGTGCTCGACGGCGACGCGCCCACCATCGCGGCGGCCACGCCCGTCGACGCGGTGGCGCAAAACGCGTTCCGCGTGACGCTGCCGCCCTGGTCGGTGACGGTGCTGCGGGCGCCGTAGCTCTACTCCACCGCGCTCAGCTTCCTGCGCTCGTGCCCCACGTAGATGACACCGTCGGCGCTGCACGCGTCCCACCATGATGCGCCGGTCTTGACGGTGAAGCGTGGCTCGCCGTCGCGCGCGCCGAACACCATCAGCCCTGCGCTGCCCGTCGGTACGGCCACCACCTCGCCCACCACCAGCGGCGTGGCGTGCACGATGCCCGGTAGCTCGCGACGCCACGACAGCAGGCCGGTGGCGGCGTCGACGCGCGCCACTGCGCTGCTGTTTTGGTTGCTCGCGCTCAAGAACAGCGCCGCGCCGCCGAGCGCCAGCGAATTGCCGAAGCTGCCACCGCCGGGCGTGGGCTCGTAGCCCCAGCGCTTCTTGCCGGAGGCGACGTCCACGGCCCAGGTCTCGGCCACATTGGTGGGCACGTAGATGGAGCGCTCGTCGACGGCGACCGCCTCTGGTTGGAAGCCGGCGCTGACCCGCCGCTCGCGATCGATCACCGGCCCAGGCACGCGCCACAGCTCCCGTCCGCTGGCGCTGTCGAAGGCGAACACCAGGTTCTCGGCATTACCGTGCACGAACACACGCCCGTCGCGCACGCCGAGCACCGAGGTGCCCGCGGCCAGCGGGATGCGCAGCAGCTCGCGCCCGGTGGCGGCGTCGAGCGCGACGGCACCACCGATGAAGCCGAGCCACACGCGCTCGCCTTGTGCGCTGCGCTCCACCTGCGGCGTCGACAACAGGCCGCCCTCGCCGTTCTTGAAGCGCCAGCGCTCGGCGCCCGTGGCGCGATCGAGCGCGAGCACGTCACCCGAGAAGCCGCCGTGGACCACCAGCGGGCCCACCAGGCCCGGCGCCGCATGCGGATAGCCGCGACCCACCTCGCGCTGCCACGCCACGCGACCGGTGGCGCGCTCGACGGCAACCAGCAGCGCGTGCTCGCGTTTGTTCACCGGGCGCATCACGCCCTGAAACACGCGCTGCTCGTCGGTGGCGCAGCCGCGCGCTGGCGCGCCGGGGAGCGTGGCGGTCCATGCCACCACGCCGCGCGGCGAGTGCGGCGCCTCCGCGTCGGCGGCGGCGAGCACGAGGGGCAGCGTCCAGAGCGCGACCTGCATGGCGGATGCTCACTCCTGCTCGTGGTGCAGCGCTACGGCACCGGCTTTGGCTCCAAGAGCGGCGGCGGCGCGTCACTGGGATCGCTCGGTGCGTCGGTGGGGCTTGGCACCGGCGCCGGCGGGCGCGGCGGCGGCCCGCTGCCGATGCGCCCGCGCACGTCGCGCGCATGCTTGGTGAGCGCGTTCGCGTACAGGTTCGACCAGCGCGTCTGTTCCGAGGCGGCGATGATGTACTGCGACGAGCTCTGCGCCACGTAGAGCGCGATGCCGCCAACCAAAGAACCGAGCACCACGTACCAGCCGTTTTGGTCGCGGGTCACCACCGAGTAGAGCAGCGCGGCCACCGAGGCCACCTCGAGCACGGTGGCGCTCACCCCGAGGGTGGTGGTGACGGCGTACTCGAAGCCGTCGTCGATGTTGCCCGTGACCGGCTCGCTCCTGACCAGGGTGCCATCCGGCAGGGTCGAGGTGAGCCCGATGCTCATCTCTTTCCAGGTGCCGATCTGCAGCGCCGAGGGCCCCGCCAGATCCATGCTGGCGATGGTGCGCGCTGGCGGCGCGTCGTCGTCGGTGCTGAGGAGCGTGTTGAGCGAGGTCGCCGTGTAGTTCTGCACCTCGCGCTGCCAGGTGCGGCTCGGCGAGAGCGGCAGCCCGGGCTCGCGCAGCACGGTGCTCTCGCCGTCGAAGCGCACGCCCGCCAGCGGCGGTCCGTCGGCGACCAGCGGCGTGTCGGGCCGCGTGGGCTTGAGGACCGTGCTGCAACCCGCGCCGAGCACCGCCACCGCCAGTACTGCGAGGGCCAAGACGAAGCGCGATGCGTTCCCCATGCCGTCCACCATACCAACCCTCAGCCGGGGAAGCCGTCCTCGCGGGTGAGACCGTGGCGCTGCGCACGTCGGTAAAAGGTGGCGCGGCCGATGCCGAGGCGCCTGGCCGCCTCCGACACGTTGCCGCCGGTCTCGCGCAGGGCCGCGATCATGAGCTCGCGCTCCATCTCGTGCAGCGGGCGCACCGCCTGCTTCTCCTCGTCGGTCATGCCGTCGCTGCCGACGCGCTGGGTGTCGGCGGCCGTGACCTCGGCCGGCAGGTCGCCGATGCGGATGACGCCGCCGTTGGCGGTCAGCGCCATGCGCTCGACGGTGTTGAACAGCTCGCGCACGTTGCCTGGCCACTCGTAGCGCAGCAGCGCCTCCATCACCTCGTCGGAGATGGTGGGGGGTGGCTGGTTCTCCCGCGCCGCGAAACGGGCGAGCGCGTAGCGCGCCAGCGCGGCGACGTCGTCCTGCCGATCACGCAGCGGGGGCACGGTGATGGAGAAGACGTTGAGCCGGTAGAACAGGTCGGCGCGGAAGGTCCCGCGCGACACCTCGCTTGGCAGGTGACGCACGGTGGAGGCGATGACGCGCACGTCACCACCGCCGTTGCCGCGGCGATCTGCCAGCTGGGCGTCGTGCAGCTGGCGATCGAGCCGCGCCTGCAGGTTGGCGTCGAGCTCGCCCACCTCGTCGAGGAACAAGGTGCCGCCGCGCGCCTCCTCGAAGCGCCCGCCGAATTGCCCGTCGCCGAAGAGCTGCGCCTGCAACAGCTCCACGGGCTTGAGTGCGCAATTGAGCGTGACGAAGGGCCCGTCGCGGCGCCGCGAGCGCGCGTGGATGCGCTGCGCCACCAGCTCTTTGCCGGTCCCCGGCTCGCCATAGACGAGCACCGGCACCCGCGACGCGGCCACGCGCTCGACCAGCGAGATGACCTCACTCATGGCCTGGGAGCCGCAGATCAGGTGCGGGCCGCCGTCGCCGCGGATCATGGCGGCACGCAGGCCGTCGCTCTCGAGGCGCAGGCGCGTCTGCTCGGCGGCGTTTCGCACCACGATGGCCAGGCGCTGCAGGTCCAGGGGCTTGGTGAGGTAGTCGAAGGCGCCCCGGCGCATGGCGTCGACGATGTTGTCGACGCCGGTGGCGGCGGTCATCATCACCACCGCCAGCTCCTTGTGGTCGCGGGCCAGGCGATCGAGCAGCATCAGGCCGTCGACGTTCGGCATGGTGATGTCGAGCAGCACCACGTCGAAGGGCGATTGCAGGGCGCGATCCACCTCGCGACCGTCGAGCACGACCTCGACCGTGTGCCCGTGGTGCTCGAGATACTTCGAGACCAGGCCGCAGATCGCCTCATCGTCGTCAACGAGGAGCACGCGGGCTGCTAGCGGATGCTTCTGCGAGGTCACCATGAGACACCTGCGAGGCGAAGAGGCTGGCGCGTTGCGATAGGCCCGTCCCGCAATGAGACAGATCACGCAGGCGTGGTTTACCCGGCTCTGGCCGTCCGCCGCAAGCGTCGTGGGGCGGACGAGGGACGTTTCGTCAGCCCTGAAGGGAGGCGTCGAGGCGCGTGCGGTCGCCGCTCGCCACCAGCACGATCTCGTCCACCGCGTCGAAGGTGCCCTGCAGCTCGTAGGCTGCGATGCCGCTCGATCCCGGGCCAATGGGCAGGCGGGGCAGACGGAAGAGGTGATCACCGGGCCGCGCCACGCCCGGCTCGGCGCCGAAGGCGGCGCGGTAGCCGGCCGTGCGGGCCGCGAGCACCGCCCGCTCATCCACGTAGGGCGAGCGGCCGAAGGGGTAACTGACGACGTCGGCGAAGGAGGCGCCGCAGAGGCGGCGTAGCAGCTCCCGCGGTCGCACCATCTCGTCCTGCAGCGCGCTCGCGGTGGCGTTGGCCAAGGCCAGGTGCCGCTCGCCGTGCGCGCCAAAGGACAGGAGTGGCTCTTTGCACAGCTCCGCCAGCTCGAAGCGACCCAGCATGCGATCGAGCGGCGCGCAGGGCGGGGTGCCGCCGGTGCGCTGGAAGAGCTCTGCCAGGCGCCGCTCGAGGCGCTCCTCGTCGAGCGCGGCCAGCGACAGGAGGAGGCGCCGCGTGGCCGCGCGCCGCTTGGCGGCAGTCTCGGTTCGGAGCACTCGATCGATCCAGGAGACTGCGAGCGGGCGCGGAGCGTGTTGCTCAACAGCGCAGCGCACGGCCTCGTCCCACAGCGTGCCGTGAAACACCCCTTGCACGCCGGGATCCAGGAAGCCGGTGGTAACGAACACCGTGGCTGGCACCCCCAGCTCGCGCAGCACCGGCAGCGCCAGCTCCACCGTAGCCGCGAAGCTCTCGTCGAAGGTCAAGACCGCCAGGCCGCGCGCGAGGCGCTCGCCCCGCTCCAGCACCGCCACCGCCTCGGCGAGGTGCACGAAGTCGAGCGTGCCCTGGGCGTCTTTCAGCTCGCGCGTGAGCGCCGCCGGTGTCAGCGCGCCCCGGCCCCAATCCTGGTGGCGCCGGCCCCAGGACGTATCGGGGAGCACGCGGCGCGCGCGCAACACGGCCACGCCGGCCCCGCGCGAGGCCACCGAGAGCGCGTGCAGCGCCTTCCGCGTGAAGGGCACGCGGCCCACCTGGCGCATGGCGCCCCGCAAGAGCGATCGGCTGGCGGCCCTAAGCATGGAGCGCGTCGGCGACGGCGCGTCGCACCAGCACCGGCACCATGTCGCGGCGCCAGGCGGGGTCGTCGGCGATGTTGGTCATGGGGTGGCAGCGTCCGTGCGCCAGGCGCCCGAGCTCTTCGATGGCGCCGTCGTCGAGCGCGCGCCCGCGCACGGCGTCGAGGGACACGCGCAGCGGCCGGGCCTGCAGCGCGCTCACGACCAGCAGGCCCCCGGTGACGGTGCCCGGCGCCACGCCCTCGACGTCGAGGGCCACGGCCACCGACAAGAGCGGGAAGTCGATGCTGTTCCTGTGTCGCAGCTTGGCGTAGCCCTCGCGGCGCGCCGGCGAGCCCTTGGGCACGCGCACGCACACCAGGAGCTCGCCTTCGTCCACCACGGTGTTCTTGGCGCCGTCAGGCAGATAGAACGCGTCGAGCGGCACGCGCCGTGTGCCGTCCCGCGCGCGCAGCTCCACCTCGGCGCCGAGCGCCATGAGCATGGTGGCGGTGTCGTTGGAGGCCGCGGCCACGCACTTCTTGCCGTCGGCCACCACGTGGCACACGCTGCCGTCCTTCTTCAGGCAGTAGCCGAGCGCCTCGCGCCAGAACGCGCTCTGGTTGTAGTAGAGGCAGCGCGTGTCGAGGCAAAGGTTGCCGCCGATGGTGCCCATGCGCCGTAGCTGCGGCCCCGCCACCTGCGCGGCGGCGCGCGCGAGCCCGGGCGCGAATTGCGCCAGCAGGGGGTGGCGCTCGAGCTCTGCCAGGGTCGTGAGGGCGCCGATCTCGAGCACCTCGCCGGCGTCCTTCACGCCTCGCAGGCCCGCCACGCCGCCGATGCTCACCACCAGCTCGGGCTGGTGCAGGCCGTGCTTGAGGTTCGGCAGGAGGTCGGTGCCGCCGGCCAGGACCCGAGCCTTGGCCCCGTGGGCAGCAAGCAGCGCCACGGCCTCGTCGACGGTGGTGGGTCGCTCGACCTTGAAGGGGTCCAGGCGCAGCATGGCCCGCGTGTAGCAGGGCCGGGGGCGCCGGCCAACGCTACCGATAGGTCGGTGCGACGCCGCCCAGATCCGCGTGTCACAATCGCAAGCGCCGCCATCAGCCCTACACAAGGAGGCTGCGATGCAACTGTTCATGGAAGCGGGGTTCGCGAGCTGGCTGTCGGCGTTGCTGTTCTTGGCCGGGATCGGCCTGGTGTCGTTCAAGAGGCTGCCGGCGACCCCCTGGGCCGTCGCCATCTTGGCGTCGGGCGTGCTCGGCTACGGCTTGGGCGTGCGGCTCGTGAGCCGCGCGGCCGAGGGCGCGCCGAGCCTGCCCGAGAAGGTGATGTTCCTCTCGCTCGGCTCGAGCGAGGCGGCCGCCAACGGCGTCATCTCCGGCGGGCTCGCGCTCATCCTGCTCGTCGTGGGCGCCATCGCGGCGCGCATGCGCGTCCCGCCAGCGTGATCAGGGCCCCGGCGCGCGCGCGAGGAAGCGCGCGCGCTCGTCGGGGTTCGTCAGGTGCTCCGCCAGGAGCAGGTAGAGGCCGCGGGGCGTGGTGGCGCGCGCTGCGGCCTGCTTCACCAGCACCTTCGCGATGGGCCCCATGAGCTCGGCCAGGTCGCGGCGCGCGGCCTCGAGCGTCGCCTGGTCGAAGGGGCCGAGCGCGGTGGGCATCTGGCTCGAGGAGCCGGCGTCGACGTCGGGGACGGTGCGGTCATCGGGGTGGAGCACGGGCGCGCCACCCATGAGCTCGCGGAAGCGGCGTCGATCGACCTCGTCGGGGATGGCGGCCGCCAACGCCTCCGTCAGCTCGCTTGCGCTGCGCGCGCGTTGCGCCACGCGCCGCACCAGCACGCGCGCCACGGGGCCGAGCACCAGCACCAGGCCGCGCACGGCGCGATCGAGCAGCGCGGGGTCGAAGCTCGGCGTGTGGGCGATCGACGGGCGACTCACGCGGGTATCGAGCGGTCCGGTGCCGAGCTCGCGCTCCACCAGGCCGAGCGCCTGCAGCGCCTCGAGGAACTCGGCGGCGCTCTGGAAGCGCTTGCGCGGCGCCTTGGCGAGCGCGCGCTCCAGCAGGGGATCGAGCTCGCGCGGCACGCTCGGCTTGACCACCGACGCGCGCGGCGGTGGCGCGCTCTGCACCAGGTCGCGCAAGGCCTGCTCGCCGCCGCCGTGGAAGGGCCGCGTGCCGGTGAGCAGCTCGAAGAGCACCACGCCGCACGAGTACAGGTCGGCGCGCCGATCGGCGCCCCCACCGGCGAACTGCTCGGGGGCCATGTAGCCCGGCGTGCCGACGCTGCCGCGTTCGACCTCGTCGGTGTCGCTGTTGTCGAGGCGCGCGATGCCGAAATCCGTGACCTTCACCAGCCCGTCGGCGAGGAGCAGGATGTTGGCGGGCTTGATGTCGCGGTGCACCACGCCTTGGCCGTGCGCATGATCGAGGGCGAACAAGACCTGCTCGACGATGGCGGTGGCGTTGCCGGGCGTGAGCGCGCCGCGATCACGCACCACCTCGCGCAGCGCCGTGCCGTCGACCCGCTCCATGACGATGAAGGGCAGCCCGTCGTCCTCGCCGTAGTCGAACACCGTGACGATGTTGGGGTGCACGCAGCGCCCCGCCGCGCGCACCTCGCGGTGGAAGCGCTCGACCCAGGCCAACCCCTGTTTGCCCTCGGCGAGCTCGCGGTTGATGGTCTTGATGGCCACGGCCCGATCGATGGTGTTGTCGTGGCCGAGGTACACGGTGCCCATGGCGCCGCGCCCGAGCTCGCCGTCGATGCGATAACGCCCGATCATCGACGGTGGCAGCACGTCGTCGCTGGTGCCCATGTCATTCGTCCAGCATCGCCATGGCCTTCTCCAGGCTCACGCGCATGCGGTGGAACGAGCGCGACAGCGACGCGATCTCGTCGTGGCCCCGGAGCACGTAGTCGGCGACCCCGTCTCTGCCCATGCTCACGTCGGTGGCCAGGGCCGCCATGCGCACCACCGGCTTGATGACGAAGAAGTGCAGCAGCACGTTGAGCAGCGCCAACACCAGCAGGAACACGCCGGCGAGCAGCACCATGAAGGTGGTGAGCGCGTCGTGCGCGCGGGCCAGCGGCACCGACATGGGCACGGTCACTACCTGGGCTGCCACCACGTCGTCGAGCTGCCAGCCGAAGGCGCTGGTGGCGCCGTACTTCTCGATCATGGTCGCGGGCGCGCGTTCGGCAGTGCTGTGACAGCTGAGGCAGCCCTTGTCGGAGACCACGAGGGGCCGCGCCAGGTGCAGCATCTGCCCCGTGGGCGTGTTGCGGACCACCACCAGCTCGCGCCGGTCGCGGTGGTTGCGGAACTCGCCGATCAGGTCCGCCTCCCAGTCGCTGGCGCGGTTGGCGGGGTTGCGCGGGTCCATCGACGCTTCTTTGTAGGTGTAGTCGGGGAAGCGCGAGCGCAACGACAGGAAGATCTTGGTGGCCGCGTACGCCGACACCGTCTCCGGCAGGAAGCGCTCGTTGAGCTGCCCCTCCAGAAGAGGCTTGACGTGCTCCGCCGTGTACGCGCGCGCGCTCAGGGCGCTCTCCATCATGATGCGCGCCTCCTGCAGCACCTCCTGACGAGCGTTGTCGCGCAGCATGCGGTCAGACAGCCAGGTGGCGAGGCCGAGGCCTGCGGCGAAGGTGAAGATGAGCGCGGCGTTGAACTTCAGGCGCAGGCCGAACCGGCCGACCCCCGCGTCGACGGACCCCGGCGCGCCCCCGGCGGCGGGCGCCGCGCGCGCCGCGCTGGTCTCGCCAGGCTGGCGGCGGACCACGGCGGTGTCGGCGTCGCTTTGGGCGCCGGCGGGTGCGCCGACGGTGGTCGACACCTCCTCGCGGGCGTCCACCAGGCTCACATCGGCGGTGACGAAGCGCGATGAGGGCGCTGGCGCGCCTGCGCCATCATCGCGCTCATCACCAGGTCGCTGCCGCGTCGCCATCGCCTCAGCCTAGCGTCGAAACGAGCGGCGCTCACGATTGCCGTCGGTCCCCCATCACAACCGGCACCCCGGGGCGTTGGCGCGCGCGGCGAGGGGGGCATTGCGGCGCTGGCGCCACGCCCTACCATCCGGGCGACTATCCCGGGACACCCCATGACCACCCAGGCCAACGACACCCTCGCGCACTTCATCGGCGGCAAGCACGTCGCCACCACCGGCAGCCGCACGGGCGACGTCTACAACCCCGCCACCGGCGAGGTGCAGCGCAAGGTCAGCTTCGCCTCCGTCGACGAGGTGGACGCGGCTGTGGCCACGGCCAAGCGTGCGGCGCAAGAGTGGCGCAACAGCTCGCTGGCCGCGCGCACGCGCATCTTGTTCGCCTACCGCGAGATGGCGAACCGCCGCAAAGACGAGATCGCGCGCCTGCTCACGCTCGAGCACGGCAAGGTGTTGTCGGACGCGCAGGGCGAGGTGCAGCGCGGCCTCGAGGTCATCGAGTTCGCCTGCGGGCTCGCGCAGCTCTTGAAGGGCGAGCTGTCCGAGAACGTGTCCACCGACGTCGACTCGTGGTCCATGCGCCAGCCCCTCGGCGTGGTGGCCGGCATCACGCCGTTCAACTTCCCGGCCATGGTGCCCATGTGGATGTACCCGCTGGCCATCGCGTGCGGCAACAGCTTCGTGCTCAAGCCCTCGGAGCGCGACCCCTCGGTGACCAACCTGTGCGCCGAGCTCTTCAAAGAGGCCGGCCTGCCCGACGGCGTGCTCAACGTGGTGCACGGCGACAAGGTGGCGGTCGATCGCTTGATCGAGCACCCCGACGTGGCGGCGCTCTCGTTCGTGGGCTCCACGCCCATCGCGCGCTACATCTACGAGGGCGGCGCCAAGCACGGCAAGCGCGTGCAGGCGCTCGGCGGCGCCAAGAACCACATGGTGGTGCTGCCCGACGCCGACATGGACTTGGCTGCGGACGCGGCTGTGGGCGCGGGATTCGGCTCCGCCGGCGAGCGCTGCATGGCCATCTCGGTCTTGGTGTGCGTGGGCAGCGCGGCCGACAAGCTCTTGCCGCGCATCAAGGAGCGCATGGCGGTGCTCAAGGTCGGCAACGGCCTCGACCCGGCCTCGCAGATGGGCCCGCTCATCACCAAGCAGCACCGCGATCGCGTGGCCGGCTTCGTGGACGCGGGCGAGAAGGAGGGCGCCAAGGTGCTGGTCGACGGCCGCGCGCTCAAGGTGCCCGGTCACGAGCAGGGCTTCTTCCTTGGGCCCTGCCTGCTCGACGAGGTGCAGCCGGGCATGAGCGTGTATCGCGAAGAGATCTTCGGGCCCGTGCTCTCGGTGGTGCGCAGCAAGAGCTACGACGAGGCCATGGCGCTCATCCAGCAGCACGCCTACGGCAACGGCACCGCCATCTTCACCAACGACGGCGGCGCAGCCCGCAAGTTCCAGCACGACGTGCCCGTGGGCATGGTGGGCGTCAACGTGCCCATCCCGGTGCCCATGGCCTACTACTCGTTTGGCGGCTGGAAGCAGTCGCTGTTTGGCGACCTGCACATCTACGGGCCCGACGGCGTGAGGTTCTACACGCGCAACAAGGTGGTCATCGGGCGCTGGCCCGACCCGCGCTTCCGCGGCGTGGACCTGGGGTTCCCGCAGAACAAGTAGGGCGCGTCGCGCGAGCTGCGTCGCGAGGGCTGGGCGCTGGTGGTGGTGCCGGGTGGGCGCGATGGGCCATTCTTCGACCGCAGTCGAATAATCATTCGACTTCGGTCGACTACTTCTGGCGCTCGAGTTTCAACACGTCATCGCCCCCGCGCCCCCCGCGCCTCCGCCACCATCGCCCCATACCCCGCCTGCTCGAGCACCCCGAGCGCGCGCTCGAGGATCTCTCGCACGCGCGCATCGGACGCGCGCTCAGGAGCACGCAGCGCATGCGCCGCCACGGCCCGCGCCACGCGCGCACGCGGGTAGGGCCCGTCGAGCAGCGCCGCCGCCTGTTGCCAGAGCGCCGCACGAACGCCGCGCGCCGCCGCGACCTCGAGCAGGAGCACGCGCGCGTCCACGTCATCGGGCCGGGCGCGCAAGCGCTCGTCGACGGCGCGCGCGACCTCGTCGACCTCGCCCTGCGCCAGGCGCGCGCGCCACAGCGCGTGCTCGAGCGCGGCGTTGCCGGGGACGCGCTCGAGGCCGGCGCGCGCGGCCAGGGCGGCCTCGGCGTGACGTCCGGCCTCCGAAAGCGCTCGCGCGCGCGCCACCCACAAGAGCGCCACGCGCGCGTCCCGTGACAGCGCCGCGTCGATGCGGTCGAGCTGCTCGTGCACGTCGACGTCCCAGGGCACCAGCGACGAGAGCAGCACGGCGGAGAACGCGTCGGGCCCGGCCTCGGCGAGCGCGGCCCGGCCCGCCGCCGCTGCGGGGCTCTTGGGATCGACGAGCTGCGCGCCACCGAGGCCCTCGGCGTCGACGAGCCCCGAGAGCGCCATCGCGGCGCGGCCCTCGCGGGTGGCGAGGTCCGCGTGGCGACGCACGAGGGCGACGGCCTCGGCATGCGTGTGCCCGGCGCGCTGGGGATCGCCGCTCATCGCCAACAGCGCCCACGCCCACGCCGCGCGGGGCTCTGCCGCCACCACCTCGTCGAGCGCGCTGGCCGCGGTGGTGCCGTCGCCCGCGAGCACGGCGTCGGCGGCGAAGCGAAAGCGCGCGCGCACGCGCGCGTCTTTGGACACCACGGGGGCGCTCGCCAATGCGGGCGGCAAGTCGAGCGCCACCACGTCCTCGACGCGCGTGACCAGCGAGAAGAACGCGAGCGCCAGCACGAGCCCCGTGCCGAGCGAGACGATGGGCGCCGCGCGCTCGCGCGTCGAGGGGCGCGGGTGCACGAGCGGGGTGAGCGCGTCGACGAGCGCGGCCGCGCTCGCCGGGCGCCGCTCGCGATCGAGCGCGACGCAGCGCTCGAGCAGCTCGAGGAAGGCGCGCGGCACGCTCGGCACCGCGCGCGCGAACTTGAGCGCGTCGCCCGCGTGGTCCTGGCCGAGCACACCCTCGTCGTCGAAGGGTGCCTTGCCGGTCAGAAGCTCCACCAGCGTGACGCCGAGCGCGAACACGTCGGCGCGCGCGTCGATGCTGCCCCCGGCCCGCTGCTCGGGCGGCAGGTAGCGCGGCGTGCCCGAGCGCTCCGCGCCCGCGCCGACGGGCACGGCGATGCCGAAGTCCAGCAGCTTGACGCGCCCGCCCTCGTCGAGCGCGAGGTTCTCCGGCTTGAGGTCGCGGTGCACGAGACCCCGCGCATGCACGGCCGCGAGCCCCTCGGAGGCGTCGAGCGCGAGCGTGAGCACCTCGTCGACGGGCAGGGGACCCGCCCGCAGACGCCTGCGCAGGTTGGCGCCCGGCACCAGCTCGAGGGCGATGAAGCCGAGGCGCCCCGTGGGGAGCTCGGCCTCGCCTACCTCGTACACCGTGGCGATGCGCGGGTGCTGCACGGCGGCGGCGGCGCGCGCCTCGTCGAGCAGGCGCGCCTCCTGCGTGCTCGGGCGCAGCACCTTGAGCGCCACCGCGCGCTGCAGGCGCGAGTCGAGCGCGCGCCACACCTCGCCCATGCCGCCGCGGCCGAGCAGCTCCTCGACGACGAAGGCGCCCACGCGCACGCCGGGCGCCAAGAGCGGGCGCGCGGGCGACGGTGTCGCCGCCAGGCGCGCCAAGAGCGCGGCGAAGCGCGGATCGTCAGGCGCGGTGCGCGCGCTCTCGTCGTCGGTGGGCTCGTCGTCGGTGGGCTCGTCGTCGGTGCTCACGACAAGAGCCCCTGCTGCGCCGCCAGCTCGCGGATGTGCTCCTTGAGGCGCTCGAAGCGCTTGCGCAGGGCCGCGTGTTGGCGCTTGCGCTCGCTGGCGTCGCCCTCATCGAGCTCGAGCGCACTCGCGATCTCTCCCCACGAGAGCCCGCGATCGACGCGCAACACCAGCAGCTCGCGCTCGTCATCGCTGAGCTGGGCGCGCAGCGCATGCAGCTGGTCTTTCACCTCGGTGCGCCGCCAGCGCGTGGTGGCGCTGTGCAGCTCGGCGGCCATGCGCTCGACCACGCTCGCTTGCGAGAGCGGCAAGTCGCGCGCGGCGCGCGCGCTCTCGCGCAGCACGCGCAAGGCCGCGCGGCGCGCGATCACGTACAGCCAGGTGCGCAGGCTGGCCTCACCGCGAAAGCCCGGCAGCCCGCGCCAGGTGTCCTCGGCGAAGAGCGCGAAGGCGTCGGCGGCGCGCTCACCGTCGAGCAGGCGGGCGGCCAGGAAGCCGCCGATCTCGTCGCCGAAGCCCTCGAGGGCGAGCGCGAAGGCCTCGTCGACCTGGCCGCCGTCGCGCAGCGCCAGCACGCGCGCCGCGAGGTCGGCGCGCGCCTCGCTCACCGCGTGCCCGGCGGCAGCCCGAAGATGAGCCCCTTGCCGCGCAAGAAGGTCGTGAGCTCGGCCTCGGCGCCCGGCGACAAGGTGCGCCCGTTGAGCGTGTGGCAGGGCACCGACACGTCGACCACGCGGGGGCCGCGCGTGGTCTGGAACAGGAAGCCGTGCGTGGGCGCGCAGCGCTTGGCGGGCCTGGCGGTGGCCACGCTGTTGGCGAGCGCGATGATGCGGCTGCGCTCGACCTCGATGAGCTCCCAGCGCCGGCCCACGGTGGGGCAGAAGGTGCGCCCGTCGTCGGCCAAGAGCGCCGCGCAGGTGCGCGCGTCGCCGGGTGCCAGGCCCACGTTGAGCTCGAACACGGTGCCGCTCTGCACGGTCTCGCGCGGCAGGGGCAGCTCGTGTAGCCCGCCCTTGCCGACCGCACCGCCGAGCGCGCCCACGATGAGGACCGAAGCGATGAGGAGCTTCATGGCTACTCCGCGGCCTTGTGCGTCGTTGGCTGCGCGCCGTCGCGCTGCTGC
Source organism: Deltaproteobacteria bacterium (assembly GCA_020850995.1). Taxonomy (GTDB): domain Bacteria; phylum Myxococcota; class UBA727; order UBA727; family VGSZ01; genus JACOUT01. The sequence continues at coordinate 64,169 of JADZDP010000116.1, forward strand.
CGCAGGCCCGCGAGCACGCGCGCCGGGCTGAGCGGCAGCTCGAAGTAGCGCACGCCCACGGCGTCGTACACGGCGTTCACCACCGCGGGGATGGTGGAGTGCAAGGGCCCTTCGCCCGCCTCCTTGGCGCCGTAGGGTCCGTTGCCGTCGGGGCGCTCGATGACGCTCGCGAAGATCGCTGGCGTGTCGAGCGTGGTGGGGATGCGGTAGTCGAGCAGGCTTGGGCCCACCAACATGCCGCCGCGCCGCGCCGCCGAGGCCGCGGGAACGCCCACGGCGTCGGCGCCGTAGAGCATGTTCTCCAGAAACACCTCGGCGGCGCCCATGTAGGTCGAGCCCTCGATCTGGCCCTCGACCAGCACGGGGTTGATGGCGGTGCCGCAGTCGTGCGCCACCCACACCTTGACGACGTCGATCTTGCCGGTCTCGGTGTCGACCTCCACCTCGGCCACGTGCGCTGTCGACGAGTAGGCGGGCGAGGCGCCGATGGTGCCGCCGCGGTAGTCGCCGCCGCGCGGGTGCGTGCGATAGCCGCCGGTGGCGCCGAGCGTGCCGAAGCGCGCCTCGGCGAGCTTGAAGGCCTCGGCGCTGCTGATGCTCTGCTGGGTGTCGTGGCGCGCCCACACCTTGCCGTGGCCGAGCAGCACGTCGTCGGGCTCGCACTGCCACGCGCGCGCCACCGCCTCTTGCACCTGCTCGCGCAGCCGGCGGCAGGCCTCGAGCGCGGCGTGGCCCATCATCAAGGTCACGCGCGACGAGTAGGCGCCGAGGTCCACGGGCGTGAGGTCGGTGTCGGACGAGACCACGCGCACGTGCTCGGGGCGCACGCCCAGCTCCTCGCACGCGATGGTCATGAGCACGGTGTCGCTGCCTTGGCCGATGTCGGACGCGCCCGAGAACATCGTCACGCGCCCCGAGCGATCGAGCTTCACCTGCACGCCCGACTGCGGCATCTCGTTTGGGTAGATGGGGTAGTTGGTCCCCGAGATGTACATCGACGATGCGACACCGAGGCCCCGGCGCTTAGTTCCCCGCTCGGATGCGTTGGCGCCGAGCTTGCCGCGCCGCTCCCGCCAGCGGCTGGCGCGCTCGACGGCGTCCAGGCACTGCAAGAGCCCCGAGCTGCCCAGGCGCTGGCCGTTCACCAGCGTGACGTTCTCGCCCGCGAAGTTGCGCCGCCGCAGCTCGATGGGATCCATGCCGAGCTGCTCGGCCAGCATGTCGAGGTGACATTCAAAGGCGAAGCGCGGCTGTACGCTGCCATGCCCGCGCTTGGGGCCGCAGGCGGGCTTGTTGGTGTAGTAGCGCGTGGCGTCGAAGGCGTAGCTCTCCATGGCCACGGGACCCGTGAGGATCTGCCCCGCGTAGTACGCCGTGATCATGCCGAAGCTCGCGTAGGCGCCACCGTCGAGGTCGATGACGCTCTTGACCGCCTTGAGCTGGCCCTGCCGGTCGGCCGCCGTGGTGAAGCGCATGCGCATGGGGTGGCGCCCGCGGTGCGCCAAGAACACCTCTTCGCGCGTGTACAGGCACTTCACCGGGCGCCCGGTCATCATGGCCAGCTTGGCGACGACGAACTCGAGCGTGAAGGGCTCGCTCTTGCCGCCGAAGGCACCGCCCACGGGCGGTTGGATGACGCGCACCTGCGCCTCGGGGAGGCCGAGCACGTGCGCCAGGTCGCGGTGCAGGTAGTGCGGCACCTGGGTCGACGAGATGACCGTGAGCAGGCCCTGCGCGCCGGGCCCGCCCTCGACGAGCCCGATGGCGCAGTGGGGCTCGATGGGCGCGTGCGTGGTGCCGCAGTAGAAGAAGGAGTCCTCGACGACGGCGCCGTCCTTGCGGCAGGCCTCGATGTTGTCGTCGACGGGCCCAAAGGACAGCTCTACGCGCTTGGTGACGTTGCCCTGCTTGGCGTGCTCGTTGACCTTGCTCTCGGGCGCGTCCCCCGTGCGCTTGGCGGTGTCGACGTCGAGCACCGGCGTGAGATCCTGGTACTCGACGCGCAGGGCACGCACGGCGGCGTTGGCGGTCTCCTCGTCGATGGCCGCTACGGCCGCCACCGGCTCGCCCACGTAGCGCACCTTGTCGACGGCGAGCGCGGTCTCGTCTTGGGTCCAGGGGATGATGCCGAACTTGGTGGGCAGCTCGCGCCCGGTGATGACCGCGTGCACGCCGGGGATGGCCAGCGCGGGCTCCACGTCGACGCGCACGATGCGCGCGTGGGGGCGCGTGCTGCGCTTGAGCTTGCAGCACAGCATGCCGGGGAAGGCGTAGTCATCGGCGAAGCGGGTGCGCCCGAGCGCCTTCTCGGCGCCGTCGATCTTGCGGCCGCGCGCGCCGACGCCGTGATCGCCCTCTTGCCGCCGCAGCGCCGCGTCGACGATGGTGGAGCCGTGGGGAAAGTACGGCGCCTTGAGGGTGCTCTCGCCGTCGCTCACGCCGGCTCCTTGGGGGGCTGCTCGCCCGCTGCTGCTGGGCGCGTGGCGGCCAAGAGCGTGGCCTCGAGGATCTTGGTGTAGCCGGTGCAACGGCACAGGTTGCCCGAGAGGGCTTGCTGGATCTGCGGCAGCGTGGGGCGCGGGTTCTCGTCGAGCAGCGCGCGCGCCGACAGCATCATGCCGCTCTGGCAGAAGCCGCACTGCAAGGCGCCGCATCGATCGAAGGCGTCTTGCACGGGGTCGAGCTTGCCCTTGGTGGCGAGGCCCTCGATGGTCGTGATCTCCTTGCCCTCGACGTCGACCGCCAGGGTCAGGCACGAGAGCACGGGTGCGCGCCTGTTGTCGGCGTCGGCGACCAGCACGGTGCACGCGCCACAGTCGCCCTTGTCGCAGCCCTGCTTGGTGCCGGTGAGCTGGAGCTGGTAGCGCAGCACCTCGAGGAGCGTGTGGTGCTCGGCCACCGCCACATCGTGGGTGGCGCCGTTCACGAGGAGGCGCACCAGGCGTGTGCGCTTGGTGGCGGTGGGGCCGGAGTCGGGCGCGGTCATCGACGTCGGGCTAGCAGCCGCGAGTGAGGTGGGAAAGGGCGTGGAGGCCTGGGGCCATGCGGTGCGCGTCACGTCGACCCGGGAGCGCGCTACTCCTCGACCACGCGTGACACGAAGCGCCCCTCGTGCAGCACGATGCGCGTGCGGTGCGGGAACACGCGCGCGCGCTCGTGGTGCAGCGGATCGCCGGGCAGCGCGAGGATGATGGCGTCCCCGTAGATGAGGTGCGGCACGATGGTGGGCAGCGGGTGACGCACCGACGCCGCAGCCTCGGCGATGGAGGCGAAGGCCGCCAGATCCTCGACGGTGGCGAGGGTCGGCGGCATGAGCACGAGCTCTCCGCGCGCTTGCGCCGCCAGCGCCGCCTTGGGCGAGTGCCACGCGTGCGCCACGGCCTCGTGCTCGTCGATGGTGGCCTCCGTGTGCGCGGGCACCGGCGCCAAGAAGAACCAGGTGTCAAAGCGCTTGGGTTCGGCTTCGGGCGTGATCCAGTGTGCCCACGCCGCCAGGCTCGCGGGATCCACGTCGAGCCCGGCCTCTTCCTTGGTCTCGCGCACCGCGCCGGCCAGCACGCGCGCCGCGTCGCTGGCCGGCAGCTCGGGGAGCACGGCCGCGGCGACCTCGATTGAAACGCCGCCGTCGCTGTCTTCCACGCGCCCGCCGGGAAACACATGAGCGCCGCCCATGAAGCCGCTCTGGCCGTGGCGCTTGACGAACAGGATCTCGAAGCCGTGCTCGCGCGGGCGGCACAGGATGATGGTGGCGGCGAGCCGAGGAATGGCGGGCGTGGTCACCTGCATGACATTCCATGTATGGTGCTCGCGGCCAAGTGTGGAGGGACGCGTGGCGGATCCAGGCATCGTCCTCGTCGTGGCGAAGGGCCCAGACGCCGGGCGCAGCTTCGATGTCCCCGTGGGCTCCTATCGAGTACTGGGCCGGAACGACGGCCTGCTCGGCGGCACGGCCGTGCAGCCGCGCGGCGAGCAGCGTCGCCTCGAACGTGAAGATCAGAAGACCGCCGCCGAGCACTTACGGCGCCGCGCCGCGCCTGGCCTCGCGGGCGCACGCTCGGAGGTGGCGGCGTTCACGCGCGAGATCGACGTCGATCTGTCGGACGAAGCAGTGTCGCAGACCCACGCGATGATCTTCTGCGACGAGGCGGGCGCCTCCATCGTCGACGTCGCCAGTACCAACGGCACCTTCGTCAACGGCGACAAGGTGAGCGAGAGCGCGCTGGTGCCGGGCGATCTCGTGCGCGTCGGGGAGACGCGCGTCGAGGTGCGCGCGGGTGGGTGAGATGGCGTGACGCTCCACGTGGCGGGCTGGTACGATGCCATCGTGACCGACGTCGAGCGCTTGCAGGAGTTCTTTCGACGGGCACCGCTCGACGCGGCGGCCGCCTGGCTCTTCGGCAGCACCGCGCGCGGCACCGCGCGCTGCGACAGCGACGTCGACGTCGCTGTCCTGTTCGCCCATACCCCGACGAGCACGCTGGCGGCGCAGCCCTTCGCGCTCGAGGACGAGCTGCGCGCGCTACTCGGCAAGCCGACGCAGGTCGTGGCGCTCAACCGCGCGCCCGTCGACCTCGTGCATCGCGTGCTGCGCGACGGCATCCTGGTGTTCGAAGGAGACCGGTCGGCGCGCGTGCGCTTCGAAGTGAAAGCGCGCAACGAGTACTTCGACCTCCTGCCCATGCTCCAGCGTTACCGCGGGACGCTCGCGCCATGACCGACGAGGAGCTCATCGCCAAGAAGCTCGCGTTCATCGACACCTGCGTGCACGAGCTCACGACCCTGGCGCGCCCCGACGCCATCCCCGGCGACGTGCGCGAGCTGCGCTTCGTCGAGCACACCCTCCAGGTCGCCATCCAGGCCGCCCTCGACGTCGCCTCGCACATCGTGTCTGACGAGCGGCTCGGCGAGCCGGCCAACAACCGCGAGCTCTTCGACCTGCTCGCTGGCGCCGGCTACCTCGAGCGGAGCCAGGTCGCGGCGCTGCGCGACATGGCCGGCTTTCGCAACGTGTTGGTCCACGCCTACACCGCCGTCGATCCGGGGATCCTCAAAGACGTCCTCAGCCATCGCCTCGGCGATTTGTCCGCATTCGGTGTGGCCATCCGTCGTCGGATGGCCGCAGCGCGCGCGTGAGCGCTACCCCCGCCGCCTGCTCATGACCTCGCGCGCGGTCGCGACGTCGACGCCGAAGAGCCGCCGGTAGTCCTCGGGAGTGTCGACGTCCTCGAGCACGTGGCGCTCGAGCCACGGCAGGAGCGCCACGTCCTTGTCGAGCGCATCGAGCACGGCGCGCGGACCGCCGCGCGAGGCGCAGCTGAGCAAGAGCTCGAAGGTCACGCGCGCGAAGGCCACCGGGTGACCGCGTCGGCCGTCGACCTCGGGGGCAACCGCGGCGGCGCGCTGACAGAGCTGGGCGAGCGATCGCACCAGCTCCACGTCGAGAAAGGGGCAGTCGACGGGCGTGAGCACGAGCGCGTCGGGCTCGGCCGCGTGGCGCAGCGCGGTCACCACCGAGCCCGCCAGGCCGTCCTCGGGGAGCTCGTTGTGCGAGCACAGCACCGGCAGGTGCGCGAGCGCATGCTCGACCGCGGCGCCGTCGTCGTCCGGCGGGATGGTCACCACCACGGGGTCGAGCCCGGCGCTCAAGAACACGTGGGCGATGCGCTCGACGAACGTGGTGGCGCCCGAGAAGGGCAAGAGCGCCTTGCATGCCCCCATGCGCACCGAGCTGCCGGCAGCGGCGATGAGGCCCGCGGCGCGCCAGCTCACCAGGCCCTCACCCAGCGACCTGGGCGCGAACGCCGCGCGGCTTGCGCCCCGCGGCCTCGGCGGCGCGCCGCACGTGCACCATCTGCGCCACGATAGAGACCGCGATCTCCTCGGGGGTCTCGGCGCCAATGTCGAGCCCGGCGGGGCTCACCAGGCGCTCCACCTGCGCGGCGTCGATGCCCTTGGCCAGGCAGCGCTCGCGCGTCAACAGCGCCTTGCGCTGACTGCCAACCATCGCCAGGTAGCGCGCCGGTCGCGTGATGATGCGCTCCACGATCTCTTGGTCACGCTGGTGATCGTGGGTGGCGACCACCACGAACGCGTCGGGGCCGAAGGGCAGGCGCGCGAGGTCCTCGCCCTCGTAGTCGTCGACGAGCGCGCACGCGTCGGGGAAGCGCTCCTCGGTCAAGAGCTCCTCGCGCGGATCGGCGACGTGCACGTCGAAGCCGGCGGCGGCGGCCGCCTTGCACAAGGCCTGGCCGAGGTGGCCGGCGCCAAACAAGAGCAGGGGTGGTCGCATGCGCAGTGCCTCGATGAAGATGCTCATCTTGCCGCCGCAGCACATGCCGAGCTGCGCGGTGAGCGCGACCTCGAGCAGGCGCGGCCGCGTGGTGGCGATGACCTCGAGCGCCGCGCGCCGCGCCTCGTGCTCGATGGCGCCGCCGCCCACGGTGCCCTCGACGCGGCCAAGCTCGCTGCCGTCGGCCACCACCACCATGCTCGCGCCCGCCTTGCGTGGCGTGCTGCCTTCGGTGGCGACCACGGTGCACAGGGCCGCCGGATGCGCACCGGCGGCGATCTCGGCGAGGCGGGCAGGGGGAAGCACGTCCCGAGTATGCCGTGTCGAGGCGAACCGCGCCTCGGGCTACTTCTTCTTGGCCTTGGCAGCCTTGGCCTTGGCGGCCGGCTTCTTTGCCGGCTTGGGCGCGGGCTTCTTCGCTGGCTTGGGCGCCGACTTCGGCGCTGGCTTGCCGGCCTTTGGCGCTGGCTTGGCGGGCGCGGCCTTCGGCGGGGTCGTCTTTGCGGCAGCGGCCTTGGCCGGTGCCGGGGCTGGCTTGGCCGCTGGCGGCGGCGCTGCTGGCGGCGGCGCCTTGGGCGCGGCGGCCGCGGGCGCGGCCTTCTTGGCGGGCTTGCCGGCGGCGGCGCGCGCCTCGAGCTTGGCGCGCTCGGCGGCGGCGGCGGCCTCGCGGACCTTGGCGGCGTCGGCCTCGTTCTTGGGGATGGGCTTGGCGGTGCGCCGCTCTTTGATGGTCTGCGGCGCCACGGGCGGCCACGGTGACTTCGACTTCTTCTCGTCCTTGTCGTTGCGCCACAAGACGCAGGTGACCGTTCCCTGCATGACGCTGTCGTGGTTCTGGTTCTCCGCCCAAACGTCGACGTCGATGCGGGCTTCGCCGTTTTGTTCGTAGCGATCGGCCACCATGCCCGTCATGCGCAGGATGTCGCCGGGCCACACGAGCTTGCGGAACTTGCCGGTGACGGCGAGGATGCGGCCGTTCTCGAGCCAGCGCCCCACCGCTTCGGTGGCGAAGGACAGCGCAATGGCGCCGTGCGCAAACACGCCGCCGTAGCCGGCGCCCTTGGCGAAATCGTCGTCGAGGTGCAGCGGGCTCCAGTCTTGCGACGCGCCGGCGAACTTGGCGATCTGCACGCGCGTCACGGCCGGCTTGCTGATAGGCGCGACCTGCTCGCCCTTCTCGATGGAGTCCCAATAGAGCTTCGGCATTCGCTTTCGTCCTCGCGGCCGACAGGCCGCCCTTCGCTTCACCAGCGCTGCGCCCCTAGCGGCGCGGCAGCCCGCCCCTGACGACCAAGGTGCGCTGTGCCTCGAAGCGCACGTCGTCGCTCTTCTTGCCGGTGCCCACGACGTCGATGACGACGAACCCCATGGGGTTGCCGCTGGCCTGCTGCTCATAGACGTCGCGCAGCGTGGTGGTGATGGTCATCTCGTCGCCCGCACACACCGGCTGGAAGATGGAGACGTGCTCCTGGGCATGCAGCACCTGCTTGGGCTTGAGCTCGAGCAGGTCGGTGATGGGGCTGAAGTCGCCCAAGGAGCCAGCGGCGGAGTGCGGCAGCATGAGCCCGCCGAGCCCGGCCTGGGCGGCAGCCTTCTCGTCGGTGCACATGGGGTCGCTGATCTCGAGCGCGTCGACGAAGCGCTTCACCAGCCCACGCTCCACCACAATCGTCTTGGTCGTGCTGGTGCCGAGGTGCGCTTTCTGCTTCATCGCCGCCCTCCAGGGCAGTCACCCGATCGCTGACGCGACGAGTCACCGTGCAACCACCTGAAAATACACGGTATTTCAGGTGGAGGCGACGAATAAACAATCGTCGCCCTGGATCCTTCCACCCGTACCGTGCATGAAGGCCAAACGAAAATCAAGAAATACCATCGCATTAGCATTCCGGCGTGGCCAGGCGGCACCGCCGCAGGGCCTCGATGCCTTTGGCGTCGAGCTCAGCCGCAGCGGCCGTTGGGGCGCTGACCGCGGCCGACCCGCGGCTGATGGCGGTGCGCCGCAAGCGGCGCTCGCTGTCATTCAGGGTTGGGGCGGTGCGTTCGTACCGAGGTGTCGGGGGCGCAAGCGACAGGCAACGAGCTTCGTGTCGCGCTACTTCTCGTCTGGCCGCTTCTGCAGGAAGAAGCGCACCGGGTCCTCGCGCAGCCCCTTGAGCACGGCCTTGAGGTCCGACGCGGCCGCTTCGTCCCAGAACAGCTTGCCCGCGGCGCCCTGCTTGGTCTCGACGGCGCTCATGAGCCGGTCGGCGCGCCGGCCGGCCTCGTCGATGGTCACGAGCGCGGCCGACAGCTCGCGGCGCACCTGCTCTTGCTTGTCTGGGTCGAGCAGGGGCGCGCGCTCGACGCGCTCGAGCGTGCCGCGCAAGCGCTCCGAGAGCGCGCGCCCATCGCTCACCAGCTCCGCGAGGCCCGCCTGGTCGAGCCCCTGCGTCAGCCGGTCGGCGCGATCGAGCAGGCCCGGGAGGCGCTCGAGGCTATGCCGCACCGCCAGCGCCAGCGCCTGCAGCTCGCTGGCGGTTTGGGCCGCCGCCTCGTTGCCGAGCAGCGCATCCACCTGCTTCACCAAGGACGAGGCCGCGCGCAAGAGCTCGAGCACCTCGGGCGACGAGGGCAGCAGATCGTCGGCACGGCCGAGCAGGCTAGCGGCGCGCGGCAAGAGCAGGTCGGCGCGCGCCAGGGTGACGCCGTCGAGGCGCGCGTCATCGCTGAGCGGCGCGCCGCCGGGCACGGGCTCCACGTCGAGGTAGTGCTCGCCCAGCACGCCCAGCGTGGTGACGTAGAAGCGCGCGCGCTCGGTGAGCGCGGCCATGGCGCGCGGCTCGATGGTCGCCAGCACGCGCACCATCTTGTCGGGGCCGGCGGCCGCGTCTGCCCCGAGCAAGAGCTCGACGTCGCGCACCACGCCCACCACCACGCCCGACAGGCGCACGGCCGCGCCGGGCTTGATGGGCCCGCAGTAGGCGAAGTCGACGCGCACGGTGCTGCCCCGCACGATGGCGAGCGGCCCGGTGACGACGAGGAGCGCCAAGAGCACCGCCACCGCCGCCAAGAAGGCCAGGCCCACGCGCACGGCGCGCCGCCGATCCTCGCTCGGCGCCGGTGGCAGCGTGGTGGCCGCGGTGTCACTCATGCGGTGGCCTGCAAGCGCCCGGCATCGACGCGGTGCAGGCGCGGCGCCAGGCGCGCGATGGTGCGCGGGCTGTGCGTGATGACGATCAGCGTCGTGCCCTCCGAGGGCAAGAGCGCCAAGGCCTCGTCGACGGCGGCGGCGGCCTCGGGGTCGAGGCCCGTGGTGGGTTCGTCGACCACGAGCACGCCGGGCCGCAGACAGGCGGCGCGCGCCAGCGCTGCGCGCTTCTGCAGCGCCGTGGCCAAGGCCCCCGGCGCGGCGTCGGCCACGGCGCCGAGGCCGAAGCGCACGAGCGCCTGGTCGGCGCGCGCGCGGGCGTCGGCGCGCGACAGCCCGCGCGCGTGGGCGGCGGCGAAGGCCACGTTCTCGCGCACGCTCAGGGTGTCGAGGAGCGCTGGGTCCTGATGCACGAACACGAGCGGCGGGCGCTGCACGCGCACCACGCCGCTCGCGCGCGGCACCAGCCCCGCCGCAGCCTTCATGAGCACGCTCTTGCCCGCGCCCGAGCGGCCCACCACGGCGTGCACGCGGCCGGCCTCGAAGCTCGCGCTCACGTCGTGGATGACGGTGACGGCACCGAAGCGCACCGTCAGGTGCTCGATGACGAGCGCGGCGCTCACGGCGACCTCGCGAGGAACCAGAGCATGTCGAGCGCGGCGCTCATGATGAGGCAGCCGAGCACGGCGCCCACCACCGCCTTGGTGGCCGCCTCGCCCACCGCCACGGCGCCGCCGCGCGCGGCGAGTCCCGCGTGTGTGGCGGCGGCGAACACGATGGCGCCGGCGGCCGCGCACTTGAGGATCATGAGCACCACGCCGGCGCCGCGCACGGCTTCGGGGTGAAAGAAGGTGAAGGGCGACACCTCCGAGCGCAACAGCAGCGTGGCCATGCCTGCGAGCTCCCAGGCGACGAAGCCGACGAGCCCGAGCGCCACGGCGCCGAGCACCAAGGCGACGCCCATGGGTGCCAAGACACGGCGCGCGGGCTCTTGCCCAAAGAGCGCCATGGCGTCGAGCGTGGACTCCGATTGCAGGGTCGCGATCTCGGCCGCGAAGCCGGCGCCCACGCGCAACGACAGCGTGAGGGCAACGACCAGCGGGCCGAACTCCTCGACGCCGAGCACGATGTACTCGGGGCCGATGAAGCTCTGATCGCCCAGCAGGCGCAGCGCCTGTCGCGCCGCTTGGTCGGCGAGCGCGCAGCCCACGGCTGCCACCGTGACGATGACGAGCGGCACGGAGCGCGGCACCACCTCGTCGAGGCGCTGCAGCAGCGCGCCCGGCGGCAGGCGCCACCAGGTGAGCGCGGCGCGGCTGGCGCCACCGAGGCTGGCCACCCTGGCGCTCATCCCGTGCCTCCGAGCAGGCTCAGCACTGCGTTCGTCATCACCACGCCGGCCAAGGACAGCACCGCGCCCGCATAGACGGCGCGCCCGATGGCGCCGGCGGAGCGATCCTCGCTGGTGGCCACCGCCACGCCGGCGTGGCACGACGCCAGACCCACCACCACGCCGAACAGCACCATGCGCACGAGGCCCTGCAGCAGCGTGCTGGCGTGGACGTAGCTGGCCACCGACCACACGCTGGTCGCCAGGCGCTGATCGCCGACGAGCGAGGCGACCACGAAGGCAACCGCCAGCACCAGCGTGCAGGCGGGCGCCCAGAACAGCACGCTGCACGCCACCGTGGCGACGAGTCGGGGCCACACCACGGCGGGCTCGGGGTCGATGCCGAGGGCGCGTACGGCGTCGAGCCGATCGCGCGCCGCCATCACCGCCAGCTCGGCGGTGGTGCGCGCCCCCACGCGCGCCGCCAGCCCGCAGCCGAGCAAGAGCGGCCCCACGTCGCGGTACGCCGACATGGCCGCCGCCCAGCCGAACACCTCGCTGGCCGAGTAGCGAGCCACGTAGTTGAGCCCCTGCATGGCCACCACGCCGCCCACCGCCACCGACGCCACGGTGAACAGCGGCAGCGCATCCACGAACAGGCGATCGGTCTGCCGCAGCGTCTCGGTGAGGTCGACGCGCAGGCGTGAGCCCGCGATCAACGCGCGGCGCGCGCTCAGCAGGAGCGCGCCGATGTCGCCCGCCCTCCGCCCCACCGCCTCTCCAAGCGCCACCAGCATCGTCACCACGCCTCCGCGTGCACGTCGTCGGTCCCACGTCGTGGCGCGTAGCAGGCGAGCGCGGGCTCGCTGGCGAGGAGGGACGCGGCGCCGAGGAAGCACTGGCGACCTGCGCTGAGCACCAGCACGCGATCGGCCCGTGGCACCACCTCGTCAACGTCGTGGGTGACGATGACCGTGGGCGGCGCCTGCGGGCCGCTCGGCAACGCCAGCGCCAACACCTCGCGCGTGGTCCGCGGGTCCAGGCCGGCCGTGGGATCGTCGAGCAGGAGGAGCTCGGGCGCCACGGCGAGCGCGCGCGCGATGGCCACCCGTCGTCGCATGCCGCCCGAGAGCTGTCGCGGCAGCGTCGCGAGCGCGTCGCCCAAGCCCACCGACACGAGGGCGGTGCGCGCGGCCTCGTCGGGCGCGGGCACACGGCGGGCGCGCGTGGCGCGCGCTACGTTCTCGAACGCGGAGCACGCATCGTCGAGCGCCGCGCTCTGAAACACCATGCCGACGCTCAGGTCGTGCGCGACCGTCGAGGGCGCGAGGCCTGCGAGGGCCGCCAACAACAGGCTCTTGCCCGAGCCCGTGGCACCCACCACCACGAGCACCTCGCCGGGGAGCACGTTGACGTCGACGGGACCGAGCGCGAGCCCGCCGCGGCCGTGCGCCACGAGCTTGGCGGCCTCGAGGGCCCTCACTTCTTCTTCTCTCGGCGCCGGCTCAAGAGCCGCTTGATCGCGATCTTCGGCAGGCGGCCGCCCGTGATGTACCAGGCAAAGGCGACGCCGAAGCAGCCGCCGGCGAACACGAAGGCGCCGGCGGCCACAGCGGGCGAGCGCACCAGCCCGTAGCCCGCGCGCGCGAGCACGTCGAAGCCGCCGAGCACCAGCGCGCCCGCCAGCACGCCGCCGAAGATCTGCATGCCCAAGCCGCGCAGGCTCTGCTGCAGGCCCTCGAGGTCGGGGCTCTTGATGACCACCTGCACCTGGCCGCGCTCGAGGTCCATCAAGGTCTGCCCGAGCTGCAGCGGCACCTCTTGCACCAAGAGGCCGAGCTGCAGCGCGGTGCGCAGGCCGCCGCCCTTCAGTTGGCGCGGGTCGATGCGCTCGAGCACCAGCTCCTCGGCGCGCTTGGCGATGACCTTCGATGGATCGAACGAGGGGTGCAGCGTGCGCACCACGCCCTCGATGGAGACGATGGCGCGCGACAGGATGGCCAGCTCGCGGGGGATGCGCACGCCGTAGCGCGTCGACAGATCGATGAGGTCGTTGAACACCTGGCCCGTGTTCACCTCGCCCACGGTGAGGCCGAAGTAGCGGTCGAGCAGGCGCGCGAGCTGCCCGCGAAAGGGCGCCAGCTCGATGCGCTTCTCGCTCACGCCCAGGCGGATGATGAGGCGCGCGAGCGTATCGGCGTCGCGCAGCGACAACGACAGCAGCAGGAGCAGCATGCGGTCCTGCACCTCGCGCGTGACCCGCCCCACCAGCCCGAAGTCGATGAAGCACAGCTCGCCCGCGTCGTTGATGAGCAGGTTGCCCGGGTGTGGATCCGCATGGAACACGCCGTCGATGAACGTGTGATCGAAGGTGAGCTCCACCAGGCGCTCGATCTTGGGCGGCGCCTCGGGCGTGCCCTTGAGATCGCTGATGCGCCGCCCGCGGATGCGCTCCATCGTGAGCACGGTGCGCGTCGAGAGCTCGGGGTACATGCGTGGCACGTGGATGCCGGCGCGCTCCCGGTTGCGCTCGGCGAAGGCGCGCAGGTTGCGCCCCTCGACGCTGAAGTCGAGCTCGGCGGCGAGCGCGTCTTGGAACTCGGCGACGAATTCGGTGGCGTGGTAGCGGCGCGCCTCCTCGGTGACCAGCTCGAGGAGCTGCGCGATGATCACCAGGATCTCGGAGTCGGCGCGGATCTGCTCGTCGATGCCTGGCCGGCGCACCTTGACCACCACGTCGGCGCCGTCCTTGGTGCGCGCGGCGTGCACCTGCGCCACCGAGGCGGAGGCCAGCGCCACCTCGTCGAAGTACTCGAAGCAGTCCTCGAGCTTCCGGCCGAGCGCGCCCTCGACCTCGCGGCGCACCTCGGCGAAGGTGAACGGTGGCACCTGGTCTTGCAGGCGCGCGAGCGCCTCGACGAAGTCGCTCGGCAAGAGATCGCCGCGCGTCGACATGATCTGCCCGAGCTTGACGAAGGTGGGCCCGAGGTCCTCGAGCATGTCCGCGAAGCGCAGCGCCGCTGGGCGGTCCGAGGGCGCGGCCTTGGCGTCGACGAAGGCGCGCACCAAGGGGATGCGCTTCATGTTGGGCGCGAAGCCGTGGCGCGCCATGATGCCGGCGATCTGCGACAGCCTCGCTAGCCGGGAGCGGCCATGGGGTGTCTTATCGGAGGTGTCCTCCGAAGATCTCGCCATAAGCCCGGACCATGGCGCCGGAATCGGCGCTGCGCGAATTTTCGACCTGGCCGCGCTTGTTGCGGCCACCCCGCGCGCCTAAGCATGCCGCCGATGTCGAGCGACGCCGGACGGATCTACATTGCCATCGCGGGCAACATCGGCGCGGGCAAGAGCACGCTGGTCGATTTCTTGTGCCGCACCTACGGCGTGGCGCCCTTCTTCGAGCCCGGCGTCGACGGCAAGAGCGAGGAGGGCGGCGACAACCCCTACCTGGCCGACTTCTACGCCGACATGGCCGCGTGGGGCTTCCACTCGCAGCTCTACTTCCTGACGCACAAGTTCCGCATTCACCAAGAGCTCGACAAGACCCCCGGCATCGTGGTGCAGGATCGCAGCATCTACGAGGACGCCGAGGTGTTCGCCGCGGCGCTCTACAAGAGCGGCAAGATCAGCGAGCGCGACTGGAAGACCTACGGCGAGCTGTACGAGACCATCTGCAACGCCATCAAGCCGCCCGATGTGATGGTGTATTTGAAGTGCTCGCTGAAGACGACCAAGCAGCGCATCAAACTCCGCGGTCGCGCCATGGAGCAGAGCATCCCCACGAGCTACCTCAAGCTCCTGCAAGAGAGCTACGACGCTTGGTTCGCCAAGTGGACCAGGAGCGAGGTGTTGGTGCTCGACACCGATCGCCTCGACTACATCAGCGACCTCGTCGACCGCCTGGATGTCCTCGACCGGATCGAGCGCTTCCTGCCCCGGCGCGCCATCGACCCGCGGGCCGTGCGTCAGGCGCGCGCCGATGGGGCGGCGCCGGTGTCGGCGGCGGGCGCCTGAACTTCTCGGCTAGCGGCTCCACCACCTTGGGGTCGATGCCGTGGGCGGCGAGGGCGCGCAGGAACGCCTCTGGCAGCGAGCCCGCCACGAAGGCGCGCCCGCCGTGCGGCAACGGGAACGATACGCAGAACGCCACCAGCCCCACGCCGCGCTCGTCGGGGAAGGGCAGCGTCGCGCCGTAGAGCGCGTCGCCCACGATGGGGTGGCCCACGTTCGCCAGGTGGCAGCGGATCTGGTGCATGCGCCCGGTCTCGGGGCGCGCCTCCACGAGCGTGGCGCCCTGGCCGCGCGCCAGCACGCGCACCCGCGTCAGCGCGCGCACGCCCGCCTCGTCGACGGTCTGCCAGGCCAGCGGGCCCTTCTTGTGGCCGTGTGACGCGTCGGGGTCGTCGATGCGCGACAGGCGCAGATCGATGTCGCGCTTGTCCCAGGGAGGGGCGCCCTCCACCAACGCCAGGTAGCGCTTGTCGACGAGGTGGCGGCGAAAGGCTTCGGTGATCGCCTGTTGACCGAAGGGCGTCTTGGCCACCACGCACAGGCCGGCGGTGACGCGGTCGATGCGGTGCACCGGGCGCACGCCACCGCCGAAGCGCTCCTTGGCGAGGTCGAGCAGGGTGGGGCGGGGCACGCCGCGCCCGCCCACCACGGTCATGCCGGCGGGCTTGAGCAGCACCGCGTGGTGCGGCCCCTCGTCGACGACGATAAGCGGGGGCGACGGCGGCACGATGCGCGATTCCGGCGTCAGTTCACGCTCAAGATCAGCGGGATCTCGACGTCGGTGGTCTCACCGGCGAACGCGGTGAATTTCCAGCGGGCGGCCGCTTTGGTGATGCAGCCGCCCGCGCTGCTGGCGTTGACGGCGCCGTTTTGGAAGCGCGCGCCATCGACGAGACCACGGGGGTTGACCGTGACCACCAGCCGCTGCTTGCCGCTCGGCACGTCGCCGGTCTTGGCCGCCTGCTCGATGCATTCCTGGATGGCACCGGCGCCGTCGCTCACCACGCGCGAGACATCTTTGGCGTCGAGCGTGCCCGCCTCGATCACGGGCGTGTCCATGCGCGCCTTCGGTGTGACCAGCTTCTTTTCGTCCTTCTTGAGCAGCGCCAGGCGCGCACGCTCGTCGTCGGAGAGCTTGGCGCCGGCGAACTCGCCTCCGGTCGGGGGCGTGGCCGCCAGGCCGCCGCCGGTCTCGCCACCGGACTCACCGCCGGTCTTGAAGGCGTCGTCGAGGTTCATACCGCTCACGCCGCTACCGCCGAGCTCCTTCTTGCCGGTGCGCCGCGCCCGCTTCACCTCGTTCTCGGCGCGCACCTCGCTCTCGCAGCGCGCGCGATCGGGCGCGAGCTTGCACTTGAGCTCGGGGTTCTCCTCGGCGTCGCTCCAATCGTTGTTGACCGCTTTGCGGCGCTCGGAGGGCGGCGCGGCCACGGCGACGACGACACGGTGGAGGCCGGGAATCTCGATCACCCCTTGGTAGTCGAGCGCGCAGAGCGCGAACAGGCCAACCGCCGACACCAGCGCAGCGATCGCGTAGGCACGATGCTTGGTCTTTCGGTTGGCGAGCCCCGCGTTCATGATGAAGACGCGGGTGCTGTCGCGCGGCGCGCCGGGATCGATGGGCGATTGGGCAGCGACCGCGGCGAAGGGGTCGGCGGCCGCCGCAGCGCCTTGGTCTCGGCCGCTGTCGGCATGTTCGCGGGCGCGCTTGGCCTCGTCGAAGGGGATGATCTCGGCGCCCTGATGGTGCGCGTCGTCGGGTGGGGGCGGCGGCGGCGGGCGCACCGCAGGCGCGGCGCTCAGGAGCACGGCCAGCTCGGGCACCTCGCGCAGCCGCTGCCACGCGGTCATGGATTCGTTCCACACGTAGGTGCGCTCGGTGATCGTCCCTTCGCGCACCAGGCGAGCCACGTCCTCCTTCTTGGCGGGGCCGTGCTGCTTGCCCTTGATGGCGATGTACCAGTCGATCCCGGGTCGTTGGGCAGCGGGCGGCTGCACCCAGGGCTCCGTCGGCTGGCGCGGCGCGGCACCCGCCGGCGCCGCAGGCTTGGGTGCGGCGGCGCCCGCCGCGGCCACCGCGCCGGCGCTGGCCTGCATGGCGCCGGTGGCTTCTCGCACGACCACGATGTTGCCGCAGGTCTTGCAACGGATCTTGAGGATCTTGCCGCGCACCTTGTCGTCGCCGATGGAATACCGCGTGGCGCAGTGCTCGCAGCTGAACTTCATCCTGATCCCTCGATGTCCCGGAGCCGGCCCATCCTACCAACGGGGCAGGCCCTGCGTCGATCTCACCCCGGCGGTGTTGCGGTATGGATCCTCAGCGGCGCGGCGAAACACAGCGGTCCACGGCGCAGCGCGTCGGTTGACATCGCCAACGCCCCCCGCTTGGATTCGCCCCATGAAGGTTCGCAAGGTCGGCATCCTGACGGGCGGCGGCGATTGCCCGGGCCTCAACGCCGTCATCCGCGCGGTAGTGACGCGAGCTGAGCAGCTCGGCGTCGAGGTGCTCGGCATCCGCGGCGGCTGGCGCGGCTTCCTCGAGAACGACACCGAGTCCCTGAGCCGGGTGCGCACCCGCGGCATACTCGACGAGGGGGGGACCATCCTCGGCACCACGCGCACCAACCCTTTTCAGGTCAAGGGCGGCCCCGAGCGGGTCGAGGCGGCCTTTTCGGCCTGGGCGCTCGACGGCCTCATCGCCGTCGGCGGGGAAGGGACCCTCTCCTTGGCCACCAAGTTCCACGAGCGCGGCCTGCGCGTGGTGGGGGTGCCGAAGACCATCGACAACGACCTGTCGGGCACCGAGGTCACCTTCGGCTTCGACACGGCCATCTCCGTGGCCACAGAGCTCATCGATCGGCTGCGCACCACGGCGGAGGCTCATGAGCGCGTCATGGTGGTGGAGGTCATGGGCAGGAACGCGGGCTGGATCGCCGTGCAGGCAGGCCTGGCCGGCGGCGCCGACGTCATCGCCATCCCCGAGCGACCCACCACCGTCGACGACATCTGCAAGGTGGTGCTGACGCGGCGCGCCGAGGGCAAGACCTTCTCCATCGTGGTCATCGCCGAAGGCGCCTTGGTGCAAGAGCGCGGCGCCACCGAGGCCCACCTGGTGGTCACCAACAAGTCGCCCGACGCCTTCGGTCGCCCGCGCTTGGGCGGCGTGGGCGCCCACGTGGCGCGCGAGATCGAGGAGCTCACGGGCATCGAGTCGCGCGTCACCGTGCTTGGCCACGTGCAGCGCGGCGGCGTGCCTACCGCGCGTGATCGCGTGTTGGCGCTGCGCTACGGCGTCAAGGCCATCGAGACCATCGCCGAGGGCACGAGCGGCGTGATGATGGCGCTGCGCGCCGACGAGATCATCGCGGTGCCGCTCAACGAGGCAACGCAGGTGCGCAAGCTCGTCGACGAGCCGTGGCTCCGCTTGTGTGACGTGTTCACCGACGTGCTGTGGGCCAAGGGCCCTCGACGGGGCCAGGTGCGCGACGATCGCGAGTGAGCATCGTGGCAACAACGCGATCACGGAGCACTCGGCGCCACTGGGGGCCGCAGGCGTCGTCGTCGCGCTCACGCGGTGCTCAAGAACCCCGCTTGCAGCAACAGCGCCGTGGGGTCGACGGGCTTCTGCAGGATCAAGCTCGCGCCCATGCGCAAGAGCCGGTCGTCGTAGCTGCGCGGGCTGCTGACCAGCACGAAGCAGTGGATGCCGTGGGCGCCCGCCCAGCGCACCACCGACTCCACGCCCGGGCTCGCGGCGTCGACGATCAACAGCTCCGGTGTGGTGCCGTCCATGGCGTCGGCGGGCTCGTGAACGACGCGCACGTGGCAGCCGCCCTTGACCAGCGCCGCCTCCAGGGTCTCTCGGTGCCGCGCGTCGGGATCTTGCAGGCACACCATCAGGTGCGCCCGGGCCCGCGCCGCCATCGCCACCTCGTCGCGCAGGGCCGAGAGGCGCAGCGGCTTGGTCATGTAGTGATCGGCGCCGGCCTCGCTGGCCTTCTTGCCCCACTCCGCCTGGTCGAGCGCCGAGATGACGATGACGGGCAGCCCGGGCGCGTGCACCTTGAGCGCGCGCACCACGTCGAGCCCGTTGATGTCGGGCAGGCCGATGTCGCACAGCGCCAGGTCGAAGCCCTCGTGGAGCTGGCCCAAGGCCTCGCGCCCGTTTCTGCAGGGCACGACCTCGTGCCCCAGGCGCATCAGCGCCGTGGCGCACAGCTTGCGGATGGCGGGGTCGTCGTCGACGAGCAGGATCCTCATGGCGCCGCCACCTCGATGGCGTGATGGGTGACGCTGAAGCCGCGATCGCGCAGGTGGCGCACCACATCGTCCACGTGTGCCGCCACCGCGCGTCGAGCGGCGGCGTCTTCGACGATGAAGATCGCATGCATGCCCTCTGGCCGGCGCACGAGCCTCAGGTGCAGGCCGCCCAGCACCTCGGCCTTGAACACCAGGCGCACCTCGGGCGCGCCGTCGGCCTGCTCGTCGTCGGCGCTGACGAACACCATGTCGACCAGCTCACCCAAGAGCTCGTCGGTGGGGTTCTGCGGCGCTGCGTCGAGGGGGCCGCCGGTGGTGGTGGCCACGCGCGCGGGCGGCTGCCGCAGCACCGCGGGCCCGATGGCGAAGGGCGCCAGCGGCGCCGCGGCGGGCTCGGGCGCGGACCGCAGCAGACGCTCGAGCGTGGCGCCAGCGCGCGGGTAGCGATCACCCTTCATTGCGGGTCCGCTCGTCGCGGCCAGTGGCCGTCGACGGCATGGCCGCGCTGCGCGATCAGGCCGTGCCGCCGTGCCAGCACCCAGAAGTTCTTGCGATCGATGCCCGCGATGCGCGCCGCGGCGCTCATGTTGCCCTCGGCGCGCTGCAACGCACGGCGCAGGAAGTCGCGCTCGAACTCGCTCACCAGGCGCTTCTTCTCGTCGCGAAACGACATCTCCGCGGCCGCCGGCGCCTCGCCCACGCCGCTCAGGTCGGTCGACTGGATGACCTGGTCGGACGAGAGCACCACGAGCTGCTGGACGCGGTTCTCGAGCTCGCGGACGTTGCCGGGCCACGAGTAGGCCTGCAGCTGCGCGAGCGCGTTGGGCGAGAAGCCGCGCACGTCCTTGTCATAAATGCGACGGAAGTGATTGACGAAGTGCGACGCGAGGATGGGGATGTCGGCGCGGCGCTCGCGCAGCGCCGGCACGTGCACGGGCACGATGTTGAGGCGGTAGTACAGGTCTTCGCGAAAGGTGCCGGTGTCGACCATTGCACGCAGATCGCGATTGGTGGCGGCGACGATGCGCACGTCGGCGTGCACGAGCTTGGGTGAGCCGAGCGCCTTGAATTCCTTCGATTGCAGGAAGCGCAACAGCTTCACCTGCACCGCCGGCGACACCTCGCCGATCTCATCGAGGAACAAGGTGCCGCCCTCGGCCTCTTCCGCCAGGCCCGGCGTGTCGCGGTAGGCGTCGGTGAAGGCGCCACGCTTGTAGCCGAACAGCTCGCTCTCGAGCAGCGTGTCCGACAGCGCGCCGCAGTTGACGGCCACGAACTTGGAGTTCTTGCGCCGCGACAGCTCGTGGATCCGGCGCGCGATCAGCTCCTTGCCGGTGCCCGACTCGCCGGTGATGAGCACGGTGGCGTCGGTCTGTGCCGTCATGGGCAGGCGGCGCAGCAGCGACTGGAGCGCCGGCGCGTTGCCGATGATCTGGGTCTCGCCCGACTGCTGCGCGCGCAGGCGCTGCAGCTCGCGCTGCAGCTCGACGCGCTCGAGCAGCGCCCGCAGCCGGTGCTGGAACACCTCGTGACCGATGGGCTTGGTGACGTAGTCGTCGGCGCCGGCCTTGAGGAAGCGCACGGCGTCGTCGACCGTGGGCTGGGCGGTCATGATCAGGACCGGCGTCTCGGGGCTCTTGCCCTTGACGTGCGCCAACACCCGTTCGCCCGAGACGTCGGGCATGAGCACGTCGGTCACCACCACGTCGATGTCGCCGACGCTGAAGCGCTCGAGCGCGGCGGTGCCCGACTCCGCGAACAGCGCCGTGAACTGCTCGCCCCGACAGTACAGCTCGAGGAGCAGTCGGGTCTGCGCGTCGTCGTCGGCGATGAGCACGTTCATGGACGGAACATCCTACCTTTTTTGTGGGGTGCGGGTGACGCGCTCTTGCGCCCCGCTGCCACTTCGACCATGAACCGGGCATGGCGGTAGCAGCCGACGGCGTGCGGCAAAGCGGCGAGCTGAGCGACGTGCTGGCGGTCGCGCAAGACCTGTGGCCGCGGCGCCTCATCGAGCGACGCAACGCGGTCCACCCCACCTTGCCTGCGCGCGTCTTCTGGCCCGAGACCGACGCCGAGGTGGCGGCCGTGGTCAAGGCGGCGCGCGTGGCGCGGCGACCGCTCGTGCCCTTCGGCGCCGGCAGCGGCGTGTGCGGCGGTATCTCGCCCACGTCGTCGTCGTGGGTGCTGGACCTCAAGCGCATGTCTCAGGTGATCGCCGTCGACCCCGTGCGCCGCACCTGCGTGGCCGAGGCGGGCATCATCGGCGAGCGCCTCGAGCTCGCGCTCAACGCGCGCGGCCTGACGCTCGGGCATTTCCCCTCGTCCATCTACTGTTCGAGCCTGGGCGGCTGGGTGGTGACGCGCTCCGCCGGTCAGCTCTCGTCGCGCTACGGCAAGATCGAGGACATGGTGCTGGCCATCGAGGGCATCGACGGCCGCGGGCTGCCCATCCGCGCGTCCGTCGACGACCCGGCCACCGGCCCCGGCCTGGTGCAGCTCTTGACCGGCTCCGAGGGTGCCTTGTTCGTGTGCACGCGCGTGACCTTGCGCGTCCGCCCGCTGCCCTCGCACCGGTGGCTGCGCGGCTTCGTGTTCGACGAGCTGGCACCGGCGGTGAGCGCCATGCGCGCGATCATGCAGGGCGGCGAGTGCCCGAGCGTGCTGCGGCTCTACGACCCCGTGGACGCCGCCATCGGTGGTGGGTCGACGCCCAAGGAAGGCGATCCCGATCGCATCGCGGCCGGGGCCATCTCAACCGCCGGCAACGAAGACAGCGGGCCGCGCACGCACCACGAGCACGACGACGAGGAGCCGACCCTGTTCGACACACTGGCCAACCGCGTCGACGAGCTGGCGGTGTTTTCGCGCCCGCGGGCGGCGCGCGTGCTGGTGGGCGAGATCCTCGGGCGCCCCACCATGGCCAACGCCATCCTCGATCGCCTCGGTGGCAAGCCGCGCCTCATCGTCGGCATCGAGGGGAGTGCCGACGAGCTCGGCGGGCGCGCACCGGCGCTGCGGCACCGGCTCATGGCCTTGGGCGCGCGCGATCTCGGCGACGAGCCGGGCGCTCGCTGGCTGCGCCACCGCCATCGCGTCAGCTATCGCATGTCGCGCGCGTTCGCCGTAGGCACCTGGGTCGACACCTGCGAGGTCGCGCTCGGGTGGGAGGGCGTGGTGCCGCTCTACCGCGACGTGCGCGAGGCGCTGCGCGACGTCGCGGTCGCCATGTGCCACTTCAGCCACGCCTATCCCGACGGCTGCTCGCTCTATTTCACGTTCGCGGGCTTCGGCTCCGAGGGCACCGGCCCGCGCTCGGCGCTGTCGCGCTACGACCTGGCCTGGGAGCGCACCTTGACGGTTGCACGCCGGCACGGCGCCACGCTGGCGCACCACCACGGCGTCGGGCGCTCCAAGCTGCGCGGACAGCGCATCACGCCGGGGGCGCGCGCGCTGCTCGAGGCGCTCAAGCGCGATCTCGACCCCGACGGCATCTTGAACCCAGGCGTGCTCGGCATGGGGGCGCCCACGTGACGCGCTTCATCGACGCACGGCCCGACAAGCTCGTGGAGGTGATGCGGCGCGCGCACGTCGAGGGTGCGCGTATCGCGCTGCGGGCTCCGCCCGGTGACGGCGCCGCCGTGGTGCGCCTGATCGCGGGCCGCGACGCGCGCATTTCCCTCGACGCGCACAACGGCCTGGCGGAGATCGATGGCGCGCTCTTGCTCGGGGCCTCGGCGCGCCGCCTCGAGCAGATCGGCGCGATTTTCCCCATGGCGCGGCCGCTGCCGCCAGTGCCGCTGGCCATCGCCGCCGCGGCGATCCCGTACCTGGTCGACGCCTTCGTCCACTCGGGCGACGCGCTCACCTTCGACGGCGACCCGCTCACCACGCCCCGCGCCCCGCGCGCCGCCGCCGGTCCCTCGCTGCTGCATGCGGTGTGCACGCGGCCCGCGCTCGCGTTGCTGGTGCGCGCCCGCATGCGTGTGGTGATGGCCACGCATGCGACCTCGTGGCGCGAGGAGCTCAAGGACGAGGCCGAGGCGGCCGCGCGCGTGCGTGAGCTCGTCGAGCAGGGGCGCGCCTTCGCCGTCGACGCCTGCGGTGCCACGGTGCTGGTGCTGGCGCCCGCGGGCGTGCCGGCGCCCGCGCGGGCGGTGCCCGCGCGTTTCGCCCACACGGGTCACGGTCGCGGCACCGCGTTCGCGCACTCGCGCACCTTGGTCCCCGGCGACGTCGACGCCATGACGGCCGCGCTGCGCGCCGGGGCGCGCGTCGCCGGCGCGCCCTTCATCGGTCGCGCGGCCGCGCTCGAGCGTGGGCTCGAGGTGCTGCCGGTGGTCGACGTGGCCACGGGCGCGCGCGCCCTGGCGACGGCGCTCGTCGACGCCGGCGCCAAGCGAGGTGCACCATGAACGACACGTCGCTCGACGCGCTGGCGCGGCCGGCCACGCTGTGCGCGTTCTGCCCGAAGATGTGCCGCACCGCGTGCCCCGTGGCCGAAGCCGAGGGGCGCGAGGCGGTGACCCCGTGGGCCAAGATGTCGCTCGTGCACTTGGCGCGCACCGGCCAGGTGTCGCTCGAGGAGCCGAGCGTGCGCCGGAGCCTCGAGGCGTGCACCGGCTGCGGCGCCTGCGTCGAGAAGTGCGCCCACGGCAACCCCGTAGCGGAGTCGCTGTTCACGGCGCGTGGGGTCGCCGGCAGCGCGCGCATCGCCGAGCACCGCGCGGCCTTCGAGCGCACCGGCGACGTCAAGGGGCGCGATCACGCCGAGGCCCTCGTGGGCCTGCCGCGCAACAAGAACGGGCGCGTGGCGTACTTCCCCGGCTGTACGCGCGCGTGCGAGGACGGCCCCGAGGCAGTGCGCCGCGACCTCCGCGCGTTGACGCGCGCGCTCGACGAGCCGGTGGTGGTGTGCGACGTGTCGCGCGCGAGCCGCCTGCAGTGCTGCGGCTACCCGCTCTACGTCGATGGGCAGATCGATCTCGTGGAACAGAACCTGCTGCGGCTCGGCGAGCTGTTCGCGGGCCACGAGCTGGTCGTGACGCCCGACCCCGGCTGCGCGTACGTGTTGAGCACGGTGCAATCGCTCCTGATCGGCAGGCGTGGCAAGGCGCGCGGCTTCCCCTCGGTGCTGCCGCTGGTCGAGGTGCTGGCGCAGCACGCCGACCGCTTCGCCGACGCCGCGCGCGATCGGGTGCTGCGCTACCACGACCCCTGCTATCTCGGGCGGCGCGGGCGCACCTTCGACGCCCCGCGCGAGCTGCTGCGCGCCGCCTGTGGGCGCCCGCCCCTGGAGTTCCACAAGAACCGCGGCGACGCCGACTGCTGCGGTGGCGGCGGGCTGTACCCGATGTCGAACCCCGAGGGCGCCGCCGACATCGCGCGCCGCCGCGTCAGCCACGACGGCAACGCGCACATCCCGGCGGAGCTGGTGGTGACGGCGTGCCCCTCGGCTCGTCGCAACTTCGCGCGCGCCGGCGTGCGCGTCGCCGACCTCATCGACGTGATTCTCGGAGAGCTGCCGTGAGCAACGACGCCATCGTCTTCGTGGTCAACCCGAAGTCGGCCAACGGTGCGACGCTGCGCCGCTTCGACCGCTTGCGTGCGCGCTTCGCTGCGGCGCTCGGCACCATCGAGGTGCGCCTCACCGAGCGGCCGCGCCACGCCGTGGAGCTGACGCGCGACGCCATCCGCGCCGGCGCGCGCGCCGTGGTGGCGGTGGGTGGCGACGGCACCAACAACGAGGTGGTCAACGGCTTCTTCGACGACGCCGGCGCTGCGCTCGGCAGCGCGGCCTTCGGTTTCGTGTGCAGCGGCACGGGCGGCGACTTCCGCCGCACCTTCGGCCAGTCCACCGATCCGCTCGAGGCGCTCGAGCGCTTGCGGCGCTTCCAGACCCGCGACATCGACGTGGGGCGCCTGCGCTTCATCGATCACGAGGGCGTCGAGCGCTCGTGGATGTACGTCAATTCGGGGAGCATTGGCCTGGTGGGCAAGGTCGTCGAGATCGCCAACACCTCGTCGAAGGCGCTGGGCCCCCAGGTGACCTTCCTGTCAGCGGCGGTGCGCGGACTGTTCTCGTACCAACCGCAGCGCGTGCGGCTGCACTTCGACGACGACGCGAACCCCGTGGAGGACGCCTTCCTCCTGGTCAGCGTGGCCAACGGCAAGTACTTCGGTGGCGGCATGAAGATCGCGCCCGACGCGGCACCCGACGACGGCCTGCTCGACTGCGTGATGGTCCGCGGCGCCGGACCCGGCCTGCTGCGGCACATGCCCAAGCTCTACCTGGGCACGCACGTCGAGGTGGCTTCGATGGTGTCGGTGCGGCGCTGCCGCAAGGTGCGCGTGGAGCCCGTCGACGCCAACGATCGCGTGCTGGTGGAGCTCGACGGCGAGCAGCCCGGTCGGCTGCCCGGCACCTTCGAGGCGGTGCCGCGCGCCCTGCGGCTGCTCGCCTGAGGCGAGGTTCGGGGGCCGTGCCCTGGTAGCGCGCCCTCGGCCGTGCCGATTAGCTCCGGTGCTGTGTAGGTCGCGGTGGGCGCCCTCGGCGCCCGCAATTGGAGCCGCACCGGCCGATGTGCTTGAATCGAGCCGCGTCGGGCCTTTGGCCCGGGAGGCAGGTTGGCGAGCCCGAAGGCACAGCTCCACGGCCCCAACGACGCGGTGAACCCCGCGGCCTTCACGCTGGTGCACCATGTAGGTCCCCAGCGGCCAGCGCTGTTCAAGCCCACCTGCCTGATGAAGTCGGTGACCTACCTCGGGCGCTTGCCGGCCAACGACGTCGTGTTGCCGAGCGAGAACGTCTCACGACGACACGTCAAGCTCATCGTCACCGACCTCGGCATCACGGCGCACGACCTCGATAGCCACAACGGCATGTTCCTGAACGGCAAGAAGGTGCGCTCCACGCCCGTCAACATCGGCGACCTGCTGTACGTCGGCGACGTGTGCGTCGAGGTCAAGCGCACCGACAAAGACGCGTATGCGGCGGCGGCCACGCTGGCGCGGGCACAACGCCACGAGGAGATCACGGGCGAAGACGAGCCCGTGGCGCGCAACCTGGCGGCGCTGCTGCGTGCCACCGAGATCATCGGCGCCGGCGACGACGAGAGCTACCCCATCGAGGTGATGGAGCTGTGCCGTGAGCTGTGCGAGGCCACGGTGGGCGCGCTGGTGCTGCAGAGCGATCGCGGCACGCTGGAGACGCCGGTGGTGTTGCAGCCCGAGGGCACGCGGCGCTCCTCGGTGCCGGTGCTGTGGCCCGTTGTGTCGCTGGCCATGGATCAGGGCCGCGCCCAGTTCAGCGGCGACCTCAAGCGATCACCCTTGTCGGCCGACGAGGCCGTGACCTCCTCCGACGTGGGCGCGCTCATGATCGCGCCCATCGCCGTGGCAGGGCGCCCCGATGGCGCCATCTACCTCTCGCGTCCGACGCCGAGCCCCGTGTTCACCGAACGCGAGCTCGCCACCGTGCAGGCCATCGCCGCGGCCGTGGGGCTGCGGCGCACGAGCGCGACGGCCGGGTTGGCGGGGGTCATCCCCGAGGTGGAGCCGCACGGCGACGCGCTGGCCGCGCAGGCAAAAGCGGAGGCGGCCGAGGCGCGCCTGCAGGAAGCCCAGGAAGACGCGCGCGCGCTGACGGAGCGATTGCACACGCTCGAGGCCGAACAGCTCAAGCTCAAGCAGAAGCTCGAGATCGAGAAGCAGAGCGCCCTCGACGCGCGCCGCGAGGCGGATCGCGGGCGCAGCGAGGCCTCGAAGCTCGAGCAGGGGCTCCATCGCACCGACGAGGACGTCAAGAAGCTCAAGGACGCGCTGGGGCGGTCGGAGGACGAGCGCGGCAAGCTGCGCGAGAACGTGCGCCTCCTCGACGAGGAGCGCCGCACCAAGGGCATCGACATCGAGCGGCTCAAGGAGAACGTGCACGGCCTCGAGGCCGAGCGCGACGCCCTGCGCGTCGACTGCGAGATCACGCGACAGAAGCTCGCCGAAGCGGCGAAAGAGACCGAGCACCTCGGTGACGAGGTGGAGAAGACGCGCACGGCCGCCGAGACGGCGCTGGCCGAGGCCCGCGCCGGCGCAGAGAGCTACCGGGCCGCGGTGCGCACGCTCATCCCCGAGTCGACGGTGGAGCAGGTCGAGGCCGCCGCGGCGGGCGCGCCGCCGGTGACCGAGGTGGCGCAACGACCAGTGGCCGCGCTCATCATCGAGCTGCGCGGCCTCGACCTTTGGGCCGGCTCCGCCTCGCCCGCCGCCGTGCAGGCGCGCGTCAATCAGTTCTGCGAGGTGGTGGCGATGCGCGTGCGCGCCAACGGCGGACGCATCGAGCAGGTGTTGGGCCACACGCACCTGGTGCTGTTCGCCGCGGACGCTGGCAGCGTCCGCGCCGCCGTGCGCTGCGGGCTCGAGGTGGCGGCGCTCTGCCCCACCGAGGACGCCATGGGCGTCGCCTGCGGGTTGCACGTCTCGAGCTCGGCGTCGGGCTTCCTCGGCGGTCCCGATGGCGCCGCGCGCGTCGAGATGGGCGAGGCCGCGCACGTCGCCCGCGCGCTCACCGGCATGGCGTTCGAGCCGGCGTTCCACATCACCGACGCCGCCCAGCAGCTCATCGCGGGCGACCCGACCTTCGCGCTCATGCTGGTGGGCCCCACCGTGCTCACCACCGGTCCCCGCTTCGTCATGTACAAGGTCGCGCTCACGCAGTCGGGGGGGGGATGAGCGGCGACCTCCCACGGCCCTTCGGTACCTACACGCTGCTCAAGCTGCTGGCGCGCGGCGGCATGGGCGAGATCTACTTGGCGCGCACGCAGGGCATCACCGGCTTCGAGAAGTACTACGCCGTCAAGAAGCTGTTGAAGAAGTTCACCCACGACAACGACGTCGCCACCCGCTTCATCGACGAGGCCAAGCTCGGCGCGCGCTTGCAGCACCCGAACATCGTGCAGGTGTATGACCTCGGGCGCGTGGCCGACGAGCTGTACATGGCCACCGAGTTCGTCGATGGCTTCGACCTTCGTCGCGTGTTGCGCTTCTGCCACGAAAAGAAGATGCGCATCCCACTCGACATCGCGCTGTTCGTGGTGCGCGAGGTGCTGTCGGGCCTGGCCTACGCGCACCGCCAGGTCGACGCCGAGGGGCAGCTCATCAACCTGATCCACCGCGACATCTCGCCGCAGAACGTGCTGGTGTCGTTCGAAGGTGAGGTCAAGGTCATCGATTTCGGCCTCGCCAAGTCGACACAGCGCAGCCAAGAGACGCAAGCCAACGTGCTGCTCGGCAACTTCGGCTACATGTCGCCCGAGCAGGCCCGCGGCCACCTCCTCGACGTGCGCACCGACGTGTATTCGGCCGGCATCGTGCTGTTCGAGCTGGTCACCGGCACCAAGCGCTTCGTGGAAGAGAACCCGATGCGCTTGCTCGAGATGGTGGCGCGCCCCACGCCCATCGTGCCCTCGGATCGCGTGCCGGGAACGCCCAAGACCATCGACCGCATCTACGCGCGCTCGGCGGCGCCCGCAAAGGAAGAGCGCTTCGACAACGCCGAGGCCTTCCGCGACGACGTCACCGCGGCGCTCCACAAGATCAACCCGAAGGCGTCGCGCGAGAACCTCGCGCAGTTCCTCAACCACTTGTTCCTCGGCGGCCAGGCGCCTGCGCCAGTGGATGCCGACGCGCTCGATCGCTCGGTCGCGATTCGGGTGCGCGATCTGCACGAGGCCAGCGACGCCTTCCAGCAGCCCGCCGAGAGCGACATCCGCGACCGGCGACTGCACGAATTCGCCGACGACGCGCCGCAGACCGCCTCGCATGCGCTCATGCGGCAAGCGCGCGCCGGCGACACGCTCACGCATCAGCAGCTCACCGGCGAGGACATGGCGGCGCCGGGCGCGCCTACCGTGGCGGCCATGCCAGCCGCGTCGATGGCGGTGCCGCCGCCGCGGCCGAGCGCGCCTATCACCGAGGAGACGGCGCCCTTGCCGCGCTCACCGTCGCGCACCTCGTCACCGGTGCCCGACATCTCCGAGATGGTGGCCGCCACCGCGCCGCGTGCGGCAGTGTCGGACGAGCAGGTGTCGGAGCTCGAGCCGCTCGCGGAGGAGGAGCTCGAGGTGGTCGACCTTGGTCCCGCGCTCAGCCAAACGCCGACCTCAATCTACGACTCACCCTCGTGGCCCAGCGAGGCGGATCGCGCCGCCGCGCAGCGTGAGCCGGCCGGCCAGCACAGCGACTTCCAGCGGCAGCTCGAGAAGCAGGAGGCGCAGCGGCGGCGCGAAGAAGCGGAGCAGCGCGAGACCCAGGCGCGGCAGCAGCGCCAGGCGGCAGAGCTTCAAGCCGAGCTCCAGCGCCAGCTCGACGAGCAACTCCCGCCGCCCGCGCCGTCCGTCCATCGCGCTCCCGCCATACACGCCGCCAGCGCGGCACCGGCCCAGGCTCCGGCATCCGCGAGCAAGGCGACCGTGGTGACGACCGTGGGCCCCTCGCCCAAGCGCCCCGCGCCCTCGACGGAGCAGCCCTCCATCGTGGTCGCGCTCGATCTCGAGGCCAACGAGCCCACGGTGGTGGGCGCGCCGGTGCCCGCGAACCATGTGGCGGCCACCATCGAGGTGCAGCCCGTCTCGGAACGTCGGCGATCGAGCGGCTTCGGCGAGGCCGGGGCGCACGAGAGCTTGATCATCGACTTCGAAGAGGGCGCCGCCGCTGCGGCCGCCGCCGAGCCGCCGCCCACGGACGAGAAGCAGACCATCCGCCCGGCGGCCCAGCCGCTCGGCAAGCGCGTCGCCACCAATGTCGCGCAGCCCAAGGCGCGCGCGGCGCGCGACGAGAGCCAGACCGGCGGCGCCATGCCGCCGCCGACGCGGCGCGGACCGCGCTAATGCGAAGCACCACGGTGTTGGTGCGTTACAGCGGAGACCAGTTGTATTGATCGAGCCCGGCGCAGGGACTTGCCAGGAGCCCAAGGAGTACCGCAGCCGCGTCGTCGCCACGGACCGAGGACGCGACGCAGCCAGCGACGATGGATCGCTCGCGAGGACGACTGAGTTGTCCATTCGCGGGCCTTACCCCGACTGATCGATGACCAGCGAGCAGCGGGAGCCGTCGTGCCGAGGGGGGCGCGTCCGCCCCTCCTGATCGAAAGGTGCCGGCGTGCGCAGCTCGCGGCCTCGACTGCTGCGGGGGAGAGGATGGCGACATCCCCTCTTGCAGAGACATCCCCGATCTCGGTGAACGCAGCTCTTCGAGATCTGGGATTAGGGCTCGACGCTAACCGGGACCGAGATCTTGTCGCTCATGCGCTGGCACCAGGAGTCGGTGCACAGGAAGAAGCTCACCGTGGCCTCGAGCGTGGTGGCGCCGGCTTTGTCGCCGCGCAGGGTCGTGCGCAGCTCTGGTGAGGCGGCGGCCTTGTCGCGCACGTCGCCGCGCCCGAGCTTGGTCTTGGCCGGCTTCACGCCCTTCGGGTCCTTGAACACCACCTCGAGCGGCGCTTCGGCGTGCACCTTCTTGCCATTCTTGGCGCGCAGCACCAGCGAGAAGGCGCCGTCCTTGCCGACCTTGATGGTCTTGTCGGTGGCGCTGGTATCGAGCTCGTAGTCGTCCTTGGTGGCGCGATCGTCGGCCACACCCTCTGCGGCGGCGACCGGGGCGCTGGCGAGCGAGCAGGCGAACAGGAACGCGGTGATCATGACAGGGCTCCACAGGCTTGGACGTTCGCGGACGGGAGGGGCTTCACGCGTGGATCAGGAGTGGTGGGACGTGGCCTCACAGGTCTGGCACCGTCTCGGCGAGGCGCTCGATCAGGCGGCGCGCGTCGTCGGAGAGCTGCTTGGGGACGCGCAGCTGGACCGTGACCAACACGTCGCCGGGCTTGTCGCCCTGTAAGCGCGGCATGCCCTTCCCCTTGATGCGGAACACCTGCCCTCCCTGGGTGCCGGAGGGCAGGGTCATCACCGCCAGGCCGTCGGGCAGCGGCACCTCGATCTTGCCGCCGAGCAGCGCTTGCCGGAGCCCGACCTTGAGCGTGGTGTGCACGTCGGCGCCATCGCGCTCGAAGCGCTCGTCGCCCTTGACCTGGATGACCACGTAGAGGTCGCCGGCCGCGCCGCCCTCGCGGCCGGCCTCGCCCTTGCCCTTGAGGCGCAGGCGCGTGCCGGTATCGACGCCGGCGGGCACGGTCACCTTGAGGCGCTCGGGCACCTTGCGCTGTCCTTCCCCAGCGCAGGCCCTGCACGTGTAGCGGCGGATGCTGCCGAGACCGTCGCAGCGCCCACAGCTGCGCTTGAGCGGGAAGCCGCCGCCCTTGGTGCCGCTCCCGCCGCAGTCGGGGCAGGTCTCGGGCGGCTTGTCGGGCGGGTAGCCCTTGCCCGCGCACTGGTCGCACGCGCGCGTCAGGTCGACGTCGACGGTGCGTTCGCAGCCGGTGGCGGCCTCGGCCAGGGTGACGGCGAGGGCGTGCTCCACGTCGATGCCGGGCTCGGGGCCGGTGCGGCGGCTGGCGCGCCGCATGACGTCGGCGAAGATGTCGGCGACGTCGGAAAAGGGCGAGCGCTCATCGGGGGCGCCAGGTGGCGAGGGCGCGCCGAACAGGTCGTAGGAGCGGCGGCGCTTGGGGTCTGACAGCACCTCGTATGCTTCCGTGATCTCCTTGAAGCGCTCGGTGGAGCGCACGTCGTCACCGGTGACGTCGGGGTGATACTGCCGGGCCAGTCGGCGGTACGCGCGCTTGATCTCGGCGTCGGAGGCGCCCTTCGGGATGTTGAGGGTCTTGTAGTAGTCGCGCGCGCGCACGGGCCGAGGCTAGTGCCACCGACGCGTTTTTCGTAGGGGGTTCGTGGTGGTGCCAGCGCCCGGCGCCAGCGACGGCCGGCGCGTCAGATGCGGGTGTGGTGCCAGGAGCCGCGCGCGAACTTCAGGCCCGTGATGGTGGCGAGCGCCAACCCGTACACCGCCGTCGCGTACCAGCACCCGAGCAGCCCGAGGTCGAGGCCGATGGCGAAGATCCACGCCAGCGGCACGAGGCAGAACAGATGCAGGATGCCCTCGGCAATCATGACGAAGCGCGACTCGCCGGCGCCGTACAGCGCCTGCGTGAGCACCAGCGCCGCCGCGGCGATGGGCGCGAGCAGGCCGCAGAAGCGCAGCGATCCGGTTGCCACCTCGATGACCTGGTCCTTCAAGAGCTCGCTTTGGGTGGCGTCGGCGGGCAGGAAGACGCGCAGCACGGGCTCGGGGAAGGCGCTCACCAGCGCGCCGATCACCGCCATCACGATCGTACAGATGAGCACGCTCTGCCAGCCGTAGCGCGCCGCCAGCTCGGGCTTCTTGGCGCCGAGCGATTGCGACACCAGCGTGGCGGTGGCGGTGCCGAACGCGATGCAGCTCATGAAGATCAACATGGTGATGCTGATGATGAGCTGCGCGGCCGCAGCGTTGACGCCTGCGAGCTGTTCGCGCTCGTCGATCTTGCCCACGATACCGAGGAAGACGGCGAACCCGCTCATGACGAAGACGGTCGCGAGCCCCGAGAACACCGACAGGCGGGCGACGCCGAGGGCGATGCCGCGGTCGAGGTTCTCGACGCGGAAGGCCTTGAAGTGCCGCCGATCGTCGCGGCGCAGCGCCCACCACAGCATCATGCCGGTGCCGGAGAGCCCCGAGATCGACGCCGCCCACGCGGCACCCGCGACCTCGAGACGGGGCGCCCCGAGGTTGCCGAACACCAACGCCCAGCACAGCACCAGGTTGATGACGTTCATCACGATGGCCACGGTCATGTGCACGCGCACGCGCCCGATGCCGTCGTAGAAGCTCTTGAGCGACGCCGTGGTCACCATGCCGAGGATGCCGAGGAAGCGCACGCGGCAGAACGACACACCGAGCTCGCGCACCAAGGGGTCATGGTGGAGAAGCTGGAAGATTGCTGGCACGATCGCGACGGCGATGGCCGTCACCAGCGTCGACGACAGCAGCGCCAGCGACAGTGAGTTGGCCAGCACGCGCCCAGCACCCTCGATGTCGCCGGCGCCGTAGCGTCGCGCCGTCATGGCCTGCGTGCCGACGGCGATGGCGGCCAGGAAGCCGCCGAACGCCCACATCAGGATCATCGAGTAGCCGAGCGCGGCGGTGCCGGCGACGGCGGTCTTCTCGTCGAGCCGGCCGACGAACAGCGTGTCGACTTGGTTGATCGCGGTCTGCGTCAGCATGCCGATGATGACCGGCACGCCGAGCGCGACGATGCGCCGCACCAGCACCGGCTCGAAGACCATGAGCGTGCGCCCCGGACCGGGGTCGGTCACCAGGGAGGGGCCAGTCGTCATGGCGTTGGCAGAGGCCTGATCCAAGCAGTCGCTCGTCTCGGTGGGTCGTATCCGACGAGCACCGGCGCGGCAACCAGCAAATGGGCGGAATCCCGCTGGCCACAGGCGGGTTTGTGCGGTGCGAATCCTGTTGCGATGGGCAGGGGGAAACGTCTACGGTGCCGCGGCCTGCGCGCTCGGCCAACGGGGTAGCTAGCGATGATCCGTGCACTCTTTTTCGCTCTGACCTTTGCCACTACGGCGCTCGCGCTAGCGGGATGCCCGGGTCCCGAGTACCCGAAGTGCGAGTCCGACGACCACTGCAAGAAGGACAAGGCGGGCAAGGCCATCAACGAGCACTGCCTGTTCGGCCAGTGCCAGCAATGCGCGAAGGACTCGCACTGCGCCGCCGGCCAGAAGTGCAATCGTGGTCGCTGCGAGCAATCGTGCACCTCGGATACCCAGTGCGGCTCCGGGCAGATGTGCGAAGAGGCATCGTGCGTGCCGGTGCAGTGCACCGACGCCAAGCCCTGCGGTGGCGGGCTGCAGTGCGACAAGGGTCGTTGCGTGGCGCCCGCGTCTGCCGGCACCAGCACGCCCACGCCGACGTCCGAGCTGAGCTGCGAGAAGGCAGTACGCGTGCGCTTCGACTTCAACATGCACGACCTGCGACCCGACGCGCGCGAGGTGCTCGACAACCTATCCAAATGCATGCAGCAGAACGCCGAGTGGCGGCTGCGCATCGAGGGTCACGCCGACGAGCGCGGCACCACCGACTATAACCTGCAGCTCGGCGACAACCGCGCGGGCTCGGTGCGCGACTACCTGGTGCGCCTCGGCGTCGCCAAGGCGCGCATCGCCACCATCAGCTACGGCGAAGAGAAGCCGCTGGTGGCCGCCGCCACCGAGGACGCGTGGGCGCAGAACCGTCGCGCCGAGCTGGTGGTGCAATGACGCTCGGCCCTGCCAGGCCTGCGCTCGTCGCCGGCCTCGTGGTGCTGAGCGTTGGCGGGTGCATCACCACGCGCGAAGAGGGCGACGCCCTGCGGCGCGACATGCAAGAGCTCAAGGCCGAGGTGGCTCAAGCGCAGCGTCAGCTCTCCGACGCGCGCACCCAGGAGAAGGGCCGCCTCGACGAGCTCGCGCGGCGGGTCCACGAGCTCGAGGGCACGCTGGCAAACCTCCGCCAAGCCGACGCCGACGCCGGCGTGCAGCTCTCGAAGACCATCGCAGAGCTACAGACCTTGCGCGGCGACATCGAGCAGGCGCGTCACGAGCTCGGCGAGACCACCAAGACCGTGGCGAGCATCATGGAGCGTCCGCCGGTCAGCGTGTCGGCCGCCGAGAAGGCGCCCAAGATCGACGACGTCAACAAGCCCGCGACCATCGGGGGTCGCGAGGTGCCGGCCGAGCCCAAGGCCCACTACGACTTCGCCAAGAAGCTCTACGACGACAAGAAGTACGGCGAGAGCGCCGAGGCCTTCGACCTGTTCTTGCTGCGTCACAAGTCCGCGCTACCCGACCTCGTCGACAACGCGGCGTTCTGGAAGGCCGAGAGCATCTTCGAGCAGGCCAAGTCGATGAGCGACGCCAAGGCGAAGGACGCGGCGTTCAAGCAGGTGATCCTGGCGTACCAGGTGGTGCTCGACGACGCCAAGAGCGAGAAGCGCGATAGCGCGCTCTACAAGATCGGCATCTGCTTCGAGCAGCTCGGCTTCAAGGAAGAGGCGGGCGTGTTCTACAACGAGCTCGTCGAGAAGCACCCGAAGTCGACGCTGGTGGCGGACGCCAAGAAGCGCCTCAAGGCGCTCGGTCCGAGCAAGGGCAAGAAGAAGGGCAAGTAGCAGGGGAGCGCGGGCCGGCACGGGCGCCGTGTCGGCACGCCCCTCTGCGCGATGAGCGCGGGGCCCGCAGGCCCTGAGGTGTGCAAATATCCCACCCTGGCAGTGGGCTTGTCAGGGCCTTCTTTGGGAGGCCGCCAGATCCGGACGTACACTGCCCCGTCATGCCGCGGATTCTGCCGTCGACGGGTGCGTCGCGTGCACCGGTGTGGTCGGGCGTCGTCGCGGCCGTGGCCTGCGGCGTGCTGTGCCTGGCCGCGCCGGCGGCGTACGCCATTACCGACGGCACTCCGCCCGCGCGCGTGGTCACGCACACCGTGTTCGGCGCCGCGGTGGGCGTCGGCAACACCTTGATGGAGCACGACGGCACCGCCAACTTCGCGGTGCGCGTGGGCGGGTCCGAGGCGAGCATCCCGCTCTCGCGCATGCCGGCCGACGCCTCGGTGGTGCGCGCCTTCTTGTTCTGGGCCGGCACCTACGACCCCGCGCTCGGCGTGCCGCAGGATCGCAACCTCGACCTGACCCTGCCCGACGGGACGCTGCTGAACGACCTGAGCGCGGACACGCTGTTGCCGGGGGAGCCCAACGGTGGCCTCAACCGCTGCTTGCAGCGCAACCACACCTTCGGTGGCGGCGGCATCCCGTCGCTCCGCATGTACGTGTGCCGTCGGGAGGTGACCTGGTCGCTGCAGCAGCTCGGCGTGGGCGGCGCCGTCGGCACCTATGGCGTCGACGACGTCGACCTGTACGCGACCGATTGCGGCAGCGACCCGGGCCGCTGCCAGGCATTCTTCGGCGGCTGGGGCATCGTGGTGTTGTGGGAGTCGCCCACCGAGCCCGTGCGCCGCGACCTGGTGCTCTACGACGGCTTCTACGCGCTCGACGAGCAGGGCAGCACCAGCGGCGGCTTCTCGTCGGGCGTGAGCCCTCCGTTCACGCTCGACGGCTTCACCATCGGCGCCAGCGGCGACGGCGACCTGACGCTCATGGCCTTCGAGGGCGACGCGCAGCTCGGCGTGCCTCCGCAGAACCTGCTGCCGCCGGGCAACCCGTTGCGCTGCGACAACGGGCGCTGCGCCGACTTCGTGCAGCTCCGCACCAGCGGCAACCCGACGGTGACGCAACTGCAGGACGCCACCAATCGCCCGGGCAACCTGATGAACGGCAGCAACAACCAGGGCGGCGGCGCGCACCCGGGCCTCGACATCGACACCTTCGATGTCGGGCCCTCGGGTCTGAACATCCTGCGCGCCAACGACACCGCCATGACCATGGTGGTCGGCTCAGGTGATGGCGCGCCCGACAACGGCAGCGGCGGCTCTGGTGAGCTCTTCTTGCTGTCGTGGCTCCTGCTATCGGCCGAGACCTACTCGCCGCGCTTCGTCAACACCGGCACCGAGAAGGTGGTGCTCGAGCCCGTGGCCGGCGCCGGCGAGACGCTCAACTACATCCTGCGCGTCGAGAACGACGGCTCGGCCGCCGCCACCAACGTGCTCGTGCGCGACCAGCTGCCCACGGGCGTCTCGTACGTCACCGGCAGCACCACCAACACCTGCGGGGTCTCGTCGACGGATGTGGGGGGCACCTCGCCGGTCTTGATTGGCGCCGGCCTCAACGTGGGCACGCTCACCATCGGCGAGCGGTGCGAGGTGCGCTTCCGCGTCGTCATCGATGATGACGTTGGCGACGGCACCGTGCTGGAGAACTTCTTCACCGTGGCGGCCGACGGCCTGTCGCCGCTGCTGGTGGGGCCGGCGTCGACGCTTGTGCAGGCGGCCGAGCTCGCGCAGCCAACGAAGACCGTCAGCGTGATGGGCGGTGGTGCGCCCACCGTGGGCGCGACGCTCTCGTATCGCGTCAGCGTCGCCAACGTGGGAGCGCGCACGGCGCCGAACGTCAGCGTGCTCGACGTGGTGCCGGCCGAGCTCGACAACGTCACGGTGGTGGCGGTGCCGCCGGGCGCCAGCGATCTCTCCGCCGGCAACACCGTCGACGTCCGCGGCATCACCGTGGCGCCGAGCTCGACGGCCGAGCTGGTGTTCACCGGGACCATCCGCGCCGGTGTCGCTGCCGGCACGGCCATCGCGAATCAAGGCGCAGTGTCGCAGCCCTCGTTGGCCGCGGCCTTGCTCACGGATGATCCGGCCACGCTCGCGACGCCCGACCCGACGACCATCGTGGTGGCCTCGGGCGTATCGCTGGTGGGCTCGAGCAAGCCCGTCAGCGACGTGAATGGCGGCGTGCTCGCTCCCGGTGACGTCGTCGAGTACCGCATCCGCATCGTCAAGAGCGGGCCCGCGGCGGACATCATCCAGATCGCCGACGACCTGCCGGCCAACGTGGGCTCGTGCCAGATGGTGTCGGTGCCAGCCTTCGGCACCGTGAGCTGTGGTGCCGGTGGCGCCAACGGCACCGGCACCGTGAGCGGCTTCGTCCCCTTCCTGGCGCCGGGCACGGCCGACGTGGTGTTTCGCGTGACGGTGCTCGGCGCCGCACCCGACGGCTTCGTGGTGCAGAACAGCGCGCTGCTGACGCCGGCGGTGGAGACCTCGCAAGCCCTGGTGGTGGTCTCGCCGCCCCTGGTGGTGGTGGCGCGGCCGATCTTCTCCTCGTCGACCAAGGCGGTGCTCGACCAGAACGGCGGTGACGTGCGGCCGAACGACGTGCTGCGCTACACGATCACCGTGATCAACGACGGCACCATCCCGTCGGCGGCCACCGTGATCACTGACGTCTTGCCGGCGCCGCTCGTGATCGAGAGCGTCCTCGATGGGGGCAGCGCCGCGGCAGGCGTGGTCACGTGGCCCGTGGGCGCGCTGGCCGTGGGCGCGTCCACCACGGTGCGCTTCGACGCGCGCGTGCCTGCCGGCACGCTCGACGGCACCACCATCGCCAACACCGCCACGGTGTCGGCGTCGCCACCAGCGCAGGACTTCACCACGCCCCCCGCCACTGTGGTGGTGCGCGCCTCGCCCCTCTTGGTGGTGCAAAAGACCGTGGCCGACCTCGACGGCGCGCCCTGGCAGCCCGCCGACGTCGTGCGCTACGCCATCACGGTCACCAACACCGGCGATGGTGCTGCCACCGCTGTCGAGGTGCGCGACACCATCGATCCCTCCTTCGAGACCGCCATCCTCAACGCCGGCGGGCGCGTGGAGGGCGGCGACGTGGTGTTCGACCAGGGCACCGACGCGGCGCTGGCCGCCATCGCGCCGGGCGCGTCGGTGGCGCTGCGTTTCGACGCGCGCTTGCTCGCCGTCTTGCCGAACGGCACCGTGGTGTCGAACCAGGCGCGCACCACCGCTTCGCAAGTGGTGACGCCGGTGCTGTCGGACGACCCCACCACGGGCGCGCCGCTCGATGCCACGCGCTTCACCGTGACGGCACAGGCGCTGCTCGCGCTCGCCAAGACCTTCGTCGACGACAACGCCGGTGTGTTGGCGCCCGGCGACGACGTCACCTTCACCTTGACGCTCGAGAACGTGGGCGACGCGCCGGCCACGGTCGTGACGGTCGCAGACGCGCTCGACGGCCGGCTCACCTTCCTCGACTCCGCCGACGGCGGGACCTTCGCGGGTGGCGTGGTGAGCTTCCCGAGCTTCACGCACCTGCCAGGGGCCGCGCGCGAGCTGCACTTCCGCGCCCGCATCGCCACGCCGCTCGCCGACGGCACCACCATTCCCAACCAGGCGCAGGCATCGTCGACCACGGCGCCCGCGGTCGTGTCCGACGATCCCACCACCGTGGCGCCGCTCGATCCGACCATCCTCACGGTGGTGTCGCGCCCGGTGCTCGACACCGCGATCAAGACGGTCACCGATCTCGACGGCGACGGCGTGTTCGAGCCGAACGGCGCCGTGCGCTACTCCATCACCGTCACCAACACCGGCAGCGACGCCGCGCTGCTCGTCACGGTGACAGACACGGTGCCCGCGCAGCTCGGCAGCGTCGTGGTAGGGCAGGGCGGTTCGCTCGCCGGCGGCGTCGCTACCTGGGCGCTCGGCACCCTTGCGGTCAACGCCAGCAGCACCGTGACCCTCGACGGCCTGCTGGCGCGCCCGCTCGCCGACGGCGTGGTGGTGTCGAACCAGGCCTTCGTCAGCGCCACCGGCGTCACAGCGCTGCCCACCGACGATCCCAGCACCGGCGCGGTCGACGATCCGACGCGCTTCACGGTGCGATCGTCGCCGCACCTCGACATCGACAAGACCGTCGTCGACGACAACGGCGCGCCGCTCGAGCCCGGGGACACCTTGACCTGGACGCTGCAGGTGCGCAGCGACGGCGGACGCAGCGCCGACGCGGTCACGGTGCGCGATCTGATCGACGCCAACCTCGAGGACATCGTGCCGCAAGACGGCGGCGTGCTGGCGGGCAACGAGATCACGTGGTCGCTCGCGACGCTGGCTGTGGACACGAGCGTCACGCTCCGCTTCGGCGCCCGCGTGCGCACGCCGCTGCCGAACGGCACGCTCATCGCGAACCAGGCGCGCGCCAACGTGGCGGAGGCGGGCTTCCCCGACGCGCTCTCCGATGATCCCGCCACGCTCGCGCCCTTCGATGAGACGGTGGTGCAGGTGGTGAGCGCGGCTGACCTCGCGGCCACCACGCTCGAGACCACCGACGGGACCTTCACGCCCATCACCAACGCTCGCCCGGGCGATGCGGTGCGCTGGGTGCTCGACGTGCAAAACCGCGGGCGCGCCGCGGCCGTCGATGCAACAGCCGTGCTGACGCTGCCCGCGGAGCTGGTGGTCATCGACGCCCCCGGCGGCGCGGTGGTCGGCTCGACCGTCACCTTCAGCGCCGCCGGCGTGCCAGCCCTGGCCAGCGTCGTCCCGGGCGACGTGGTGCGCGTGTTCGTCGACGCGCGCTTGGTGACCCCGCTCGACGACGGCACGCTCGTGAGCGCGCAGGCGATCGTGAGCGAGGACGGCTCGGTGGCGCCCTTCGCCTCCGACGACCCATCCACCGGGCCCTTCGGCGACGCCACCGTGCTCGAGGTCGAGAGCGCGCCCGACCTGTCGCCGCTCAGCAAGCGCTGGGCCGACGTCAACGGCGCACCAGCGGAGCCCGGCGATCTCATCGACTACACGCTGCGCGTCGAGAACGTGGGCGACGCGATCGCGCGCGGCCTGAACCTCACCGACACGGTGCCGGGCACGCTCACCATCGTCGACGCCGACGGCGGCGCGGTCGCCGGCGCCACGGTGACGTGGGCGCTTGGGGATGTTGCCCCCGGCGCGGCCAACGCGCTCACCCGCGTGCTGCATGTGCGCGTGCTGGCCAGCGTGGCCGACGGCACCGTGGTGGACAACCAGGCGACGGTGGTGGGCAGCAACGTGGCTGCCACGCTGAGCGACGATCCCGACAGCGGCCCCGTCGACGATCCGACGCGCTTCACGGTGGAGACGGTGGGCCGCCTGCGCGTCGACAAGGACGTGTCGGGTGGGCGCATCCACGCGCCCGACGACGTGCTGACGTGGACCATGACGCTGACGTCGTTTGGCAGCGGCAGCACCGAGGTGTTGGCCTTCACCGACGTCGTCGACGCCGCGCTCACCGATGTGGTGGCTGGGCCCGGGCTGGTGTTCGACGGCGGCACGCGCACGCTCGCCGGCGTGGTGCCGCCCTTAGCGCCGGGCGCGAGCATGAGCTTCCGCTTCGACGCGCGCGTGGCCGCCGGCACCGTCAACGGTACGCAGATCGCGAACCAAGCGACCGTGACCGGCACGGAGCTCGGCACCGTGCTGTCGGACGATCCGACGACAGTGGCGGCGGCCGATGCCACCGTGGTGCTCATCGACGCTCATCCGAACCTCACGACCTCCAGCAAGGTCGCGGTGGATGAGAACGGCGGCGCGCTCCTCGTGGGCGACGTAGTGCGCTGGATCGTAACGGTCGTCAACAGCGGCGCAGGCGCGGCGCGCGACGTGCGCGTCAGCGACCAGCTCCCCGCGTCGTTGACGGTGGTGGCGGTGGAGGACGGTGGCGTCGCTGCGGGCAACGCCGTGGTCTGGGACCAAACCACGACGCCGGCGCTCGCCACCGTCGCGCGCGGCGCGTCGGTCGCCTTGGCCGTGCGCGCCCGTATCAACGACACGGTGGCCGACGGCACGCCCATCGCGAACCAGGCGAGCTTGGTGTCGCTCGACGTGAACGGCGTGGTGCTCAGCGATGATCCCGCGACCGCACCGCTCGGCGATCCCACCGTCATCGTGCCGAGCGCGCCGAGCTTGGCGCTCACCAAGGACCTGGTGGACGAAAACGGCGGCGTGCTCGCGCCCGGCGACGTCGTCGAGTACCGCATCGTCATCGGCAACACGGGCAGCGTCGCCGCCACCAACGCGGTGGTGCGCGACGTGGTCCCGACCGGCCTGGTGGACGTGGTGACGCTCG
Organism: Deltaproteobacteria bacterium; assembly: GCA_020850995.1. Lineage (GTDB taxonomy): Bacteria > Myxococcota > UBA727 > UBA727 > VGSZ01 > JACOUT01. The sequence continues at coordinate 105,729 of JADZDP010000116.1, forward strand.
ACGGCGGCACGCTGACCGATGGCGTTGCGACCTGGAGCCTGGCGACGCTGGCGTCGGGGGCAGAGGCCATCCTGCGGCTGGGCGCGCGCGTCGATCCGCTGGCGGCCGGCGGCACGATGATCGCGAATCAAGCGGAGGCCGTGGCCGACGAGGTCGGGTTGCCGCGCGTCTCCGACGACCCGACCACGTCGACACCAGGGGATGCCACCGTTCGCTTCGTGGTGGCGAGCGAGGTGTACGCGGGCAGCGTGGAGCTGTTCGATGGTGACAGCGGCGAGCCGCTCGGGGCCGTGGTGGTGCCGAACCAGCGCGTGCGCGCGCGCATCACCTTCGCCAACCAGGGGACGCAGGTGGCGCAGGCGGTGGTGCTCGAGGTGCCCTTGCTGCGCGCGCACTTCCTCGTCGACGAGACCACCGAGGGTGGCGTGGTGGTGGGCGACCTGGTGCGCTGGACGGCGAGCCAGACCGGCACACTGGCACGCATGGACCCCGGCGACAGCATCAGCGTCGAGCTCGAGGGCGCGCTCGCCGACGTTCTGCCCGACGCGCTCGAGATCCCCGTGGCCGGTCTGGTGACCAGCGCGACCAGCAACACGCCCACCGTGCTCGGGCCGGCCGTGATGCGCACCCGTAGCGTGGCCGACCTGTCGGCCACCACCAAGGAGCTCATCGACGAAGACGGCGGCCTGGTGGAGCCCGGTGACGTGCTGAGCTACCGCATCACGGTGCTCAATGCGGGCGGCGCACCGGCGCGCAACGTGCGCGTCGTCGACGCGGTGCCCGGCGGCACGGCGTACCTCCCAGGCACCACGCGCGTGCGCGCGTTGCCTGTCGCCGACGTTGGTGGTGGCTCTCCGCTGATCGCGGGCCTGGCGCTCGGCGATCTCGACCCCGGCCGCGCCGTGGTCGTCGAGTTGCAGGTGCGTGTGCTGCCCACCGCGCCGCGCGGCCTGCGCATCGACAACCAAGCGCTGCTGCGCGCCGAGGGCGTGCCCGACCCCGCCTCCGACGATCCACGCACGCCGCTGGTGGTGGGCGATCCCACGTCGGTGGTCGTGGGCGGCGGCAGCGCGCTCGTCGCTCAGAAGCTGGGTGCGCCGTCGCCGGTGCGCGTGGGCGACGAGCTGAGCTTCGTCATCAACATCGAGAACACCGGCAGCGAGCCCGCGCGCGAGCTGCGCATCGACGATGCCGTGCCGGTTGGCACACGCTACCTGCCCGGGAGCCTGCGCGTCGACGGTGCCTTCGCCACCGACGCGGTCGACCGCGACGATGCCGAGGTCGACGGCGTCGCCGTCCGCTTCCGTCGCGACGTGCTCGAGGCGGGCGACGGCGTGTCGTTCGCGTTCCGCGTGGTGGTGGAGGACGCCGCGGTGGTGGTGAACCAAGCGACGGTCGAGAGCACCGACGAGAGCCTGCTCACCGACGCCGAGCCCAGCGTGGCGGGCGATCAGGCGACCACCATCCCCGTGCGCGACGCCCGCGCGCTGGTGATCGACGAGGCGACCACCAGCATCAACGACGACGACGGCGGGGTGCTTCGCGCCGGTGACGCCGTCACCGTGCGCACGCGCGTGGCGAACCGTTCACTCGAAGACGTGCTGGTACGGTCGCTTACCATCGGCGTGTCGGCCGGCCTCGAGGTGGACGAGCAAGCGCAGCCGCTCGACGACCTTCGCTTCGACACCGACCTGCGCGCCTTCGTGCTCGAGCGGCCGCTGCCGGTGCGCGCCGGCGGCGTCGTAGACGTTGCGTTCGCGGCGCGGATCGCCGAGGACGCGCGCACTGGCGATCAGGTGCAGGCCATCGCCAGCGCCGAGGTGGTCTCGCTCGACACCGCGCTGTTGGCGACGGTGGACCTCGGGCGCGCCGCGCTCACGGTGGGCCTGATGCCCGGCACAGCCGCGCTGTCGGGCACCTTGTTCCTCGACGGCGGCGCACACGACGGCGCCTTCCAGCCGGAGAGCGACGAGCCGGCGC
>JADZDP010000117.1 GCA_020850995.1 Deltaproteobacteria bacterium
AGCCCCAGCGACGACGAGATCCGCGCTGGTTTGGTGGGCAACCTGTGCCGCTGCACCGGCTACGTGCAGATCGTCGACGCCGTGAAGCAAGCCGCCGAGCTGGCAGCGAAGGAGCGGCCATGAGCGATTACTCGTTTGTCGGCAAGGAGCGCGCGCGCCCCGACGCCGGTGACAAGGTCGCCGGGCGCACCGCCTACATCCACGACCTCACGCGCCCGGGCATGCTGCACGGCAAGATCAAGTTCAGTGAGCACGCGCACGCGCGCATCGTCAACATCGACACCTCGAGGGCCAAGCGCCTGCCCGGCGTGCGCGCGGTCATCACGGCGTACGACACGCCCGAGGTGCGCGTGGGCTTCTTGGCTGACAACTTCGCGCTCAAGAAGGGCAAGGTGCGGCAGTTCCGCGACGAGGTGGCCGCCGTGGCCGCCATCGACCCCGACATCGCGCGCGAGGCCGTGGAGCTCATCAAGGTGGAGTACGAGCCGCTGCCCGGCGTGTTCTCGCCGCTCGACGCGCTCGCCCCCGGCGCGCCGCTGGTGCATGAGCTAGACGGCCGCGGCAAGCCGCGCACCAGCAACCTCGTCGACCTCAAGTACGGCCACCACACCGGTGAGCTCGAGGCTATGAAGCGCGCCTCCAGGCACATCGTGGAGGGCAGCTACAGCACGCCGCGCATCCAGCAGGCCTGCATGGGAACGGCGGGCTGCATCGCGGAGTTCGATGGGCAGCAGAACCTGACCATCTACGCGAAGACCCAGATCCCCTTCCTGGCGCAGCGTGACTTCACCAAGGCGCTCGAGGCCATGGGCCTGGAGGGGCGCGGCGCGCGCGTGGTGGTGCCGGCGCTCGGCGGCGGCTTCGGCACCGGCCTCGATACGCACTGCTACGAGCACATCGCCATCTTGCTCGCGCACAAGACCGGGCTGCCGGTGAAGATCCTCTACGACCGCACGGAGGAGTTCGCCTACCTCTCGCCGCGCCAGTCCGCCGAGACCCGCGTGGTGCAGGGCTGCGACGAGCACGGTAAGCTCACTTTTCGTATCGTCGAAGTGTTGCAGGACAACGGCGCCTACATCTCGTGGGGCGCTACCTACCCCTCGGTGATGATGTTGCCGGTGACCTCGCTCTACCGGGTGCCTGCGGTGAGCTTCGACGCCAAGATCGTCTACACCAACAACACCTACTGCCAGGCCATGCGCGGCTACGGCAACCCCGAGGTGACCTTCCCCATCGAGTCGAACCTCGACGACCTCGCGCGCGAGGCCGGCATCGACCCGCTGGAGCTGCGGCGCAAGAACGCCAACCAGCCGGGCGACGAGTCACCCATGAAGTTCCGCATCTCGACGTGCGGGCTCGACGACTGCCTGGGTGCCGTGGGCCAGAAGCTCCGCTGGTCGGAGAAGCAGGGCAGGGGCCGCAAGGACGCGCGCGGGCGCGCGCTCGGCGTGGGCGTGTCGTCGTTGGTGCATGTGGGCGGCTCGGGGCGCATCTATCGCTCCGACGGCAGCGGCATCGCCATTCGTCTCGACGACTTCGGCCACGCGCACGTTGCCTATGGCGGCGTGGAGATGGGGCAGGGGCTCGTGTCGTCGCTGACGGCAGCGGTGGCCGAGAGCCTGGGTGTCCTCCCCGAGCAGGTGCAGCTCAACCAGACCGACACAGCGGCGTGCCCCTGGGACGTGGGCACGCACGCGAGCCGCGGCGCCTTCATGGCGTGCAACGCCGCCATCCGTGCGTGCAAGGAGCTGCGCGCCAAGCTCTTCGCGCTGTGCCCCGGCGTGTTCGAGGAGATCGCGGGGAAGGCGCTCGGCAGCAAGGCTCACGGGGGGAAGAGCAAGGACGAGGTGAAGACGCTCGTCGGTGCGCCCGGCAAGCCCGAGGACTACGAGCTCAAGCACGCCCTCGTCACCAAGCGCGGGCTGCCCGACGAGCCCTGGGCCAAGGTCGAGCTCGCCAAGGTGCTGCGCGCGGTGCACTTCCGCCAGGCGGGCACCATGCTCTCTGCGGAGTACTTCTACGAGCCGCCGAGCGAGCTGCCCGACTGGGAGAAGGGTATTGGCAACATGTCGGCCGCCTACACCTGGGGCGCGCAGGGCGTCGAGGTCGCCGTCGACCAGGCCACCGGCGAGGTCGAGGTGCTGCACATGGTCAACGCCCTCGACGTGGGCCACATCTTGAGCCCCCAGGCGCTCAAGGGCCAGGTCTATGGCGGCATCGCCCAGGGCTTGGGCTACGCGCTCTACGAAGAGATCCTGAGTGAGCAGGGCCGCTGCCTCAACCCGGGCTTCACCGACTACAAGATCCCCACGGCGGTGGAGATGCGCTTCCCCATCGACCTCGTGTTCATCGAGACCGAGGACCCGAACGGGCCCTTTGGGTCGAAGGGCGTGGGCGAGCCGGGCCTGGTGCCCACAGCGCCGGCCATCGGCAACGCGATCAAAGACGCGCTCGGCGTGCGCATGAAAGACCTGCCGATGACGCCCGAGCGGGTGAGCGCGGCCCTCGAGGACGCGCGCAAGATCCGGCGCTGACCGGGTGCGCTGCGGGCACAAACCGTGCTTGGCTCAGCGCACGCAGAGCGCCAGGCGCTGCAGGCCGCTGCCCGAGCGGCCGCCGGCGACGACGCGGTTGAGCCCGAGGTACCACTCACTGTCCGGTGGTCCTTCACGGTCTGACGGCGGATCGAGGCGCAGCGCACCGTCGGATCTCACGGTCATGCACGGCTGCTCGGCCAAGGCCACGCTGTCGCCAAGGTAGAGCCTCAGGTCCTGGCACCCCTGCGGCCCCAGGATCTCGCCGTCCTCGTAGAGGCGGGCGCCACGCGCGTTGTCGCTGCCGAAGATCGTGAGCGTGCGATCGACGATCTGTAGCTCAGCGTCGTTCGAGCGGCTGGCGCTGTCGCCGCCATAGCCGTTGTTCGTCGGTGAGTCGGCGACGTGCAGCGTGAACCCCCGTGGGTCGCAGATGTGTGCCGTCAGCTCGAGCCCGCGCATACCCGTGAGCTGCGCGCGCAACGCCCCGCTCCCCGGCTGCAAGTGCGTTGGCGTGATCAGCGTCGACGGGCAATCGGTGGTGCCGGCAATTACGTCGATCGTGCAGGCCACGCGGCACTTGCCCTTGGGCAGCGGCGTGCACACGCGCGCCGCGGGCGGCGTCGGCGCGCGCGGAGCGGCGGGAGGCGGCGGCGGTTGCGGCGGTTGCGGTGCGGGGGCGCCTCCGCCGGCGGGGCGGTACGGCGCGGGCACCGGCAGGTCGACCGGCTCGGGCGCCCGGCTGATCACCAGCGCCGCCGAGGCCGCACCTGCGATGAGCACGGCCGCCACGCCGGCAGCGACGAGCGCTGGTCGCTGCGTGGCGCGCGGCACAGCGAGCGAGGCCGGGGGGGCGGTAAGCAACGCTCGTGCGGCGCGCGCGGAAGCGGGCCGATCCTCGACGACGGGCTCGAGGCACGCGTCAAGCCACGTCGCGAAGGGCGCGCTCACCTGCACGGCGGGACGGAAGTCGAGGCGCAGGCGGCGGGTGGGGAGCGTGTCGGGCGCCTTGCCGGACAACAGGTGCACGAGGGTCGCTGCGAGCGCGTACACGTCGGAGGCCGGGCTCGCCTTGCCCTGGAACTGCTCGGGCGCCATGTAGCCGAAGGTACCGGCCACCGTGCTGCCGGTCTGGCCCCCCGACACGCGGACGGCACCAAAGTCCACGAGCTGCACGCCGCCCGTGTCATCGAGGACGAGGTTGGCGGGCTTGATGTCGCGGTGCGTGACCGGCGGCGAGAGATCGTGGAGGTACGCGAGGATGTCGAGCACCTGCAGCGCGATGTCGCGCGCGCGTGTCTCATCGAAGAGCTCGCCGGCGCGCAGCCGCTGCGCCAGGGACGCACCGCTGGCGAGGCCCTGCACCAGGCAAAACGAGCGCAGCTGTCCCGCCTCTTCCACGCGGAAGCTGTCGAGGTGGGTGGGGATGCCCGGATGCGCGAGCTCGGCGAGCACGCGCGCCTCGCGTTCGAAGAGCTCCACGCTCTTCCAGTCCTCGACGCGGTGGAGGTGCAGTTCCTTGACGGCCACCGCGCGGCCGGTGGAGGTGTCGTCGCAGCGATAGGTGGTGGCGAAGCCGCCTTCGCCGAGGAGCTCTCGGACCAGGTAGCGATCGTGGATCCTCGAGCCGATCTCGCGTGCCATCGCACGAGGATAGCGCGGCGGCGCGGCGCAGGAGCTGAGCTCTTCGAGAATGGGCCTGCCATCGCGGAAGACCTTGTTAGAGTGCCAGCCCATGCTTGCTGCAGTGCCGTGCACATTCCTGCTCGCCCTCGCGCTGTCTGCGCCCGGGAGAAGCGACGGCGGCGAGCCAGCCGCTCCGTCGACGTCGGCGGCGGCAGTCGACGTGGTCCCGGCGGCAGCTCTGGCCGATCCCATGCTCGCCCCCGTGGCGCCCGCCGCCACCGAGATCGGGTCGTGGACCCAGGCGCGCGAGCTCCTCGCGCAGGACTCGATCGACCTGCGCGTCACTGCGGCGGAGGTCGATCGCGCGCGTGGGCGTTGGCGCCAAGCGCTCTCCGCGCTCTTGCCGAACCTGGGAGCCAGCGGCGGCGTCGGCTACGACGTGCTGGCCCCGACGATCCCGGTGCCCGTCGTCAGCCTGGGCGGCGGCCTCGCCGCGCTCGCAGCAGCGGGCGAACCGACGCCGACCACGCCGTTGGCCAGCGCGGCTGTCGTGTTGCGGCAAGGCGTCGTCGATCTGTCGTCGTGGAGCGCGCTCGACGCCGCCGGCGGCAACGCCGACGCCGCAAGCGCGCGTGCCGAGGACGTCGAGCGCCGGGTGCTGCACGGTCTCGCCAGTGCCATCGTCGCCGTAGCGACCAGCGAGCGGGTGGCCGAGCTGGCGCGCCTCGGCCTTCGGCAAGCGCTGGAACGCGCGGCCATGACCAGTCGCCTCGTCGAGATCGGCGCCGCCATGGAGCTCGACCTCGTGCGCGTGCGTCAAGACGTCGCCGTGGCGCGCATCGCGCTTACGGCGAGCGACGATCAGCTTCGCAAGAGCCGCGAGTCCCTCGGCGCATTGCTCGGCAAAGACGGGCCCGTTGGGGTCTCACCGCAATTCGCGGTGGAGGGGCTCGTGGTGAGCACCAAGGACCAGTGCCGCCGCCTCAACGACGTCGTCACGCGCGCCGACGTGCGCGCCGCCTCTGCGCAGCAAGAGGCGGCCGAGGCGGCACGGCGCGAGGCGTGGACCGGCTACCTCCCCTCGCTCGACCTCACGAGCAACCTCGGCGCTCACACCACCGATCCCCTGCCGGGCCGCTTCGCCACCTGGACCATCGCCGCGGTGGTGTCGGTGCCGCTCTGGGAGGGAGGCTATCGCGAGGGTCTCCTGCAGGAGCGCACCGCCGCAGCGACGCAGGCTCATCTGATCGCAGACGACACGCGCCGGTCCGCCGTACTCGAGGTGGAGCGCGCCACTCACGCTGCGCGCGCCGCCGAAGTCGTGGTGGCGTCAGCGCGCGAGGCGCACGCGCTTGCCGCCGAGCTCGACCGCCTGACGCGTCGGTCATTCGAGATGGGGCGCGCCGACAGCCTCGACCTCGTTCAAAGCGCCGTGGTGTTACGCCAGGCGCAGATCGAGCTGGCCGTTCGCGAGGCGGCGTGGTTGCGCGCGCGCCTCGATGCGCATTTCGTGCTCGCGGGGTGTTCCTCATGACGACCAACACGAGGGATCGGGTGCTCATCACTGCTGCAGTGCTTGTGGTGCTCGCTACGGCCTGCGCCAAGGCGCCCCCGCCGCCCAAAGCGCCGCCGCCGCGCGACATCGAGGTGGTGACCCTTGCGCCGAGCGAGGTGCGCGACACCGGCGAGTACCTCGGGATGCTGCTCTCGCGCCAGAGCGTGACGGTGGTCCCGCAGGTGGGCGGCTACGTGCGACGTATCCACGTGCAGCCGGGGGCGCTCGTGAAGGCTGGCACTCCCATTGTCGACATCGATGCGCGTCAGGAGACGGCGGCGCTGGCGAGTGCGCAGGCAGACGCAAGTGCAGCACAGGCGCGCCTCGAGCTCGCCAAGAGCAAGCTCATGCGCGTAGAGGTGGCCCAACGCGAAGGCTTGGCGGCCGCACAGGAGGTGGATCAAGCGCGCGCAGACGTCAGCGCCGCCGAGGCCGGCCTGAGCGCCGCGAGCGCTGGCATCGCGCAGCGCGAGGTGCAGCTCGACTTGACGACGGTGCGCGCTCCCGTGGCCGGCACCCTCGGGGAGGTCGCGGTGCGGCTCGGGGACTCGGTGACGCCCTCGACGCAGATCACCACCATCGCGCCAACGCACGAGCCGGCGACGCGCGCGCCAACGCAAGGAGGCGCAGGGGACGCCGGCGGCACGGCGCCCACGCTGGAGGTCACTGCGGCAATCCCGGCCGAGCGCGCGCGCACCCTCGAGCCCGGCGCACCGCTCGAGGTGCTCGATGCCAAGGGCGTCGTTCTTGCGCGCGCGCCGATCTTCTACAGCGCACCCCACGCAGACCCGCGGACGCAGCTCGTCGGCGTCAAAGCAGCCTTCGCCAACACTGTGGGGTTGCGTCCATCGGAGCTCGTGCGTGTGCGCATCGTCTATGGTGTTGCCGAGGCGCTCCAGGTGCCCTCCATCGCGGTGCTGCGTCAAAGCGGGCGGCCCTTCGTCTTCGTCGTGGCGCAGAAGGCCGGCGCCACCGTCGTAGAACGCAAGCCCGTACAGCTCGGGCGACTTGGCGAGGATGCGTACGTCGTCGAAGGGGGCCTCGCGGCCGGCGACCGTGTCGCGGTGAGCGCGCTGCAGATGCTGAAGGAAGGCGCGGCGGTTGTGCCAAGGGAACGCGGCGACGTGTCGTCGAGCGTGGTGTCACCGCCACCGCCGGGGCGCTGACGTGCTCATCGAATTCTTCTTGCGCCGCCCGGTGCTATCGGTGGTCTGCAGCCTCCTGCTGACCATCGCTGGTGCGGTGACCATTCGCGGGTTACCCATCGCGCAATACCCGGAGCTCGCGCCGCCCACCGTGACCGTGACGTCGACGTACGTCGGCGCCAGCTCCGACGTCGTCGAGACCGCGGTGACCATCCCGCTCGAGCAGGAGCTCAATGGCGTGGAGGGCATGCGCTACATCGCGTCGACCTCGTCAAACGACGGGCAGAGCAACATCACCATCACCTTCGAGCCTGACCGTAACCTCGATATCGCGGCTGTCGACGTACAGAACCGCGTCGCACGTGCCGCTTCACGTTTGCCGTCGCGGGTCAACGAGGCGGGAATCGTGGTCAACAAGGCGTCAGGCCAGCTCCTGTTGACCGCCGGCTTGTTCAGCGCTGACGACCGCTACGATCGTGCGTTCCTTTCGAATTACGCCGACGTGGTGCTGCGCGACGCGCTCAAGCGCGTTCCCGGCGTCTCCGATGTGCGCATCTTCGGCGAGCGCAAGTTCTCGATGCGCATCTGGCTCGACCCCACGGCGCTCGCCAAACGCAGGCTCACGGGGCACGACGTGGTAGCGGCGCTCGCGGAGCAGAACATCCAGGTGGCGGCCGGGCAGGTAGGGCAGCCGCCGGTCGACGCCGACCAGCAGTATCAGATCCCCGTGCGCGCCGTCGGCCGCCTGGTGGAGCCCGAGGAGTTCGCCCGCGTGATCGTGCAGCGGGGTGACGACGGCGCTTTGGTGCGCCTCGGCGACGTGGCGCGCGTCGAGCTCGGCGCCGAGAGCTACGGTCAGGTGCTGTTCTTTCGCGGCAAACCCGCCGTGGGCCTGGGTATCATTCAGCTCCCCACCGCCAACGCGCTGGATGTGCGCGATGGCGTGCTCGCCGAGCTTGCGCGGCTCAAACCCGGCTTTCCACCGGGGCTCGACTACCTGCCAGCGACCGACACCACCGTCGCGGTGCGCGCCTCCATCAACGAGGTCACCAAGACGCTGTTTGAGGCCATCGGCCTGGTCATCGTCGTCATCTTCCTGTTCCTCCACGGGTGGCGCTCGGTGCTGCTCACCGCGCTCACGCTCCCGGTGTCGCTCATCGGGACCTTCGCGTTCGTTAAGCTCTTTGGCTTCTCCATCAACACCTTGACGCTGGTGGGGCTGACCTTGGCGACCGGCCTCGTTGTCGACGACGCCATCGTCGTCATAGAGAACATCGAGCGCATCATGGCCGCGCGGGCGCTGTCGGCCCGCGAGGCCACGCGCGCGAGCATGGCCGAGGTGGGCAGCGCGGTGGTCGCCATCTCGGTGGTGCTCATCGCCGTCTTCGTTCCGGCAGCGCTCTTCCCTGGTACCACCGGCACCATTTACCGGCAGTTCGCGCTGACCATCGCTGCCTGCGTCGCGCTGTCAACCTTCTCGGCGCTGACGCTGACACCTTCGCTCGGCGCCCGGCTCCTGCAACACCAGCGCGGCGAGAAGTGGGCGGGCTTCCGCGCCATCGACGTCGGGCTCGATGGGTTGCGCACGTGGTACGGGCGAACGCTCAGGCGCCTGTTGCGGCGCACCGCGCTCATCGGCGCGGCCTTCGCGCTGCTGGCGGCAGGGACCGTGCTGTTGTTTCGCAGCGTGCCGAGCGGCTTCATCCCCGACGAAGATCAGGGCTACCTGATCATCTCGGTCCAGGGCCCAGAGGGCACGTCGGTCGAGCAGACCCAGAAGGTGCTCCTCGATGCAGTCGCCATCGTGCAGAGCCAACCGGAGGTCGCGCTCAGCTTCGCTGTGGGTGGATTTATGCTGTCGGGCAGCGGGCCAAACCTCGCCACCATGTTCGTCACCTTGAAGCCGTGGGACGAGCGCGCGGCGTCGGTGACGGCTATCGTCGAGCGCCTGCGTGCGCCGCTGGGGCGCATCGGCGGCGCCAAGGTCGTGCCCTTTCAGCCACCAGCCATTCGCGGCGTCGGCACGGTAGGCGGGTTTCAGTTCGTGCTGCAGGACACCGGCGCTGGGCGCTCGCTGCAAGAGCTCGCTGGTGCCACGCAAGAGCTGGTGGGTAGGGCCAACCAGGAGCCACGCCTGCGTGGCATCTTCACGTCGTTCACGGCCGACACACCCGTCCTCGAGGTTTCGGTTGATCGCGAACGCGCAAAGGCGCTCGGCGTCTCCATCGATCAGCTCTTCGGCACCCTGCAGCTCTTCATGGGCTCGCAGTACGTCAACGATTTTGTCACCGCGAACCGCACCTACCGCGTCTACGTGCAGGCGGAGCAGCAGTTCCGTGACGACCCGCAGGATATCGGCTCGTTCTACGTGCGCAGCGCGGTCGGTGAGATGATTCCGCTCGAGGCGCTGGTGTCCGTGAAGCCCACCACATCGGGCTCGATCATTCGCCACTACAACCTGTTTCGTTCGGCCGAGATCAACGGCAGCGCGGCGCCCGGTATCTCGACGGGTGATGCGCTGCGGGCGATGGAGGAGCAGGCGCGTACCCTCCCCGAGGGGATTCGCGGTGAGTGGACCGGGCTGTCGCTGGAACAGACGGAGGCAAGCGGTCAGGTGCTGGCCATCTTCGCGCTCGGGGTGCTGTTCGTCTTCCTGGTACTTGCCGCGCAGTATGAGAGCTTCGTGTTGCCGTTGGTGGTGATCCTGTCGGTGCCGCTCGCCGTGCTCGGCGGCCTCGGGTTGCAGGCGCTCCGCGGCTTGGCCAACGACGTGTTCTGTCAGATCGGGCTCCTCATGCTCGTCGGCCTCGCCTCCAAGAACGCGATCCTGATCGTGCAGTTCGCCGAGCGCTTGCGTTTCGAGGGCAGGTCCACCGTCGACGCTGTCATCGAGGCGGCCGGCATTCGCCTCCGGCCGATCCTGATGACGTCTATCGCGTTCCTGCTCGGCGTGGTGCCGCTGATGCTCGCGAGCGGCCCCGGTGCGGGCGCGCGCAGCTCGCTCGGCACCACCGTGTTTGGCGGCACCTTGGTGTCGACGGTGGTGAACCTGGTGTTCATCCCGGGGCTGTACGTCATCGTGCGCGGGCGCGGTCCGGCACGCGGGGGCGGCGAGGCTGACCAGGGCCAGGAACCTGGTGGCGCGGGCGGTAGCGCGGGGTGAGCCGGGCCTGGCCCGCACGCTGCTCCTCGACACCGGTGGCTGGCGAGTCCATGCTTGGCGCCATCATGGGTCGCGAGCACGTCGATGGCATCACCCGCATGCGGCAGGCGGCCGAGGTGCTGCTCTTGTCCGACGGCGCGCGAGCGCTCGCCATCATCGAGGCGGTGACGCCGGCGTTGGTGTTCAAGGGCGCGGCGCTCGCCGAGCTGCTGTGGAGCCCCGGTGAGCGCAACATGACCGACGTCGACCTGCTCGTCGATGCTGCGCGCCTCGTCGATGCTCGGCGCTCGCTGACGGACGCCGGGTGGACCCTGGTGACGACGCCCGGCCGACCGGTGAGCTCGAGGTACTTTCGCGCGTTCTCGGTGAAGAGCCCGCGGGGCTCGCTGGTGGACGTGCACGCGCACGTCGCGCAACGCCTGCGCTGGCCGGTGCCCACGCACGAGCTGTTCGCGCGCGCCGTGCCCTTTCGGCTCGGGGGCCGGC